>MEEF01000012.1 GCA_001724355.1 Mesorhizobium sp. SCN 65-20 | reverse complement strand
AGAGGAATCGCAGCTTCGGCGATTGGCGTTTCCTCTACCCCGGGCAGGGGGAGAGGTAGCGAGCGTAGCGAGCCGGTGAGGGGGTGCTTGCAAAGTACCCGCAACCCGACCGGACGTTACAAAATCATGCCCACAGTCGCCCCGCTTGATCTCGACGGCCATTGCGTCGCCACTGCCTTCCTCGACGACATCCCGTTCTTCGCCCTCGCCGACGGCATGGTGCATTGGCTCGACCACGGCCAGAAGTCATTGAAGCTGCATGACGGGCTGCTGGCCGCGACGACAACGGCCAGGAACGATCTGCTTGTCTCGGGTGGCGAGGACGGCAAGGTCATGTCGCTCAATTCGACCGGTACCGCCGAGGAGCTGGCCAGCGCCGGCCGCAAATGGGTGACGTCGGTGGCGACAGGCCCGCAAGGCGCCATAGCCTATGCCAGCGGCCGCAACGCCTGGGTGCGCTTCGCCGACGGCAAGTTGAAGGAATTCGTCCACCCGCGTTCGGTCGAAGGCGTCGCCTTCTCGCCCAAGGGCATGCGCTTCGGCGTCGCCCGCTACAATGGCGCGACGTTGCACTTCCCCGCAGCCGACGGGGCGCCGACCGAGCTGCAGTGGGATGGCGCACATACCGGCATCACCTTCTCGCCCGACGGCGCCTATGTCGTGACCACCATGCAGGAGAACGCCCTGCATGGCTGGAAGCTCGCCGACGGCAAGCACATGCGCATGACCGGCTACCCCGCCAAGGTGAAGAGCCTGTCGTGGAGCGCCAAGGGCAAGTGGTTGGCGAGTTCCGGCGCGCCGGCAGCGATCGTCTGGCCCTTCACAGGCAAGGACGGCCCGATGGGCAAGGCGCCGCTCGAACTCGGCACCCGCGGCAACTCGATGGTGACCACCGTATGCTGCCATCCGAGCGAAGACATCGTGGCCGTGGGCTACGACGACGGCATGGTGCTGGCGGTGCGCTTCGGCGATGCCAAGGAGGTGCTGCTGCGCCGCCCCGGCAAGGGCGCGATCACCTCGATGGCCTGGGACAAGCAGGAACGGCGCATCGCCTTCGGCAGCGCCGCCGGCGACTGCGGCGTCATCGACATCGCTGGCTAGCTCAACTGGCCTGGACCATTCGCGACGGCTTGCGGCGCAACGCCAGGCCGTCGCGCATGTTGAGCGAAAGCAGCGCGATATTGACGGCTCCCGCCGCAAGTTCCAGCGCCTGCACCGCAAGGAAGGCTCCGTCGAAACGGCCCTCCCCCGCCCAGCCGGCCAGCACATAGGCTGAAGGCAGCAGCACCAGGATTCCGTTGGCCGCAACGATGCGCATGCGCCGCTTCTTGCGCTGCACTATTGGGCTCTTCCAGCCTTTCGCGAGCGAAAAACCCGAGGCGCCGGCCACGATCATGAGCGGGATCAGCACAGTCATGCCGGCGAGCACGCCCGCCTTCACCGCGGCGATGGTTTCGAGATTGCCGGACAACTCGGTGGCCACCGTGGCCAGCCAGAAGCTGCCGACGACGAGCAAGGCCGCGGCACCAGCCGCAGCATGGACTTTGGCTTTCATCGTCATGCCTCGCCGATTTCAATAGTAAGCTATATATCATTGCATAGCATGCTATTCAACAGCTATTCGTTGCGCATGTCGTTCCAGAAAGAAAAATCGGCCGGGTTCCTCGCCAACCAGATGGCGCGCCTCTTCGCCAAGGGCCTGCAGCAGCGCATCCGCCCGCTCGGCCTGGCCCCGGCGCAGTTCATGACCTTGCTGGCCTTGTGGGACGAGGACGGCCTGACCCAGAGCGAACTGGTGCGCAGGCTCGACGTCGAGCAGGCGACCATGGCCAATACGCTGACCAGGATGGAGCGCGACGGGCTGATCGAGCGGCGCACGCGGCCCGACGATGGCCGCTCGCAATCCGTTCACCTCACGCCGCGCGCGGTGGAACTGCGCGACCCGGCGACTGCCGCGGCACGGGCCCAGAACGAGGCAGCACTTGCCGAATTCAGCGAGGAGGAGCGCCAGACCTTCCTGGCGCTGATGCGGCGCGCCATCGGAGCAATGCACCAGGATTGATCGCGCAACGGCCCGGGCAGCGCCCTGCTGTTGCAGAGGTCTATTCGACCTGGCAGGCGACCGTTCCGGAAAAGTTGGACGTCTTGCCCTCGCCGCTCGTTTCGCCGCCCATGTCGAAAACGGTGACGGCGTATTGGCCGGAATATTCGGCCTCCTCGCCCGCCTTGGTCCTCACTGTCACCTCGACATAACCGTGCGGCGCGCCTTCTCCGCGCTCCCGGTATACGACCAGCCTCAGATCCTCGCCGTCCAGCCAGTACTGGGCAAGGTGGGCACCCTCGAAGCTCACTTGGCGCAGGTCCTCGGCGACCGATTTGTCCGAAATCCCGATCTCCCCCCGGAAATTGAAGACCGGGCTGCCCATGCCGCGCGTGACGCCGCTTTCGATCCCGAGCTTCACGACCGCGTCCGCGGCCTCGCAGGAGAACCCGCCGGAGGCTGCGGCAGGGCTTGCCGCAACCATCGCCAAGCCGGTCAGGATCGCGCGCATCGATTGCTCCGTGAATGTTGCCGATTTCGGCTCCGATGTTGGCATATCGCGCAGGGCTGCGCCAATCGAGGCAGCGCGCCCGGCCAATTGCCGTCCGGCATGGCCTCTGGCTAGAGTGGCGCCGACTGTCCAATGGGAGCCATGATGAACCGCATCGAACGAGGAGACGCAACCGAAGGCGGCGTGCCGCTCAGGCGCATCGCGGAGCTTGCAGCGACGGAGGCCGAGATCTTCCGCCGCGCGCGTCCCAAATCCGAGGCAGCCCTCGGCAACGGGGTGGCTGGCTTCTTCGGCGGCGTCCCGATGCATTGGATGAAGGACTGGCCGACGCCGTTCCCCATCCTGGTCGACAAGGCGAGCGGCGCCACCATCACCGACGTCGACGGCAACAAGCTCGCCGATTTCTGCCTCGGCGACACCGGCTCGATGTTCGGCCATTCGCCCGCCCCGGTTGCGCGCGCCATCCGCCGGCAGGCGGCCCGCGGCCTGACCTACATGCTGCCCTCGGAGGATTCGCTGAGGCTCGGGCTTCTGCTCGCCGAGCGTTTCGGCCTGCCACACTGGCAGATCGCCACCACCGCCACCGACGCCAACCGCTTCGCGCTGCGCGTGGCGCGCGCCGTCACCGGCCGCGACAAGATCCTCGTCTTCAACGGCTGCTACCATGGCTCGGTCGACGAGACGATGGTGCGGATGAGCGACGGCAAGCCGGTCAACCGCCCGGGACTCGCCGGCGAATTCCGCGACCTCACCGCGCGCACCCGCATCGTCGAGTTCAACGACCTGGCAGCGCTCGAGGAGGCGCTGGGTCATGGCGACGTCGCCTGCGTCATCACCGAGCCGGTGCTGACGAACTCCTGCATGGTCCTGCCCGAGCGCGGGTTCCTCGAAGGCGTGCGCGCGCTTACCCGCAAGGCCGGCACGCTGCTTCTGATCGACGAGACCCACACGATCTCGACCGGCTCCGGTGGCTATACCAGGAGACACAATCTCGAGCCCGACCTGTTCGTGCTAGGCAAGCCAGTCGCGGGCGGCGTGCCGGCCAGCGTCTGGGGCATGAGCGAGGAGGTCGCCGCCCGCTATGCCGCCTACAACAGCACCAAGGAGCCCGGCTATTCCGGCATGGGCACCACGCTGTCGGCCAATCCCCTCCAGTTCGCGGCAATGCGTGCGACCCTAGAGGAGGTGATGACCGAGGAGAACTACGCGCACATGGAGGCGCTGGCCGACCGGCTGGCGACAGGCCTCGACAAGGCGATCCGAAAACACAGCCTGCCCTGGCACGTGATGCGCGTCGGCGCCCGCGTCGAGTTCATCTGCGCGCCCGGCCCGCTGCGCAACGGCGGAGAGGCCGAGCATGCCCATGCCGCGCGGCTCGAAGCTGCCGTGCACGTGGCGCTCGTCAATCGCGGCGTGCTGATCGCCCCGTTCCACAATATGATGCTCGTCTCGCCGGCGACGACGGCTCGACAAGTCGACCGGCTTGTTGCGGCTTTCGGCGATATTGCCGCAACGCTCGCGGCGTGAGACAAGGCGTCCGGACAATTGAGTAGGATCATGAATTCACCTTCCGGCTCGACCGTCGACGAGGCACGGGCCTTTCTCGACGCGAACCCCGACATCGAGGCCTTCGACATCGTGCTTACCGACGCCAATGGCGTCGGACGCGGCAAGATCATCCGCCGCCACGAGTTGCTGGGCCTCTACGAATCCGGGCGTCACCTGCCCATCTCCATCCTCGGCCTCGACATCACCGGCGAGGACGTCCACGAAACCGGGCTGATCTGGGATTCCGGCGACGGCGACCTGCGCGCCTGGCCCATCCCCGGCACGCTGAAGCCGCTGCACGGCACCAGCCCGGCTCGCGGCCAGGTGCTGATGTCGATGTACCATCTCGACGGCGCACCGATGACGTCGGACCCGCGCCTTGCCCTCCAGCGGCAGGTCGACAGGCTGGCTGAAAAGGGCCTGCATCCGGCCGGTGCCTTCGAGCTCGAATTCTTCCTGCTCGCCAACGACCGCGACGGCGACGGCAAGGTGCAGCCGGCGCGCGCCGTGCTCGACGGCCGCGCCTCGGGCAAGACCGAGGTCTATTCGGTCGACCACCTGCACGGCATGGAGCCGCTCTTCTCG
The DNA here is from genome assembly GCA_001724355.1 of Mesorhizobium sp. SCN 65-20. Classification (GTDB taxonomy): domain Bacteria; phylum Pseudomonadota; class Alphaproteobacteria; order Rhizobiales; family Rhizobiaceae; genus Aminobacter. Next base: position 53,217 of record MEEF01000012.1, on the reverse strand, counting down.
GACATCTACGCGGCGGCGAAGCTGCAGGGGATTCCGGCCGAGACTGTGATCTCCGAATATGCGCCCGGCCAGTACGAACTCACCCTGCGCTACCGCAAGGACGTGATGCAGGCCGCCGACGACCTGATCATGCTCAAGCGCCTGGTACGCACGCAGGCGCGCCGTCACGGCGTCACCGCCTGCTTCATGGCCAAGCCGATCGAGAAATACGCTGGCTCGGGCATGCACTTCCACGCTTCGCTGCTCGACGCTGACGGCAAGAACGTCTTCACCGAGGAGAAGGAAGGTGAGTGGCAGCCCCGGCTGCTCCACGCGATCGGCGGCCTCGCCGCGACCATGGCGGAATCGATGCTGGTCTTTGCGCCGCACGCCAATTCCTGGCGCCGGTTCGTGTCGCAATCCTACGCGCCGGTCGCCCCGACCTGGGGCGTCAACAACCGCTCGGTGGCGCTGCGCGTGCCGGCGGGCGACGCCAGGAACCGCCGCATCGAGCACCGTCCATCGGGCGTCGACGCCAACCCCTACCTCGTCGCCGCGACCATTCTCGCCGGCATCTCGAAGGGCCTCGACGAACAGATCGACCCCGGCCCGGAAACCACCGGCAACGGCTACGAGCAGGCCGAAGGCACCAATGGCACGATGCCGGCCGACTGGCGCTCGGCGATCCTCGCCGCAAAGGGCTCGGAGTTCCTGCGCGAGGCACTGGGCCACGACCTGCACCGCACCTTCACGTCGATCAAGGAAGCCGAATACCTGCGCGTCGCCCGCACGGTGAGCGAACTGGACTACCACCTCTACCTGCACGAGGTGTGAGGCGCGGCCCGGGGATCACGACTTCGGCGCAGGCTGGACTGTTACGGTCAGGCCCAGGCTCTTGACGACGCCGAGCAGCGTCGTCAGCCGCGGGTCGCCTTCGGCGCTGAGGGCCTTGTACAGCCCTTCCCGCGTCACACCGGCATCCTTCGCAACTTGGCTCATGCCCCGCGCGCGCGCCACGACGCCCAATGCATGCGCAATGTAGCCAGCGTCTCCCGTCTCAAAGGCATCGGCGATCAGCTCGGCCTGAGATTCGGGCGTGTCGAGATAAGACGCCGCATCGAACGGAGTTGTCTTGAGGACCATGCTCACACCTCCTTGGCCAGTTCCAAGGCTCGCTTGAGGTCGCGTCCTTGGCTTGATTTGTCGCCGCCGCACAGCAGGATGATCAGGACTCGTCCGCGCTGCGCGAAGTAGACGCGATAGCCGGGGCCGAAATCCACGCGCAGTTCGCCGATCCCGTCGAAGAATTTGACGTCGCCGAACAGCCCAGCTTCCAGCCTGACCACGCGCTGGGCGATCTTTCGCCGGGCCGCCAGATCCCGGAGCCCATCAAACCACTCGCGAAACATGTCGGTCTGACGGACCTCGAACATGTGTAAACTATAGATTACACAGCTCCAGATTTCAAGATCACCGTGAATTACAGTTCACGGTGCCCTGCAAGCTCCCAGCCCGCCGTCTTCAACGCACCAGGATCGCCCTGAGGTCGTTGACGTTGGTCCCGGTCGGCCCTGGGACGAATAGATCGTCCACCGCATTGAACGCGGTCCAGGCATTGTTGCCGACGAGCATGGCCTTGGCGTCGACGCCGGCGGCGCGCATGCGGGCGACCGTCGTGCCATCGGCAAAGGCGCCGGCATTGTCCTCGGAACCGTCGATGCCGTCGGTGTCGGCGGCGAGCGCGTCGATGCCCGAAAGTCCGTCGATGCCGATGGCGAAGGCGAGCAGGAACTCGCTGTTGCGCCCGCCCTTGCCCTTGGAGCGCAAGGTCACGGTGGTCTCGCCGCCCGACAGGATCAATACCGGCTTGCTGAACGGACGATTGCGCTGGGCGACCTCGCGGGCGAGCGCGGGACAGGATGACTGCTTCGACCCCAAGGCGCTTGGCCTCGGCAGCGGCCGCGTCGAGCGACACGGCGGCCGAAGCGATGACGTGCACCTCGTTGCGGGCGAAGCGCGGATCGGAAGGCGGGGGCGCATCTGCTGCTGCCGAGGCTATATGCGCCATGACGCTGGCGGGCAGCGCGATGCGGTAGGTCTCGATCAGCCGCAGCGCGTCCGCGCGTGAAGCCTCATCCGGCACTGTCGGGCCGGAAGCGACCAGGGCAGGATTGTCGCCGGGGATGTCCGAGACGACCAGCGAGACGACGCGCGCCGGATGCGCGGCGGCGGCCAGCCGTCCGCCCTTGATGGTCGAGACATGCTTGCGGATGGTATTCATCGCCGAGATCGGCGCGCCGGAGGCGAGCAGCGCCTCGTTGACCGCGATCTCGTCGGCGAGCGAAAGCCCACCCGCAGGCGACGGCAACAGCGCCGAGCCGCCACCGGACACCAACGCCACGACCAGGTCGTCCTCGGTCAATCCCTTGACCGTTTCGAGCAGCAGCTTGGAAGCCTCGAGACCGTTTGCGTCCGGCACCGGATGCGAGGCCTCGATGATCCTGATGCGCTCGCAGGGTGCTGAAAAGCCGTAGCGGGTGACCACCACACCCTCGAGCGGACCGTCCCATGCCTTTTCGAAGGCTGCCGCCATCTGCGCCGAGCCCTTGCCTGCTCCGATCACGATGGTGCGTCCCCTGGGTTTTTCCGGAAGATGGCGGCGAATGGTGAGTTCCGGATCGGCTGCAGCCACAGCGGCCTCGAAGATCCTGGTCAGAAACTGCTTCGGGTCGGTAACGGCCATCGGGACGCCAGTTCTCATTCAGCTGTTGGAAACAGGGGGAAGCGCGAGCGCCTGCCTGTCGATGCCGAGATGGTCGCAGATCGCTGCCACCACGACCTCATGGTCCTGCCGCTCCGGCAAGCCGGAGACGGCGATCGAACCGACCACGCCGACGCCCTTGACCCGGATCGGGAAGCCGCCGCCTGCGAGCACGTAGTCGTCGATCGGCAGTGCATCCCCCACCGGGAAAGTGCGATCCGGGCGGGCCTTCTGCAGCACCATCCGGTAGCTGCTGCGATGGAACATCCTGACGACGTTGAACTTGCGCCGCGCCCATTCCGTGTTGTTCACCGTCGAGCCGGGCAACGCGCAGTAGAACAAGGTGCGGTCCCACAGGCGGATGTCGACGACAATGGGGAAATTCTCAGCCAGGCCGCGCTTGCGGATGGCCGATCCGATCTCGAAGGCCGTGGCCTCGTCGAACGCATCGAAGACGAGACGCGATTCCTGTTCGGCGACCCTTGCCAGGTCATCGGCTGTTGCCATTGTCCGCTCCTCCTATCAGACATGGCTCACATGACAGACGCAGCGTAAGGACGCAAGTCAGGCCTCGGCGCCGATCGCGGACTTCGCCGCCCTGCCCGCGACATAGACCTCGACCACGGCACGGTCGTCGCCAAGCGTCTGAAGCAGGAACAGTTCCTCCGCCAGCGTTTCGATACGCTCCATTCTGAGACGCATGCCGGGCGTGGCGCGCGCGTCGAGCACGACGATGTCGGCATCGGTGCCCGCCTCCAGCGTGCCGACCTTGTCGGCGATCGAAAGCGCCTCGGCGTTGCCGCGCGTCAACTGCCAGTAGGAGGCCAGCGGGTTGAGCTTCTCACCGTTGAGGGCGATGACCTTGTAGGCCTCGTCCATGGTGCGCAGCATCGAATAGTTGGTGCCGCCGCCCACGTCGGTTGCGGTCGCGATGCGCAGCGGCTTGCCGCGGCGGCGGTAGCGCTGGTAGTCGAACAGGCCAGAACCGAGGAAGAGGTTGGACGTCGGGCAGAACACCGCGACCGAGCCGCTGTCGGACAGGGCGTCGGCCTCGCGCTCGCCGAGATGGATGCAGTGGCCGAGCAGCATGCGCTTGCCCAGGAGCCCGTAGTGTTGGTAGACATCCGTGTAGTCGCGCGACCAGGGATAGAGCTCCTGGGTGAAGGCGATCTCGGCGTGGTTCTCGGAAAGATGCGTCTGGATGTGCAGGTCCGGATGCTCGCGCGCGAGCGCTCCCGCCATCTCCATCTGCTCGGGCGTCGACGTAATCGCGAAGCGTGGGGTGATGGCATAATGCTGGCGGCCCTTGCCGTGCCACTCGGCGATCAGCGCCTTGCTGTCGTCATAGCCGGTCTGGGGCGTGTCGCGCAGCGCTTCGGGCGCATTGCGGTCCATCATCACCTTGCCGGCGATGGTCATCATGTTGCGGTCATGCGCCTCGGCGAAAAAGGCCTCGGCCGACTGCCGGTGGACCGAGCAATAGGCGGCGACGGTCGTCGTGCCATGCCGGACCATCTCGTCGAGGAACAGGCGCGCAATCCGCCGTCCGTGCTGCGCGTCGATGAACTTGGTTTCTTCGGGGAAGGTGTAATTGTTCAGCCAGTCGAGCAACTCGGCGCCATACGACGCGATGATCTGCATCTGCGGCACATGCACATGCGCATCGATGAAGCCGGGCAGGATGAGATGCGGCCGGTGGTCGATCACCTTAACGTCGGGACCGGCCCGGGCCGCGACCTCGGCATGGGCGCCGACGGCGGCGATCTTGCCGTCGCGCATCAGCACCGCGCCGTCCTCCTCATAGGCATAGGAGGCATGGTCGTCGGCGCTATCGGGCCAGCGCAGGAAAGACAGCGTGCGGCCGCGGAGGAGTATGCTGTTCATCGTTTGAACCCTACGAGCTTTCATGCCGAGGCGATATGCCCGCTGCCCCTCCCCGCGGGGAACATGCTCCCTTCCGGGAGACCGGGCAGGCGTAACGGTCAGCGCACCTTCTGCGCTTCTTCGAACCAGGTCGCGAGCAGCTGCCGCTCCTCGGGCGAGATCTGGGTGACGTTGCCGGGAGGCATCGCGTGGCTGCGGCCGGCCTGCAGGTAGATCTCGCGGGCGTGCTTGGCGATTTCGGCGTCGGTTTCGAGCACGACCCCCTTCGGAGCCATGTAGACACCATCATAATACGGCTCGTCGGAATGGCACATGGCGCAGCGGCCGAGAACCGTATCCCGCACCGCCGGGAACTGGGCCGAGGCGACGAGGGCCTGGTCGGCGGCTGCGACCTTGTCCTCGCCCGTCAGCACCTTCGGTACCGTCGACAGCCACATGATGATGATGAACAGGACGGTCGCCGCCAGCCAGGTCCAGTGCGGATTGCCGGCGCGCCGGTGCACAGTGTTGAAATAGTGGCGGATCAGCACGCCGATGATGAAGATCAGCGAGGCGATGATCCAGTTGAACTGCGTGCCGAACGCCAGCGGATAGTGGTTCGACAGCATGAAGAACAGGACCGGCAGGGTCAGGTAGTTGTTGTGCGTCGAGCGCGTCTTGGCGATCTTGCCGTACTTCGGATCGGGCGTGCGGCCGGCAATCAGGTCGGCGACGACGATCTTCTGATTCGGGATGATGATCATGAAGACGTTGGCCGACATGATCGTGGCCGTGAAGGCGCCGAGATGCAGGAAGGCGGCGCGGCCCGTGAAGAGCTGCGTGTAGCCCCAGGCCATGAACACGACGATCCCGTACAGGATCAGCATCAGCAAGGTGTCGTTGTCGCTGAGCCGCGATTTGCAGAGCTGGTCGTAGACCACCCAGCCCAGGGCGATCGAGGCCAGCGAAATGCCGATAGCCGCAGGCACCGACACGTCGAGCACGTTGCGGTCGATGAGATAGAGTTCGGCCCCGCCATAGTAGACGACCCACAGCAGCGCGAAGCCCGAGAGCCAGGTGGCGTATGATTCCCATTTGAACCAGGTCAGGTGTTCCGGCATCTGCGCCGGCGCCACCAGGTATTTCTGGATATGGTAGAAACCGCCGCCATGGACCTGCCACTCCTCGCCATGCGCCCCGGCGGGCAGGCCCGGATGCTTCCTCAATCCGAGGTCAAGGGCGATGAAGTAGAATGACGAGCCAATCCAGGCGATGGCGGTGATGACATGCAGCCATCTCACGCCGAAGCTCAGCCAATCCCACAATAATGCGTACTCGTTCACCATCCGCCCATTCCTCTTCCACGTTGCCGCAATCTTACGATGCCGGCGGCCCTGCGGAAGAGGAAGGATTCGCGATGACTTTCAAAAAAATCTGAAAAATACTAGCGTATTGCGGTACGGCATAAGCCGGCTATGGAATCGGCAAAGCATGGCATATCTCGACAACATCGCCGTCTTCGTTCGCGTTGTGGAACTCGGCAACCTTTCTGCCGCGGGCCGCGACATGCGCATTTCCCCTGCCGTGGCCTCGAATCGCATCAAGGAGCTTGAAAAGCACCTGGGCGTCAGGCTGTTCAACCGCACGACCAGACAGTTGATGCCGACCGAGCACGGCACCGTCTTCTACACGGGCGCCAAGCAGGTGCTCGAGGCGATTACCGAGGCGGAAGCCGCAGTGTCGGCCCTTTCGGGACAGCCGCGCGGTACGATTCGCGTCACCGCACCGCTCGGCCTCGGTCGCCGGCTTATCGCCTCCGGCATCCCGGAATTCCACGACAAATATCCCGACATCGAGGTGCGGCTCAGGCTTTCGGACCACAATGTCGACATCCTCAAGGAAGGCCTCGACGTCGCCTTCCGTCTCGGCCTGATCGAGGATTCGAGCCTGAGGATGCGCGGCATCATGGAATGCGAACGCGTGCTGGTCGCCTCGCCGAAATATCTCGAGCGCCGCGGCGAACCGGCCAGCCCGCAGGAACTGGTTGGCAAGAAACACGATTGCCTGATGCTGCGTTATCCCGGCTCGCGCGAGTTCTACTGGACGCTGGACACGCCCAACGGGCCGTCCAAGTTCGAGGTTCACGGCCCGTTCGATTCGGACGACGGCGACGTGCTGACCGGGTGGGCCCTGGCCGGGCGGGGCATCATCAACAAGCCCCGTTTCGAGGTAGAGCCCTTCATCCGCGACCAGCGGCTGAAGGTGATCCTGAAGGAGACGCCGCCTATCCCGGTGCAGTTCGCGGCGGTCTATCCGCACAAAAAGCTGCAGGATCCCAAGGTCAGGCTGCTGCTCGACTTCATGGCCGACCGCTGCCAGCGGCTGATCAAGGACTTGCTGGCGGGGCGTTGAGCATCCCGACTTCAGGCGAGCGCCTGATAGGCCGAGGTCCAGAAGTCGACGTAATGGGCCGGCGGCTCGGGCGAATCCATCAGCCTCTGGGTCAGCAGGATACCCGCGAGATCATTTTCGGGATCGGCATAGGCCGAGGTGCCATAACCGCCGTCCCAGCCGAAGCGTCCGGGCGTCATCCAGATGTTGTCGCGGCGAAGCGCGACCGCCATGCCCAGGCCCCATCCCGAATTGCCGTTGAAGAACATCGGGGCGCTGTCCCTCTGTGCGGCCGTGAGCTGGTCGGTCGTCATCAACTCGACCGAGGCGCGCGACAGGATGCGCTCGCCGCCCAGCGCGCCCTTCCCCAGAAGCATGCGCTGGAAGCTCAGATAGTCGTCGGCGGTCGACACGAGGCCACCTCCGCCGGCTTCGAAAACGGCGGGTTTTGCGAACGCGCCGCCCCTCGCCTCGTCATAGACGTTGAACTTTCCGGTCACGGGATCGCGACTGTAGGCCGTGGCGAGCCGGTCGAGCTTGTCGGCGGGAACATCGAAGCCGGTATCCTTCATGCCCAGCGGTTCGAAGATGCGCTCGCGCATGAAGGCCGACAGCGGCTGGCCTGCGGCCCGCGCGATCAGCACGCCGGCAACATCGAGGCCGGTATGGTAGAGCCAGCCCTCGCCGGGCTGGTGGGCGAGCGGCAGGTTGCCTATGCGTTTCATGAACTCGTCCGGCGTGCCGCGGAAAAGGTTGGCGCTGGGGGCGACGCCCAGCTCCTCCATCGCGTGCTGCAGCGGGTATCGGATCGGATAGACCATGATCGCGCCGAGGCCGAACCGCAGGGTGAGGAGATCGCGCAGGGTTATCGGCCTGGTGGCCGGCACCGTGTCCGAGAGCGGCCCGTCGATCGCCTTGAGCACCTTGCGGCCGGCGAGTTCCGGCAGCCATTTGTCGACGGGATCGTCGAGCCGCAGACGGCATTCCTCGACCAGGATCATGGCGGCAGCAGCTGTGACAGGCTTGGTCAGCGACGCGATGCGGAAAATGCAGTCGCGCCGCATCGGCGTACCACCGCCGAGCGAGAGCGCTCCGCCTGCCTCGACAAGCGTCTCGCCACCGCGGCTCAATGCCCACACGTAGCCCGGCAGGTCGCCGCGCTCGACATGGCCTGCCATCGTGCTGCGCATCCGGTCGAGCCGACCAGGCACGAAATTGCCAGTGCTCATCATCTTGCTCCCTATATCGGACGATGCGGGGGTGGTCTGGGTCGCTGCCTCGCCGACATTGGCCGGCCCCAACAGAGCAGCCGACATCGCCGCGCCCTTCATCAGCGTCCTGCGGTCCAGTCCTGTGCTGTCGCGCATTCCACCCTCCTTGGCCTCCCAAGCTTAGGCCGGCTCGGCTAAGCCAAAACTGATTGCATTTTCTAACCAGTTGAACGCTACTCGGACTGCTTTTATTATGCAACTAGTTTTAGGAGACCATGCATGAACCACCTTCACCGGTCGGGTTGCCCGATCAACCTCACGCTCGAGGTCGTCGGCGACAAGTGGAGCCTCATCGTCCTGCGCGACATGATGTTCGGCAACCGACGCCACTTTCGCGAACTCCTCACCCAATCCGAGGAAGGCATTGCCTCGAACATCCTCGCCGACAGGCTGCGGCGGCTGGTCGAGGACGGGCTGATCACCAGGGCTGACGACCCCAGCCACAAGCAGAAGGCGATCTACAGCCTGACCGAAATGGCGATCGAACTGCTGCCAGTCCTCGCCCACATCGCAGCCTGGGGGCGGAGGTGGCTGCCGGTGAGCGAGGAACTCAGCATCCGCGCCGAACTGCTCGAGAAGGGCGGACCGGAAATGTGGAACCGCTTCATGGAGGAACTGCGCGAGGAACATCTCGGCTGGCCGATCCCGGAAGAGGCAAAAACCGGGCGCGTCCCCGTCCAGGCCGAATTGCAGGCTGCCTACCTGGAGGTCGTCGCCCGCAACGCCGCCGCCTCATGACACTATGACGCGGCCAGGCGGAACGGAAATGTCGTGTGGCTGTTGTAGCCTGCATGCGCTGGCGGGCGAATCCGCCGGCACAGAAATACGTACAAGGAGTAGCCGATGACCTCCCACCCGACGCGCAACGATCTCAAGTCCAACGCCAAGATGGTCTCGATTGAATTGCTCAACGCACGGCTCGCCGACGCCATCGATCTGGCATTGCTGACCAAGCAGGCGCACTGGAACGTCAAGGGACCGCAGTTCATCGCCATCCACGAGATGCTGGACGGCTTCCGCACCGAACTGGACGGTCATGTCGACACCATCGCCGAACGCGCGGTCCAACTCGGCGGCACGGCCCTCGGCACCACTCAGGTCGTTGCCGGCAAGAGCAAGGTCCAGGCCTATCCGACCGACATCTACAAGACGAGGGATCACCTCAACGCCCTCATCGAGCGCTACGCAGAGGTTGCGAAATCCGTGCGCTCGGCGATCGACGAGGCGACCGATGCGGGCGACGCCGACACCGCGGACATCTTCACGGGATACTCGCGCGCTCTCGACAAGTCGCTGTGGTTCCTCGAGGCCCACATCCAGGAAAACGAGTAACCCTCGCCAACAGTCAGGCCGCGCTGCGCTTCACCAGCGCGGTCATGATCTCCGCGGCCGCAAGCGCCGCGATCACGGCGGGGCGCTTGTCCTTCACTGCGTCCCCGCCGATAGGGCAGACGAGCCGCGCAAACTGCTCCTCGCTGCCTCCGGCGGTCTTCAGGAACCAGCTCCTGAACGTCGCCTTCTTGGTCTTCGACCCGATCATGCCGACATAGCCGGCATCCCTGCGCTTCAGCGCCTCGGCAACGATCAGGAAGTCGAGTGCATGGTCGTGCGTCAACACGACGAAGGCCGCGCCCGACGGCGCCTCCCGCACCATCTCCTCCGGCACAGGCGTGAGCCGGGTGTCGATCTCCTCCGGCATGCCTTCCAGGGCGTCGGCGCGCGTTTCCACGATCACCACGTTGAGCGGCAGCAATGCGAAAGCGGAAGCCAGCGCGTGCCCGATATGGCCGCCTCCGAACACATACACATGCGGCAACGCCGCATCCGACTCTTCCGCGGACGACACGAGGTCGGCGGCGAGCGCTTCGTCGACGTGGCGAACAGCAATTTCGACGCGCCCTCCGCAGCACTGGCCGATCTCGGGGCCGAGCGGGATGTCGAGGGTGACGCCTCTCGGGATGTCGGCGAGTTGCCCCTCATCCCCCTCCCGGGACCTTCTCCCCGCAGGCGGGGAGAAGGAAGCTGGCCGCAACGCCGACGCCCCCCTCTCCCCGTCCTTTACGGGGAGAGGGTAAGGGTGATGGGCAGCTCTGAGCATCGCGCGCGCCGTGTCGATCGCCATGAATTCGAGCTGGCCGCCACCGATGGTGCCGAAGATGCGCCCTGGCGTGACAAGCATCCACGCGCCCTTTTCGCGCGGGGTCGAGCCCTTCGCCTCGGTCACCTCGACCAGCGCCGCCGAGGGCGCTGCGTCGAGGAATGCCCGAAGGCTCTTGGCCGTCCTGCTCACTTGGCCTGGGCCGCCTCGGCCCGGAGGCGTTCGATCGCCATCAAAACCCGCTCCGGCGTGGCCGGCGCGTCGAGACGCGGGCAGATCTTGTGGTCGGCGACGCTTGCGACCGCATCCGACAGCGCCTGCAGCACCGAGATGCCGAGCGGCAGCGGCGGCTCGCCGACTGCCTTCGACCGGTGGATCGTCGGCTCGTAGGCCTCGGACCAGTCGGTCAGCGCCACGTTGAAGATCTTCGGCCGGTCGGACGCGAGCGGGATCTTGTAGGTCGACGGCGCATGCGTACGCAGCCGGCCCTTACCGTCCCACCACAATTCCTCCGTCGTCAGCCAGCCCGCGCCCTGTACGAAGCCGCCCTCGACCTGGCCGATGTCGATGGCCCGGTTCAGCGAGCGGCCGGTGTCGTGCAGGATGTCGGTGCGCTCGATGACGTATTCGCCGGTCAGCGTGTCGATCGACACTTCCGAGCAGGCCGCGCCATAGGCGTAGTAGTAGAAGGCGTGGCCCCTGCCCTTGGCTCGATCCCAATGGATCTTCGGCGTCTTGTAGTGGCCGGCCGCCGACAGCTGGATGCGGTTGAGATAAGCCTGCTTGACCAGGTCGTTGAACGAAATCTCCTGGTTGCCGACGCGGACGCGGTTCGGCAGGAACACGATCTGGTCGGCCGGCACCTGGTACTTCTCGGCGGCAAAGTCGGTAAGGCGCTTGCGGATCTGCCGCGCCGCGTTCTGGGCCGCCATGCCGTTAAGGTCCGCGCCCGACGACGCCGCCGTCGGCGCGGTGTTCGGCACCTTCGCGGTGGTCGTTGCCGTGATCTTCACCCTTTCCAGGTCGATCTGGAATTCCTCGGCCACCACCTGCGCCACCTTGAGATGCAGGCCCTGCCCCATCTCGGTGCCGCCATGGTTCATGTGCACAGAGCCGTCGGCATAGACGTGCACCAGCGCACCGGCCTGGTTGGACTCGGTCTTGGTGAAGGAGATGCCGAACTTGACCGGCGTCAGCGAAATCCCGCGCTTGACGAAGCGGCTGTTGTTGTTGAACGCAGCGATCTCGCGCCGGCGGCGGGCATAGGAGGCGCTCTCCTCCAGCTCCGCCACGATGCGCTGGATGATGTTGTCCTCGACCTTCTGGTGATAGGGGGTGACGTTGCGCTCGCCCACCGCACCCATGGCGTCATAGAAGTTCAGCTTGCGGATCTCGAGCGGGTCCTTGCCGACGGCAAAGGCCACTTCCTCGATCACGCGCTCGGCGCCCACCATGCCCTGCGGGCCGCCGAAGCCGCGGAACGCCGTGTTCGACACCGTGTTGGTGTAGAGCGGCGCGGACTTGGCGTGCACGTTCGGGTAGAAATATGTGTTGTCGCAATGGAACAGCGCGCGGTCGCCGACCGGACCTGACAGGTCGGCGGAGAAGCCGGCATTGAGCGCGAACATGAAGTCAACGCCGAGGATGCGGCCCTCGTCGTCGAAGCCGACCTCGTAGTCGATGGCGAAGTCATGACGCTTGCCGGTGGCGGTCATGTCCTCGTCGCGGTCGAGGCGGACCTTGACGGCGCGCTTGTGCTTCTTGGCCGCGATGGCGGCGATCGCCGCGCACTGGTTGGCCTGGGTTTCCTTGCCGCCGAAGCCGCCGCCCATGCGCCGGACCTCGACCTGCACCGCATGGCTCGGCACGCCGAGCACATGGGAGACGAGATGCTGGGTCTCGCTCGGTCCCTGCGTCGAGCAGTAAATGGTGACCTCGTCGTCTTCGCCCGGAATCGCAAGCGACACCTGGCCTTCGAGATAAAAATGGTCCTGGCCGCCGAGCTTCATCCGCGCCCGCACCCGGCGCGGAGCAGCCGCAATGGCCGCCGCCGCATCGCCGCGGTTGAGCGTCAGCGGCGTGGTCACCTGCTTGTCCTTCTCGGGATCGAGATCCCAGATGCTCAGGATCGCCGGCAGTTCTTCATATTCGATCTTGGCGAGGCGCGCCGCACGGCGGGCCTGATCGCGGGTCTTGGCCACGACGGCGAAGATCGGCTGGCCATGGAACTGGACCTTGCCCTCCGCGAAGACGGGGTCGTCGTGCATGCCGCTCGGCGACACGTCGTTCTCGCCGGGCACGTCCGCATAGGTGAGCACGTCGACGACGCCGGGGGCAGCACGCACCGCCGTGAGGTCGACCAACTTCAGCAAGCCGTGCGCGACGTTGGACAGGCCAAGGCCGGCATGCAGCGTGCCCGCAGGTTCGGGCATGTCGTCGATGTAGACGGCGTCGCCGGCCACGTGCTTGTGCGCGGAATCGTGGCGCTGGTCGGTGTGCACGCCGCCGGTGATCTTCGCAGCCTTGAGATTGGGTTGATGCTGGGTCATCTCACGCAGCCTCGTATCTCGACACCGTGATCGGCGCCTTGGTGCCGGTGGTCTCCGCGTAGAAGCGCAGGAGCAGGTTCTTCGCCACCAGCGCACGATACTCCGCCGTGGCGCGCATGTCCGTCAGCGGCGTGAAGTCGTCGGCATATCTTGCCATCGCCGCTTCCACCGTCGCCTCGTTCCAAGGCTGGCCCAGCAGCGCCTTCTCCACCGCGCTGGCCCGCTTGGGCGTGGCTGCCATGCCACCATAGGCGATGCGCACATCGGCCACCGTGCCGTCCTTGCCGAGCTTCAGCCAGAAGGCGCCGAGCGACGCCGTGATGTCCTCGTCGCGGCGCTTGGTGACCTTGTAGGCGGCGAAATGATCGCCCTTCGCCGGCACCGGCACATGCACGGCCTCGACGAACTCGCCGGGAGCACGGTCCTGCTTGCCATAGGCGATGAAGAATTCCTGGAGCGGGATCGTGCGGCGCTTGTTGCCCTTGCGCAGAGTGAGCGTCGCGCCGAGCGCGATCAGCGGCGGCGGCGTGTCGCCGATGGGCGAGCCGTTGGCGATGTTGCCGCCTATCGTACCCATGTTGCGCACCTGCTCGCCGCCGAGGCGGTCGATGAGCGGGCCGAGCGCCGGAATGCGCTTCGACAGCGTCTCGAACGCCTCGGTGTAGGTGACGCCGGCGCCGATGGAGATGACGCCCTTGTCCTCGCTCATCGAATGCAGACCGTCGATGTTGGCGATGAAGACGGCCGGCGCAATGTCACGCATTTGCTTGGTGACCCAGAGCCCGACATCCGTCGAACCGGCGACCACGGTCGCGGTCGCCTCGGCCTCGAGCACGGCGGCGAGATCGTCGACATCGGCCGGGATGACAAAGCGGTTCTTGCCCTCGCCGACCTCAACGCGGGTTCCGTCCCTGAGTGCTTCGAGGCGTGCAGTGATCGCCTTGCGCTCAACTAACAGCGGGTCCTTGGCGGCCTTGCCGTAGTCGGAAATGGCGCGTGCCGCGCGCATGATCGCCTCGTAGCCGGTGCAGCGGCAGAGATTGCCCTGCAGCGCCTTCTCGATCGCAGCGTCCGACGGTTCGGGCGAGACCATCCACAGGCCGTAGAGCGACATCACGAAGCCGGGCGTGCAGAAGCCGCACTGCGAGCCGTGGAAGTCGACCATGGCCTGCTGCACCGGATGCAGATTGCCGTTCTCGCCGCGCAGGTGCTCGATGGTGACGACATGGCAGCCGTCGAGCGAGCCGAGGAAGCGAATGCAGGCATTGACGCTTTCATAGACGAGCCTGCCGCCTAAGAGCCGTCCGACCAGCACTGTGCAGGCGCCGCAGTCGCCCTCGCCGCAGCCTTCCTTCGTGCCACGGAGCGTGCGGCGAAGACGCAGGTAGTCCAGCAGCGTCTCATCGGGCGCCACCTCGGCCAAAGCCACGTCCTCGCCGTTGAGGATGAAGCGTATCTCGTTGCGAACCTTCGGTTTCGCCATGGCTTAGCTGCCTCTGTAGGTGGAGAAGCCGTAAGGGGAGATCAGCAGGGGTACATGATAGTGCGTGCGCTCGGCCATGCCAAAGCGGATCGGCACGATGTCGAGGAAGGCCGGCTGCGGCAGCTTGGTGCCCTGCCCGCGCAGATAGTCGCCGGCTGCGAACACGAGCTCGTACTCTCCGGTCAGGAACTCGTCGCCGGCAAGCAGCGGCGCATCGCAGCGGCCGTCCGAGTTCGTGGTGACCTTCTTGAGCAGCGTCCGCACATCGCCCTCGATGCGGAACAGCGCGATCGACAGACCTTCGGCCGGCTTGCCGGTTGCAGTATCGAGGACATGGGTAGTGAGGCGTCCGCCTTCGGCCTTTGTCATTCTCTCTCCCTACTGGCGATATCAGCCATCATGATAGATTTTGCGCCATTTAAGGGCATTGCATAAGGTGCGGTCGAGAAGAGCGCTACAAAAAGACTTTCAAAATTTTTCGAGGGAATGTCTGCCGCGCCTTTCGGTATCCTGCTCAAGTGGCAGTAATAGACCGCTTTGAGGGACCATGCGTTACGTAAGAGATATGCGCGGCTACGGTGCGAATCCACCAGACCCGAAGTGGCCCGGTGGGGCCAATGTCTGCGTGCAATTCGTGGTCAACTACGAAGAGGGCGGCGAGAACAACGTCCTGCACGGCGATGCCGCTTCGGAAGCCTTCCTCTCCGAGGTCGTGGGCGCTGCCCCCTGGCCCGGCAAGCGCCACTGGAACATGGAATCGATCTACGAGTACGGTGCCCGCGCCGGCTTCTGGCGGCTCCACCGCATGTTCACCGAAACCAACGTTCCGGTGACGGTCTATGGCGTCGCTTCCGCGCTCGCCCGCTCGCCCGACCAGGTGGCGGCGATGCAGGAGGCCGACTGGGAAATCGCCTCGCACGGCCTGCGCTGGATCGACTATCGCGACCATGAGGAATCAGCCGAGCGTGCCGACCTGCTGGAGGCGATCCGCCTGCACAAGGAAGTCGTCGGCGAACGCCCTGCCGGCCTCTATCTCGGCCGCACGTCGGTCTATTCGGTACGCCTCGCCGCGGCCGAAGGTGGCTTCGACTGGATTTCCGACACCTATGACGACGAGCTGCCCTATTGGCTCGACCATGACGGCCACGGCAACGCGATTTCGCCGCAGCTGGTCATCCCCTACACGCTCGACGCCAACGACATGCGCTTTGCGACGGCGCAGGGCTTCAACTCGGGCGACCAGTTCTACGCCTATCTCAAGGACAGCTTCGACACGCTCTACCGCGAGGGTGCCGACGGCCGGCCGCGCATGATGAGCATCGGCCTGCACTGCCGCCTAGTCGGCCGTCCCGGCCGCGCCGAATCGCTGCGCCGCTTCATCGAATACGTCCAGAGCCACGACAAGGTGTGGATCGCGCGCCGCGCCGACATCGCCAAGCACTGGCGCGAGACCCATCCCTACCAGCCGCAGGCGCTGCGCCCCTCGCGCATGGCGCGCCAAGAGTTCGTCCAGCGCTTCGGCTCGATCTTCGAGCATTCGCCCTGGGTCGCCGAACGTGCCTTCGACCTCGAGCTCGGCCCCGCGCACGACAGCGCCGGCGGCCTGCACAACGCCCTGTGCCGTGCCTTCCGCTCGGGCACCGATGCCGAGCGGCTCGGCGTGCTCACCGCCCACCCCGACCTGGCCGGCAAGCTGGCCCAGGCCAAGCGGCTGACCGAGGAATCGACGAAGGAGCAGGCCTCCGCCGGCCTGGACGCCCTGACCGACGCCGAGCGCACGCGCTTCACCGAGCTCAATGCGACCTATGTCGAGAAGTTCGGCTTCCCCTTCATCATCGCCGTGCGCGACAACACCAAGTCGAGCATCCTCAAGGCCTTCGAGACCCGCATCGCCAACAGCCGTGACCAGGAGTTCGCGACCGCCTGCAAACAGGTGGAACGCATCGCCTGGTATCGCCTCAACGACCTCCTTCCTCGCTAAGAACCCTATGACAAAACGCTCCTACTACGCGCCGAAAGGCGGCCTCCCTCCCCAGACGGACCTGATCACCGACCGCGCGGTCTTCACCGAAGCCTATGCGGTGATCCCGAAGCGCGAGTTCTCGGACATCGTCACCAGCTTCCTGCCGCACTGGGACAAGACGCGGCTGTGGATCATCGCCCGCCCGCTGTCGGGCTTCGCCGAGACCTTCTCGCAATACATCATGGAAGTGCAGCCGGGCGGCGGCAGCGACCGGCCTGAGCCGGACGCGGGCGCCGAGGGCGTATTCTTCGTGGTCGAAGGCGAGGTCACTGTGACGGTCGCCGGCAAGAGCCATGTGATGACGCCGGGCGGTTACGCCTATCTGCCGCCGGCCAGCAAATGGACGGTCCGCAACGCCGGGTCCGAGACCGCGCGGTTCCACTGGATCCGCAAGGCCTACGAATATGTCGACGGCCTCGACGCGCCCGATCCGCTGTTTCTCAACGACAACGACATCGAGCCCAATCCGATGCCGGACACCAATGGCACCTGGGCGACGACGCGTTTCGTCGACCCAAACGACCTGCGCCACGACATGCACGTGACGGTCGTGACCTTCGAGCCGGGCGGCGTCATCCCCTTCCCCGAAACCCACGTCATGGAGCACGGCCTCTATGTGCTGGAGGGCAAGGCCGTCTACCGCCTCAACAACGACTGGGTCGAGGTCGAGGCCGGCGACTTCATGTGGCTGCGCGCCTTCTGCCCGCAGGCCTGCTATGCCGGCGGCCCTGGCAGGTTCCGCTACCTGCTCTACAAGGACGTCAACCGCCACGCGCAGCTCGGCGCCTTCAACGCCACGCGCCGTCGCTGAGGACAAGCCATGTCGGGTGAGATGAAGCGTATCGTCGCCAGGCCGCTGACGCGGGAGAACTTCGCCGAATTCGGCGAGGTCATCGATACCAACTGCGACACGCACTACCCGATCAATGCCGGCAAGTGCGAGCGCTACCACGCGCTCGCCCAGTGCGATGCGACCGGCCCTGACGCCTGCGTCATCATCAGCATCTTCAAGGGGACGCCCTACGATTTCCCACTGAAGCTCTCGATGGTCGAACGCCACCCTCTCGGCAGCCAGGCCTTCGTTCCGCTTTCGCCGCGGCCCTATCTGGTCGTGGTGTGCCATGACACCGAGGACGGTCCGGGCGAACCGCATGCCTTCGTCACTGCACCAGGCCAGGGCGTGAACTATCCGCGCAACCTCTGGCACGCGGTGCTGACCCCCATCGGCGAGAACCAGGATTTCGTGGTGGTCGACCGCGGCGGATCGGGTTCGAACCTCGAGGAGTTCCACTTCTCGCACCCTTACGAAATCGTCCTTCCGGAAGGCTTCTGATCAATGGCCGAACTCTCGCTCATCGAACGCCTGTTCGACGTCATCGAAAACGACATCGTCCCCAGGACCGCCGAAGGCGTGAAGAAGGGCAACAAGCTGTTCGGCGCGGCCCTGCTCGCCAAGGACGATCGCTCGCTGGTGATCGCCGAGACCAACAACGAGCTCGAGAACCCGCTCTGGCACGGCGAGATGCACTGCCTGAAGCGCTTCTACGAGATGCCCAAGGCCAGCCGCGCCGACACCAAGGACCTGATCTTCCTGTCGACCCACGAGCCCTGCTCGCTGTGCCTGTCGGCCATCACCTGGGCCGGCTTCGACAATTTCTACTATCTCTTCAGCCACGAAGATTCGCGCGACAGCTTCGCCATCCCGCACGACCTGAAGATCCTGAAAGAGGTCTTCACGCTGGAGCCGGGCGGCTACAACGCCGAGAACGCCTACTGGAAGAGCTTTTCGCTGCGCAAGCTGGTTCGCGAACTGCCCGAGGCCGACCGCAAGCGGCTGGAAGAGCGTGTCGCGAAGATCGCGAAGCTCTACGACGAGATGTCGGAGACCTACCAGGAAAGCAAGGCCGACAACGACATCCCGCTGAACTGACGCGAACTGGCCAGTGGTTTCCGTTCGCTGGCCCGCGCATAAGTCTTGCTTCGACCACCCTGCGCTTTACTGATGGCGCAGGGAGCCTAGCATGAAAACCATCACCCAATTTCCGCGCGACATCGTCGAGTTTCCCGACATGGGCATTGTCATGCCCGACGGCACGCGCCTTTCGGCGCGGGTCTGGATGCCGGCCGATGCCGACCAGGACCCGGTGCCCGCCATCCTCGAGCACCTGCCCTATCGCAAGCGCGATGGCACGACGGCGCGCGACTGCCTGACCCATCCCTATTTCGCCGGCCACGGCTACGCCTCGATCCGCGTCGACATGCGCGGCAATGGCGATTCCGAAGGGCTGATGGACGACGAATATTCCGACCAGGAGTGGCAGGACGCCTGCGACGTCATTACCTGGGCAGCCGCGCAACCCTGGTGCAACGGCAAGGTCGGCATGATGGGCATCTCCTGGGGCGGCTTCAACGGCCTGCAGGTCGCAGCCCTCCAGCCCAAGGCGCTGAAGGCGGTCATCACGCTCTGCTCGACCGACGACCGCTACGCCGACGACATCCACTACAAGGGCGGCCTGCTGCTCAACGAGAACATGGGCTGGGGCGCCACAATGCTGTCCTACTCGTCACGGCCGCCGGACCCGGCTCTGGCCGGCGACAAGTGGCGCGACATGTGGCTCGACCGGCTCGAACATGAACCCTTCCTGCCGGCCGTCTGGCTGAGGCACCAGCGCCGCGACGCCTACTGGAAGCGCGGCTCGGTCAACGAGGATTATTCGGCCATTAAGGCTGCCGTGCTCGCCATCGGCGGCTGGGGCGACTCCTACAAGAACACCGTCTCGCGCCTGGTCGAAAACCTTAACTCACCCGCCAAGGGCATCGTGGGCCCGTGGGTGCACAAGTATCCGCATTTCGCTGTGCCGAAGCCGGCCATCGGCTTCCTGCAGGAAGCGCTGCGCTGGTGGGACCGCTGGCTCAAGGGCAAGGACACCGGCGTCGAGGACGATCCCGCGATGCGGCTCTACGTGATGGACTCCGAGCCGCCGCGCGACTGGTACCTGGAGCGCGCCGGCCGCTGGATAGCCGAGCAGCAATGGCCCTCGCCGAACATCGCCACCCGAACCCTGGCGCTCGGCGCCAACAGCTCGCTGGCAGACGGCGCCACGCTCGACCGCGCAGTATCGATAGCCTCCCCGCAGGACTGCGGAATGGACGGCGGCGAATATTGCGCCATCTGGCTCGGGCCGGAACTGCCGGGCGACCAGCGGACCGACGACGCCAAGTCGGCCTGCTTCGACGGTGCCGTGCTCGAAGCCCCGCTCGACATCGTCGGCGGCCCCGTCATCCGCCTGAAGCTCGCCGCCGACCGCAGATGCGCCATGGTCGCGGTGCGCCTCTGCGACGTCCAGCCCGATGGCGCCTCGACGCGCATCACCTATGGCGTGCTCAATCTCTGCCACCGCAACAGCCACGAATTCCCCGAAGACGTGGTGCCCGGTGAGACCATGGAGATCGCCTTCAAGCTCGACGACATCGCCTACCGCGTCGCCGCCGGCAACAGGCTGCGCATCGCCATCTCCTCGACCTACTGGCCGCTGGTATGGCCGTCGCTTGAAGAAGTGACGCTGACCATCCACGACGGGTCGGTCGACCTGCCGGTGCGCGCCTCGGGCGACGGCGACGAATGGCGCTTCGAGGACCCCGAAGGCGCCGCTCCGTGGCAATTCGAGACCCTGCGCGAGGACAGCCATATCCGCAAGGTCGAGCGCGTCGACGGCAAGGTGACGCTCCGTATCGTCGATGACTTCGGCGAGACCCGCGACCTCGACCACGGCCTGGCCGTCGGCGAGATCGCGCGCGAGGCCTGGAGCATCGATCCGGCCGATCCGCTGTCTGCCCATGGCGAGACCCATTGGACCCAGACACTGAAACGCGACAGCTGGTCGGTCAGGACTGAAGCCTTCACCACGATGCGCTCCGACGGCGAGAACTTCCATCTCACCGGCCGCATCGAGGCATATGAGGGGGAAGAACTGGTGTTCGAACGCGATTTCAGCGAGGCCGTTCCACGCGACCACATCTGAGTTCACGCGCCTGCTACTGCCAGATGGGGGGCGCGAGGAAACTCCACCATGCCGCCGAGCCTATTCACTTCCCCTTCCACACCGGATCACGCTTCTCCGCAAACGCCTTGAAGCCTTCGAGATTGTCCTCCGAGGCATAGAGTTCGTCCACGGTGCGGAACTGGCGCTTGGTGATGCGGTTCATCGTTTCCTGGAAACCCATCACCTCGGCCGCGCGCGCCACCTCCTTGATCGCGGCGAAGACCAGCGGCGGACCGCCGGCGAGCAGGCGGGCGATCTCCCAGACGCGGTCCTCGAGCTTGTCGGCCGGCAGCACCTCGTTGACCAGGCCCCAGCGATGTGCCTCGGCCACGTCCATCCAGCGGCCGGTGAGCAGAAGATCCATCGCCACGTGATAGGGAATGCGCTTGGGCAGCTTGATGGTCGCGGCGTCAGCCAGCGTGCCCGCACGGATCTCGGGCAGCGCGAAGCTCGAATGCTCGGAGGCGTAGATCAGGTCGCAGGACAGCGCCAGCTCGAAGCCCCCGCCCACCGCCATGCCATTGACGCAGGCAATCACCGGCTTGTTGAGGTCGCGCAACTCCTGCAAACCACCGAAGCCGCCGACGCCATAGTCGCCGTCAACCGCGTCGCCGCTGGCGGCAGCCTTGAGATCCCAGCCGGCCGAGAAGAACTTTTCCCCTGCCGTCTTCACGATGGCGATGCGCAGGCCGTCGTCGTCGCGGAAGGCCATGAACGTCTCGCCCAGCAGCCGCGAGGTCGCGAGGTCGATGGCATTGGCCTTGGGCCGGTCGAGCGTGACCTCAAGGATCGCACCTTCCCTGCGGGTTTTCACGACGTCGGACATTTTCACTCTCCTGCGTTGGCGATCCCTCCCCCTTGAGGGGAGGGTGTCCGGACGAAGTCCGGACGGGTGGGGTCGTTGCAGCAGTGTACGACGTCGTCGGGAGACCTCCTGAGGCTACCCCCTCCGGCCGCTGCGCGGCCACCTCCCCCTCAAGGGAGGAGGATAAAACCAGCAGCGCATCCGCGATCCAGGCGCCCTGCCCTTCACCACAGACGATCAGCGGGTTGATGTCGAGCTCTTCGATACTCTCAGCATGATCGGACACAAACGCCGTGATCCCCATGATCGCATCGACAGCAGCGTCAACGTCCCCTTTGGCGCGACCGCGATAGCCGTCGAGCAGCGGGTACATCTTCAGCCCCTTCAGCGCCGCCTCCACCTCGCCGCGCGAGGCAGGCAGCAGCAGCGTGGCGCTGTCCTTGATCAGTTCGACCAGCACACCACCCGTGCCGATGGTCATGACCGGCCCGAACAGCGGATCTCTGGTGACGCCGACGATCAACTCGGCAACGCCGCCTAAGACCATCTTCTCGACATAGAGCCCGGAGCCGAGCGGCAGCAGGGCAGCCGCTGCCGCACCGACGTCTTCGCCTGTCCGCAGATTGAGCCTAACGGCTCCGAGTTCGCTCTTGTGGGCGACGCCTAGCGCCTTGAGCGCGACGGGATAGCCCAGCGCTTTGGCTGCCTCGATTGCCTCGCCGACACTTGCCGCACGGCGGCCCACTGGCACCGTAAGGCCCGCATCGCGCAGCAGGGATTTGGCAGCGGCTTCGTCGAGCTGCGTATCCTCCCCCCTTGAGGGGGAGGTGCCCGCGAAGCGGGCGGAGGGGGTAACCTCAGAAGGCACCGCAGCCCCCTCGCGCACGACCCCACCCCGATCGGCTACGCCGATCGACCCTCCCCTCAAGGGGGAGGGATCACGCCCCCACACCTCTCCGATCCCCGCCGCAGCCTCCGCCGCGTCCATCGCCTCCGCGATCCCCTGCAACGGCACGATGCCGCGCACAAGAAGATCGGCAGCGTGGTCCTCTGTCAGGTTCTCCGACATCGACGCCACCACGGCACCGCGTGCGCCGTTGGCCTTAAGCGCCGCCTCGAAGGCGCACACGGTCGGCCACCAGTCGGCATCCGAGCAGCGGTCGTTGCGCGGGAAGTCGAGCACCAGCATGTTGAGGTCAAAACCGCCCGACGTCATCGCCGTGAAGGTCGCCGTCATCGCCGGTTCGTCGTTCCAGATGAAGGTGTGGTAGTCGAGCGGATTGGCGACCGCCACGAAAGCACCGAGCGTCGCTTTGACCCGCGCATAATGCTCGGGCGTCAGTGCGGGGAAACGCAACCGCCGGCCCTCGGCGCTGTCGGCCATGACGGACGCTTCGCCGCCCGAACAGCTCATCGAGGACAGCGTGAAGCCGGGCAGCGGGCCGACGGCATGCAGGAGCTTCAGCGTTTCCAGCAGCGCCGGAATGGTGTCGACGCGGGCAATGCCCAGCCGCTTGAGGAAGGCGTCCGACGCGGCGTCGGAGCCTGCGAGCGACGCCGTGTGCGAGATCGTAGCTTTCTGCGCCTGCTCGGAGCGGCCAACCTTCATGGCGACGATCGGCTTTTGGAGTTCCCGCGCCCGCACAGCCAGCCGCTCGAAGCCGTCGACAGTGTCGAAACCCTCGATGTGCAGGCCGAGGCACGACACGCGCTCGTCCTCGATCAGCCCCAGCGCCATCTCGGAAAGGCCGGTCTGCGCCTGGTTGCCGGCCGTCATCAGGAACGCCACTGGCAGGCCGCGCTTCTGCATGGTCAGGTTGCAGGCGATGTTGGACGATTGCGTGATGATCGCAACGCCGCGTTCGCCTGATACCAGCCGCTGCCCGCCATGCTGGTCCGGCCACAACAGCGCGCCGTCGGCATAGTTGATCAGGCCGTAGCAATTGGGTCCGATGACTGGCATCGCGCCTGCCGCCGCCACCAGTTCCGCCTGCAACCGCTCGCCGTCGGCATCGTCGTTGCCGGCCTCGAGGAAGCCCGAGGCGAAACAGATCGCCCCGCCCGCGCCGCGCGCGGCAAGGGCGGAAATGACGTCGATGGTAAGGAAACGGTTGACGCCGACGAAGGCGGCGTCGGGGGCAGCCGGCAGCTCGGCGACCGAGCGAAAGGTCCTGATGCCCTCGACCTCGTCCTTGCTCGGATGCACCGGCCAGATATCGCCGGCAAAGCCCATCTTCAGGCACTGCTTGACCACGGCCGCCGCCTGCGAGCCGCCGAAAACGGCAATGGAGCGCGGGCGAAGGAGACGTTCGAGGCGGCTCATGGCGCTTTCCCTCCCCCTTGAGGGGAGGGTGGCCAACCGCTAGAGGCGGTGGGACGGGTGCGGTCTTGGCGGCAGAGTGGGACATCAACCGCCCCCACCCGCCTCGCTTCGCTCGGCACCCTCCCCTCAAGGGGGAGGGAAATCAGCGCCTGCACCATCATCCACCCACCGCCCTCAGCAGCGCGCGCGAAATGATGTGCCGCTGGATTTCCGAAGTGCCTTCCCAGATGCGCTCGACGCGGGCGTCGCGCCAGATTCGCTCCAGCGGCAGGTCGTCCATCAGGCCCATGCCGCCATGGATCTGGATCGCCTCATCGGCGACGAAGGCCAGCATCTCGGTGGCCTTGAGCTTGGCCATCGCCATGTCCTGGTCGGTGACCGTGCCCTGGTCGTATTTCCAGCCGGCCCCCATCACCATCAGCTCGGCCGCCTTGAGCTCTGTCGCCATGTCGGCGAGCTTGAACGACACGCCCTGGAACTTGCCGATCTGCTGGCCGAACTGCTCGCGTTGGGCGGCGTATTCGACGGCGTGATTCAAGGCGCGTTCGGCGCGGCCGAGGCAGGTGGCGCCCACCTGCAGGCGCGTTGCGCCCAGCCAGCTGTTGGCGACTTCGAACCCCTTGTGCACCTCGCCCAGGACTTGGGCTCCCGGCAGACGGCAGTCGTCGAACTCCAGCACCGAATTGGTGTAGCCGCGATGCGAAACGTTGCGATAGCCATCGCGCACGGTGAACCCCGGCGTGCCCTTGTCGACGAAGAATGCGGTGATCTTCTTGCGCTTGCCGCGCGGCGTCTCTTCTTCGCCGGACGCCATGAACACGATGGCAAAATCGGCGAGATCGGCGTGGGAGATAAAATGCTTGGTGCCGTTCAGCACCCAGTCGCCGCCCTTCTCGACCGCTGATGCCCTCATGCCGCGCAGGTCGGAGCCGGCGCCCGGCTCGGTCATGGCGAGGCAGTCCCACTTCTCGCCGCGGATGCAGGGAAACAAGTATTTTTCGCGCTGTTCCGGCGTGCCGGCGAGCAGGATGTTGGACGGGCGCGCCACGCAGGTCCAGTGCAGCGCATAGTTGGCACGACCGAGTTCCTTCTCGTAGAGCAGCCATGTCAGCGTATCGAGTCCGGCGCCGCCGACATCCGCCGGCATGTTGGCGGCATAAAGCCCGGCGGCGATCGCCTTCGCCTTGATCTCCTCGATCAGCTCCCGCCGCAGATGGCCCGTGCGTTCGACCTCCTGCTCATGCGGATAAAGCTCGTTCTCGACGAAGGCGCGCGTCGTGTCGACGATCAGCTGCTGTTCCTCGGACAGACCGAAATGCATGGCTTAGACCTTCCTCGATTGGTGTGCCGACAAGGAAGCACCCCCACTCCGTCGCGCTGCGCGCGCCACCTCTCCCCCTGCCCGGGGGAGAGGAAAGGCGGAAAAGTCGCGGCCGGCCTTCCTCTCCCCCGTCGAACGGGGGAGAGGTGGTTTGCGCAGCAAACCGGAGTGGGGGTCGACCTGCTCCATGCGCATCGTCTCAGCCCTTCTTGCCGGCAGCCTTTTTCATAATCTTCGCCGCCTTCTTCACCGGCTTGTTCGCCTTGGCCTTGTCGGCCGCCTTCGACACCTTGGGCTTTGCCTGTGCCGCGAGCTGTCTGGTGTAGTCCTTGTAGAGCGCACCGGCGCCCCAGCCCTTGCCCTTGTTCTGCTTCGACAGCGCATCCATGATCGCGACGAGGTTGTCGTCGCGGATCTTTTCCAGCTCGCGGATAGACCATTTTGACGACTGGTCGTCGGACTGCCCGGCGATCAGGTCGACCAGTTCGTCGTTGAACTCCGGCACATCCATCAGCTTGGTCCACGGCCATTGCAGGCACGGGCCGAACTGGGCCATGAAGTGGCGCATGCCCGCCTCGCCGCCGGCGATGCGGTAGACCTGGAACATGCCCATTTGCGCCCAGCGCAGGCCGAAGCCGTAGCGCATGATGTCATCGAGCTCCTCTACCGAGCAGATGCCGTCCTTGATCAGCCACAGCGCCTCGCGCCAAGCCGCCTCCAGCAGGCGGTCGCCGACAAAGGCCTCGATCTCCTTGCGGATGACGACGGGCTTCATGCCGATGGAGGAATAGATCTCCCTGGCGACCTCGATGGCCTCGGGAAACGTCTGCGCGCCGCCGACGATCTCGACGATGGGCAGGAGATAGACCGGGTTGAACGGATGGCCGACCACCAGCCGCTCAGGGTGCTTCTTCATCGCCACCTGCATGTCGGACGGCTTGATGCCGGAGGTGGACGAACCGATGATCGCGTTGGCCGGCGCATGCATGTCGATCTCGGCCAGCACCTTGTGCTTGAGATCGAGCCGCTCCGGCACGCTCTCCTGGATGAAATCGGCGTCGGCCACCGCCTCGGCGATGGTCTTGGCGTAGGTCAGCTTGCCTTCCTTGGGCAGGCCGCCAGGCAGCATCTGCTTGTAGGCCCGGCGCGCGCCCTTCATCACCTCGCCGACCTTGCGGGAGGCTTCCGGGTCGGGATCGAAGATCGACACGTCGATG
Source organism: Mesorhizobium sp. SCN 65-20 (assembly GCA_001724355.1). GTDB lineage: Bacteria > Pseudomonadota > Alphaproteobacteria > Rhizobiales > Rhizobiaceae > Aminobacter. The sequence goes on along the minus strand of MEEF01000012.1, from coordinate 27,090 downwards.
CCGTTGAGCAGCAACCGCGCCACCCACCCCGCGCCGATCACCCCACCGCCGATGGCGGCCGCCTTTGAGATTGTCATGGTCTGAACTCCGGGAGAGCCGCTGAGGTTGAGTTGAGATTTCTACAGAGGAGCTTCGTCGCGCCCCCCTCTGGCCTGCCGGCCATCTCCCCCTCAAGGGGGGAGATCAGGCCGTCATCGACCGCGCGGCCAATCACCAATTTGCCAACGCTTATCCTTGCAACGGTGCAGGAGGAGTACCGCCTGCGACGCGCCTGATCTCCCCCCTTGAGGGGGAGATGGCCGGCAGGCCAGAGGGGGGCGCTTCGCGCTTCCATGTCACGCCGCCAGCGGCGCGCGCTTGACGAGGTTGAGCTTCTTGCGCACTTCCTCTGGCCCGATGACCCGCGCACCCAGGGCCTCGACGACGGTGACCGCCTTCTCCACCAGCTGCGCGTTGGTGGCGAGCACGCCCTTGTCGAGCCAGAGATTGTCTTCGAGGCCGACGCGCACGTTGCCGCCGGCCAGCACCGCAGCAGCCGCATAGGCCATCTGGTTGCGGCCGAGCGAGAAGGCCGAGAAGGTCCAGCTCTTCGGCACGTTGTTGACCATGGCCATGAAGGTGTTGAGGTCGTCGGGCGCACCCCACGGCACGCCCATGCACAGCTGCACCAGTGCGTCGGGCGCCAGAACGCCCTCCTCCACCAGTTGCTTGGCAAACCACAGATGACCGGTGTCGAAGGCCTCGATCTCGGGCTTCACGCCCATCGCCGTCATCATGCCGCCCATGGCGCGCAGCATGCCCGGCGTGTTGGTCATGACGTAGTCGGCCTCGGCGAAGTTCATCGTGCCGCAGTCGAGCGTGCAGATCTCGGGCAGGCACTGGCGCACATGCTCGACGCGGTTCGACGCGCCGCCCATGTCGGTGCCGGCTTGCTTCAGCGGCAGCGGGCTTTCGACACCGCCGAACACCATGTCGCCGCCCATGCCGGCGGTCAGGTTCAGCACCACGTCGACATTGGCCTCGCGGATGCGCTCGGTCACCTCGCGGTAGAGATGAATGTCACGGCGCGGCTTGCCGGTCTCGGGGTCGCGGACATGGCAGTGGACGATGGCAGCACCGGCCTTGGCCGCCTCGATGGCCGAGTCGGCGATCTGCTTGGGCGAGCGCGGCACCAGATGGCTGCGATCCTGCGTGCCGCCGGATCCGGTCACGGCACAGGTAATGAAAACCTCGCGGTTCATTTCGAGTGGCATCGCATTCCTCCCAGTAAGCAACTCCGGGCAGATCATCGCGCCGCTTGCGCCGGCTTGTTTTGCGTTTTACGAAAGCCAAATGGCAAAAAGCGAAAAACCGACAATCTTTCGCGAGGAGCGCTCACCGCTCAGGGTGACGCTGCTGGTCTTCTCCGGCGCCTCCATCATGTGCGTCGCCTCGGCCGTCGACCCGCTGCGTGCCGCCAACCGCGTCTCGGGCGAGACCTTGTTCGACTACCGGCTGGTGTCGAGCACCGGCGAACCGGCCATCACCACCTGCGGCCTGCCGGTGGCGGTCTCCGGCGCCTTCGACCCCGACGAGACCTGCGACGTGTTGATGGTCATCGCTGGTTTCGGCACGCAAGGTTACGCCACGTCGAAGCTGCTCGGCGGCATCAGGCGCTGCGCCCGCAAGGCGCGCGCCGCAGGCGGCATCGAGGCCGGCACCTGGCTGGTCGCCCGGGCCGGGCTGCTGGAAGGCCGTGCCGCCACCACCCACTGGGAGGACATGGAAGACTTCGCCTCGGCCTTTCCCGACGTCGAGGTGCGCCCCGACCGCTACATCATCGACGGCCCGGTCTTCACCTCGGGTGGTGCCGCGCCCACCTTCGACCTGATGCTGCATCTGGTGCGCTCGCGATTGGGCATGGCAACCGCGCTCGATGTCGCCAGCGTCTTCATCTACGACCAGTCGCGCGCCGCTACCGACGCGCAGCCGCTGGTCTCGCTCGGCCGGCTCGACGGCTACGACCCGCGCCTCGCCCAGGCGATCCGGCTGATGGAAGCACATGTCGGCCAGCCGCTTACGATTGCAGCGATCGCAAAACGTGCGGGTGTCACGGCGCGGACGCTCGAAAGCATCTTCCGGACCTCTATCGGCGAGACGCCGGGCGCCTATTATCTCAGGCTGAGATTGAACGCCGCGCGCCGGCTGGTGGTCGACACGCGCGTCAGCATGGCCGAGGTGGCGGAGCGGACGGGATTTTCGTCGGCGGCGGCGTTCTCGCGGAGCTTTTCCCGCGCCTTCGGAACGGCGCCTGTGAGGATGCGGCGTGGGTAGTTGGCGCTCTGTAGCCCGTCTCGGGACTTCAAACCCCCACCCTCAATCCCTCCCCACAAGGGGGAGGGAAGTTTTGCGGCGTTAGGTAGCAAAAACCACCAAACTAAAATGGCATCCCGGCTACCCTAGCTCCGGTACAAAAACGGGGCGCTGAGAAGCTGCAGCAGCTTAAAAGAGAGCAGCTCGACATTCGGGAACTGATGGCGCACTTGACGCCAACGACCACAGTCGGCCCGTTGCGGACACCTCGGTTTAAGCGTAATTTTGAACTTCTTTGAGGGTGTTTCATGTTTCGCACCATTGCCGCGCTTGCTTTGACTTTTTTGTCGGTGACATTTGCTTATGGGCAATCGCCACGTTTTTGTCGAAATAGCTTTGCACCCGGCGAAAAGACTGAGACGCGATTTATGGGTCTTAGCTACGCGCTCATAGGGTATGCGCTTGCCGAAAAGTACTGTGGTGCCGATCCCGCCCCGATGGGGCCAAAGTTTCTCGGCTATTTAAAAAGGCAAGGTTGCGACCCTGAAACAGAGATTTATCGAGATGTGGAAAAATCGATCGATAAGTTGGAGCGGGCGAACCTCAAGCAATTGGCCCAGGACGGAAACACAAGCCTGTCCCTGTCTGAAAAGCAGGTGCAAGAATGGGCCATTAGCACCTCGGAGGTACTAGGCGGGTGCGAGCGCTTGATTTCGCTACACAAGACAGGACCGGAGTCGTGGCAATAGATCAAAGCTGATGGCTGCTTGTGGCGCTTTCCGGACGAAGCACGTGACGGCTAGGATCACACAAGGCTGCCACTAGCGCGATCAGCTTCGGCGGCAGTCCAGAAGTTTGGCTGAAATTTCCGTTCTAATTCAAACGCGTAAACCGTTCCTGGTGGTCTTTGATACCTAATGCCGAAGTTTTGCGCCTCGCCACACGATCCATAGGCAGTCGCGATCCCCCTCCCCCTTGTGGGGAGGGATTGAGGGTGGGGGTGACGCCTCACCCGCGCTTGCGAAGAATCCAATCTACCGCTGCCGCGAGATCGTCGACCGCAGCGCTCGGATGCGGCGCGTGGCGGCTTTCGTCTCCGGCGCGGTACTTGCCAGTTCGCACCAGAAGGGCCGATCCGATGCCTGCCCTCAGTGCTCCGGCAACATCGCTTTCGGCGTCGTCTCCGACCATGACCGCCTGCCCCGGGGCGCACTGCAAACCAGCGAGCGCCGCATGGAAGAAGTCGCGCGCGGGCTTGCCCAGCACCGTCGCCTGCTTGCCGGCCGCAAACTCGAGCGCGGCGACGAAGGCGCCCGCATCGAGGCTCAGCCCGCCATCGGCATCCTCGAAGGTGCGGTTGAGGGCAAGCGCCAGGAACTCGGCACCATCGATGAGCTGCCGGAAAGCACCGTTCATCGCCGCGTAGGTGAATGCCTCGGCGGCATCGCCGACCACCACCGCCCTCCTGTCGCCCACCTTGTTGCCGGCGAATTCGGGCACGAGATCGGGATGCACCAGGAGATGCGGCACGCAGCCTTCGCGGGCGAGCCAGTCGACCGCCGCACGCGCCGGCGTGAACAGCTCGTCGCGCTCGACGCTGACGCCGAGGCTGGCCAGTTGCGCAACGATCGCCCGGTGCGGCGAACGCGTCGTGTTGCTGACGAAGCGGATCGGCAGGCCTTCTGCGCGGAGCCGTCCGATGGCAGCGACCGCGCCCGGTATCGGGGTGTCGCCGTCATAGACGACGCCAGCAAGGTCGAGCAGCACCGCGCGTATCATGACGAGAGCATGGCCGACCATGCACCGCGCGTCAAACCGCCATCGGCATCAGGCCGCGTCGCGGCTGTCGTGATCGATATGGGCCCGCATGCTCTGGGCCAGGACCGCCTCGAGCCGCATAGTTACCGCCCGCGTCCACTCGTCGGAAAGTTCCGGTTCGAGCGGCGGCGGTGGCAGCGCCATCAGCCGGTCGACGATCGACACGGTCCCCGACTTGTCCAGCAGGGCTTCGATCGCGGGTTCGTCCCTATGGGTGTTGGTAGTCTTTTGTTCCCGTCTCATGGCGCGCTAAGTCGCTGATTCGACTGGCGTCATGAGGGCCAGAAAGAGGCAATTCGGGGGCAAGGGGGAAGCCGTCGCTCCCCCTCGCCGCCCGGTTGCCGTCAGACGTAGCGGTTGACGACGTTCTCCAGATACTCCTGCCGGCCCGACTTCGGCTGCGGCTCGATGCCGTCCTTGACCACCCGCGCGGCGATCTGTTCGAGCGTGCGCTCGCCGGCGAGCATCGCCTTGGCTTCAGTCGAGTTCCAGCCGGCATAGCGGGCGTCGAGCGGGCCCGACAGCGCCTTGTCCTCGATCATCTTCGCAGCGGCCTTGAGGCCGCGGGCGCAGGCGTCCATGCCGCCAATATGGGCGACCAGCAGGTCCTCCGGATCGAGCGACTGGCGGCGCAGCTTGGCGTCGAAATTGGTGCCGCCCGTCTTGAAGCCGCCGCCGAGCAGCACCTGGTAATAGGCCAGCGCCATCTCGGGCACGTTGTTGGGGAACTGGTCGGTATCCCAGCCCGACTGGTAGTCGTTGCGGTTCATGTCGATGGAGCCGAAGATCCCCAGCGCATTGGCGGTCGCCAGCTCGTGTTCGAAGGAGTGGCCGGCCAGGATCGCGTGGCCCTGCTCGATGTTGACCTTTACCTCCTTCTCCAGCCCGTACTTCCTGAGGAAGCCGTAGACGGTGGCGACGTCGTAGTCGTACTGGTGCTTGGTCGGCTCCTGCGGCTTCGGCTCGATCAGGATCGTGCCGGTGAAACCGATCCTGTGCTTGTAGTCGACGACGAGGTTGAGGAAGCGGCCGAGCTGGTCGAGCTCGCGTCCCATGTCGGTGTTGAGCAGCGTCTCATAGCCTTCGCGCCCGCCCCACAGCACGTAGTTCTCGCCCTTGAGCCGCTTGGTGACGTCGATGCAGTGCTTCACCGTCGCCGCGGCATAGGCAAAGACGTCGGGATCGGGATTGGTCGCGGCACCCGCCATGAAGCGGCGGTTGGAGAACAGGTTGGCCGTGCCCCAGAGCAGCTTGACGCCTGATTTGGCCATCTTGCCTTCGAAATAGTCGGCCATTTCGTCGAGACGCTTTGCACTCTCGGCGAAGTTGGCGCCCTCGGGCCGCACGTCGGCGTCGTGGAAGCAGTAGTAGGGAACGCCCAGCAGCGAGAACAGCTCGAAGGCGACGTCGGCCTTGAGCTTCGCCTTCTCCATCGTCTCGCCGAACCACGGCCGCTCGAACGTCTGGCCGCCGAACGGATCGCCGCCCGGCCAGGCGAAGGTGTGCCAGTAGGCGACCGCGAAACGCAGGTGGTCCTCCAGCCGTTTACCCAGAACCACCTCGTCAGCGTCGTAGTGGCGGTAGGCCAGCGGGTTGGTGCTGTCGGGGCCTTCGTAGCGGACGGGCTTGATGTCGCCGAAATAGCCGGTGCTCATGGGAGAACTCCTTTCAGTGAGTACGCATGACCGCCCCTGACAGGGCAGTCGCCGAATTTCCGAATTCGATTACCTCAGGCGTAATTGGTTCCAGTCGGCTCCGCTGCGACAAGGGTCGCGTCAACCAAGACGAACCCGACGGAGAGCAGAAATGACCGACTACAACGCCATCGCCGAAGCCTATTTCGCCGCCTGGAACGAAACAGATGCCGCCGCCCGCAAGCCGCTTGTCGAAGCCGCTTTTACCTCTGGCGTGAGCTACCGCGATCCAATCATGCATGGCGACGGCCACACTGGCATCGATGCGCTGATCGCGGGCGTGCACGGCCAGTTCCCCGGCTTCCGCTTCAAGCTGAAGGGCAAGGCCGACGGCTTCGGCGACAACATCCGCTTCTCCTGGGGCCTTGGCCCGGACGGCGCGGAAGCAGTGATCGAAGGCAGCGACTTCGCCACGATCGTGGCCGGACGCCTGAGCGGCATCACCGGCTTCCTCGACAAGGTGCCGGGGTGAGTTGGTCGGGTCGCGCCTCACATCGTCCCCCGGATCGCCGGATAGAGCTTGCGATAGTGCTGGTAGGCCTCGTCATAGGCGCCTGCCAGTGCGGCCGCCGGCTCGATGGTTTCGGCCGTAGCCGGCGGCGTGCAGACCTCGAGCGGGTCCGCGCCCTCGGCGGCGATCAGGCCGAGCCGTGCGGCGCCGAAAGCGGCGCCGAAATCGCCGTCGGCGGGAATGTCGACCGGCAGCCCAAGTGCTGTGGCGATCGACTTCAACCAGTAGCGCGAGCGCGAGCCGCCGCCGATGGCCGTCACGCGCGTCAGCGTCGTGCCCGCCTTGGCCAGCGCCTCCAGACTGTCGCGGAAGGCAAAGGCGACACCTTCCAGCACGGCCTGCGTGAGGCCCGCGCGGTCGACCGCATGGGCGAGACCGGTAAACGAGCCTCGTATCGCCGCGTCGTTGTGCGGGGTGCGCTCGCCCGAGAGATACGGCAGGAAAGTCACGCCCGAGGGTGCGCGCAGTTCGCCGCCCAGCTCGCGGGTCAGTTCGGCCGCGTCCCTGCCCGTGATGCCGCTCAGCCAGTTGAGCGAGTCCGTCGCCGAGAGGATCACGCCCATCTGGTGCCACGCCTGCGGCAGTGCATGGCAGAATGTGTGGACGGCACTTTCCGGATTGGGCAGGTAGGCCCCGTTGGCGGCAAACAGCACGCCCGACGTGCCCAGCGAAACGAATGCCGCGCCGGGCTTGACCGTGCCCATACCGCAGGCCGATGCGGCGTTGTCGCCGGCGCCGCCGGCTACCGTCACGCCACCGCTCATGCCCCAGTTCGAGGCGAGATCGGCACGCAGGTCGCCCGTGCGCTCCGTGCCTTCGACCAGATGGGGCATGTGCGCCTCGTCGAGGTCAGTGGCGGCGAGCAGTTCCGTTGACCACCGGCGCCCGCCGACGTCGAGCCAGGACGTTCCGGCCGCATCCGACATCTCCGAAACATGCTCGCCGGTCAGCCAGAGGCGCAGATAGTCCTTGGGCAGCAGAACCTTCGCCACCCTTGCAAAAACGGCCGGCTCGTTGGCCTTGACCCAGGCGAGCTTCGGCGCGGTGAAGCCGGGGAACACGATGTTGCCGGTGATCTTGCGGAAGCGCGGGTCGGCATCCAGCCGGGCCGCCTCCACGAAGCTGCGCGTATCGTTCCAGAGGATACAGGGCCGCAGCACCTCGCCGCCGGCATCGAGCAGCGTAGCCCCATGCATCTGGCCGGACAGACCGATGCCACGCACAGTGGCAAGTTCGCCGGGATAGGACGCTTTCAGCGCCCCGACGGCCTCCTCGGTGGCGCGGATCCAGTCGGCCGGATCCTGCTCGGACCAGCCGTGATGCGGCCTGGAGACGTCGAGCGAACCGTGGCCGGAGCCGATGATCTTCTGGCCGGCATCCATCAGCAGCGCCTTCACGCCTGACGTGCCGAGATCGAGCCCGAGATACATGCCATTCCTCCCGAATGAGCGACGCGGACGCAGCAAGCGTCCATCCTCTCACTTCACTGGCCCAGCCTTCATCGCCAATAGCCTAAAACGGCCAAGCCAGTGGCCCGTTCCTCCGACGGACGTTGCTTATTAGCAAACATTCCGGGGTCGGGTCGACATTTATTTCGGAACTCGCAAAAAATAAGTTCAAACATCAGGCCGAAGACGTTTCGATCACTGCTAGCCGTGGGCGAGCAGCGCCGCGCGCTGGACGAACAGACCCGACAGCGGACTGGTCGGACGCGCATGGTTGCGCTCGGACGCGAGCCGCACCGCCAGTCCGTCATTGCCATCGCGCAGGGCAGCTTCGATCAGCGTCAATTCGATCACGTCGCGCTGCGCGTGGCTGCCGCCGAAGCGATGCGCGATCTTCCTTACCGGTTCCAGCAGGGCCACCGTCTCGCCATAGCGCCCCTCGCCGAATGCCCTGATGGCGAGCGTGACAGGGTGGCCGACGTCGCGGGTGAAGGCGGCATTGTCGTCGTCGCGCGCCGTCGCCTCGCGCTGGGCCTCGAGCATCGCCTTCGCCGGCGCGTCGAGCCCGGCACCGACGAACGCCATCATCGCATGCGCGTCGTTGAAGGCGTAGTTGCCGGATGCGGCCTTAGGCGCCCAGTTCGCCGCAAGGCTGCCCCAGCGCTCGCCGACATCGACGCCGCCGAGATGCAGCCGCCACAGGATCGCCGACGCGTCGACCATGTTGAGCGCGAGCTTCGACTGCGCCCCGTAGATCGGCCCGTCATAGAGGGCGAGCACCTCCTCGGTCTCGCCGAGATCGTAGTGGAACAGAGCCAGGTGCCACCAGTTGTGGACCTGGAGAAAACTCTCCTTCGTCCAGGCGTCCGTATTGACGCGCATCCATTCGATGCCATCGCGCTGGCGGCTCTGCATCTCCATCACATGCGCCACTGCATGCTGCGCCCAGCCGTCGCGCGGCTCCAATGCGACCGCCTCGCGGCCCAGTGTCTCCGCGCTGCCATACTCCCCCATTTCCTCGAAGCCGAAGGCCTGCATGCCGAGGATGGCGGGATAGCCTGGCATGCCCCTGCTCCACGCCGGAAGCGCCCGCGCGATGCGGTCGCGCAGCATTGGCGCGTTGCCGGTGAAGAAGTCGATCTGGTGGCCGGCCTGCAACGCCAGCGCATCGGTCGGATGCTCCGCTGTCAGCTCGGCGAGGATGCCCCCGGCTTCATGCCAATGCCCCCCGGCAAGCCTGCCCAGAGCCTCGACATGCGCTTTTTCACGGCCCGTCGCAGCGAGGCCCGCGGCCGCGGCGTAGCAATCCCGCGCCACCGCCATGGCCTCGCGCTCGGTGGAAAGCCCGAAAAGCCAGCCCTTCAGCACATACGCCATGACGAAGTCGGGCGCGGCAGCGATCGCCGCGTCGGCGGAACCTACCGGATCGCCGACGAAGCGCTGGAGTTCGCTCACCCCGCGCTCGTAATGCGCAGCGGCGGCCTCGTCGGCGCCGCTCAGCGCAAGTCCGAGCCGGTCCCGTGCCACGACGCCCGCCTAGTGGCCCGAGCGGGCGGCTGCAGCCGCGATGCCCGCGCCGACCAGCAGCGTGCCGCCGGTGCGGTTGAAGATGCGGATGGCGCGCGGATTGGACACGACGCTTCGCGCACGCGCCGCAACCAGCGCGTAGCCGAAGGCGTTGGCGAAGGCGAGCGTCAGGAAGGTCAGTTCGAACACCAGCATCTGCGTCCAGAAGTCGGCATTGCGGTCCAGGAACTGCGGCAGGAAGGCGACGAAGAAAGTGATGCTCTTGGGATTCAGCGCCGTCACGATCCAGGCATGCGCCATCATCTTGGCGGCGGACGCGGCATCCGTGCGAGGCTTTGCATCGAGCGTGCCGCCTGAACGGAACAGCTTGATGCCGAGATAGATGAGATAGGCGCCGCCGATCCACTTGAGAATGGTGAAGACGGTTGCCGAAGCTGCAAGCAGCGCGCCGATGCCCAGCATCGACAGCGTCATCGCCGTGAAATCGCCCAGCGCCACGCCGATGGCCATCGGCAATGCCGTGCGCCAGCCCTGGCCGAGCGCATAGGAAACGACCAGCAGGATGGTCGGCCCGGGAATGACGAGCAATATGGCGGATGCGGCAGCGAAGGCGGCCCAGCTTTCGAACGACATGGATGGTCTCCCTTTGGGGAGGGATCAAGCACCCGCCTTTCGCGGTTGTAAAGGCTTAACGCGATGCAAGCCGCATTCACGCTTTTTCAACCATGAATGGCGAAAATGCGGACCATCCGGCCGAAGTCCGCTTCGAGCCCCGGCTGCCCGCGTGAACAGTGGAATTGTGCCGTGTCGAAATCGCCCGCAACCCGTAAATCCCGCTTTGCCGACGCTCCCGTGCTTACGTCGCGTCGAACGGTTCTCTTCGGTCTCGGGGCCGCCGGCCTTCTCGCAGGCGCCGGCTGCAGCCGCACCATCGACATGGAGGCGCTGGAGCTGCCTGCGATGGGGCTCGACACCACCGCGACCGGCTCGATCCGGCCGCAGATCAGCGTCGACAAGCAGGTCACCGGCCCCGAACTCATGTACGCCTCGTTTTCGGACGAGGGCTACACCCTGCCCGAGATTCCCTTCGCCAAGGTCGATCCGAAATTTCGCCGCCAGATCGTCGTCGACCCCACCGGCGAGGCGCCCGGAACCATCGTCGTGCGGCTCGAGGAGAAGTATCTCTATCTGGTCCAGCCCGGTGGCGACGCGATCCGCTACGGCGTCGGCATCGGCCGTGATGGGTTCCGCTGGTCCGGTCGCGCCAACATCCAGTACGGCAAGAAATGGCCGACCTGGACGCCGCCGGCGGAAATGATCGCCCGCAAGCCGGAGCTGGAAAAATGGCGCGGCGGGCAGCCCGGCGGCCTCGAAAACCCGCTCGGCGCGCGCGCGCTCTATATCTTCCAAGACGGCCGCGACACCGGCTACCGCGTGCACGGTTCGCCCGAATGGTGGACCATCGGCCAGGCCATGTCCTCGGGCTGCGTGCGCATGATCAACCAGGACGTGATCGACCTGTTCAACCGCGTCCACGGCAAGACCCCGGTCGTCGTCGGCTGAACCTCCACCTGCTCACCTAGCGGCATCTGGTCTGCGTCGCAAAGGCGCTCGATCCCCCATTGCGTCCGTCCGCGAGAAGGACGAATGTTCCGGAAAACCTTGGGAGGATGACCATGCCTTCGACATTCGTGATCGCGCAGGGCGGCGGGCCGACCGCCGTCATCAACCAGACCATGGCCGGCGCGGTGCTCGAAATCCGCCGCCGCCATCCCAAGGCCCGCGTGCTCGGCTCGCGCCATGGCGTCCGCGGCATCCGCGACGGCGACTATGTCGACCTCACCGACATTCCCGAGGAGCAGTTGCTGCGCATCGCCGCCACCCCGAGTGCCGCGTTGGGCAGTACCCGCGACAAGCCCGATGCCGCCTATTGCGAGGTGATTCTCGAAGGCCTCAAGAAGGCAGACGCGCAGGCCTTCATCTATATCGGCGGCAACGACACCGCCGGCACCCAGCAGATCCTGACCGACGCCGCCAAGGGCAGCATGGCCTTCGTGCACGCGCCAAAGACGATCGACAACGACCTCGTGGAAAACGACCATGTGCCGGGCTTCATCTCGGCCGCCGAATTCGTCGCCGGCGCCTTCCTGTCGGTCGATCTCGACTTCCGCGCCCTGCCCGGCATCTATGTCGGCATCGTCATGGGCCGCCATGCCGGCTTCCTCACGGCCGCGGCCGCCAGCTGGCGCCAGGACGACGACGACGGCCCGCACCTCGTCTACGTGCCCGAGCGCGCGTTTTCGGTGCCGCGCTTCATCGACGATGTGAAGGCGACGCTCGCCCGCCATCGCCGCTGCGTGGTCGCCGTGTCCGAAGGCGTCACCACCGAGGACGGCCGGGCGCTGGTCGAGAGCATCGTTCCCGCCGACAAGCTGGAGCGCGACGCCCACGGCAACATCAAGCTTTCCGGCAGCGACTTGCCCCGCGCCTTCGAGCAGGCTTTGGCCGAGGGCCTGCCCGGCAAGCGCGCCCGGGTCGACGCGCTCGGCTACATGCCACGCGGCTACATCGGCGCGGTCAACGCGGTCGATGCCCAGGAGGCGTTCGATGCGGGCGTCTTCGCCGTCGACGCGGCCGACAAGGGCGGCGGCTCGGTCGCGCTCAAATACGAGGGCGGCAAGACCGTGATGCGCCTGGTGCCGCTGTCCAATGTCGCCGGCAAGACCCGCCACATGCCCGACGACTTCATGCTCAAGGACGCCAACCATCTGTCGGAAAAGGGCATGGAATATCTTCGCCGCCTCGTGCCCGGGCGCTTCAACATCGGCAGGCCCTTCGTGTGACCCGACGTCCCGGCTGGTTCTCGCACAGCATCGTCGACGAAGGCACGACGATGCTGACGGAACCGTTCGTCAGCGACTATTGCCGCGCCAATATCTGGCTGGTGCGCGGCCGCGACCTCGACATGCTGGTCGATACCGGGATGGGCATCTGCCCGCTCGCGCCCGAGATCGAGACGACACCGGGTAAGCCGCTTCTGGTGGTCGCGACCCACGTCCATCTCGACCATGTCGGCTCGCTTCACGAATTCGCCTGGCGCGCCGGACCGCGCATCGAGGCGCCCTTCTTCGAGACGATGCCGGACGAGGCGACCTACGCCCATATGTTCCGGGATCTTCCCGGCGCGGTCTCCGAACTGCCATTTCCCGGCTGGTCTTCCGGGGACTACAGGATCGAGCCCGCCCCGCTGCACCGCCTTTTAGATGAAGGCGACACGATCGACTTGGGCGACAGCATGTTCCGCGTGCTGCACCTGCCCGGCCATTCGCCGGGCTCGATCGGCCTCTTCGACGAGCGCGACGGCACGCTGTTTTCCGGCGATGCCATCCATGGCGGGCTGCTGGTCGACGACATGCCTGACTCCGACCGCACCGCCTATTGCGCAACCATGCGCCGGCTGATCGAACTTCCGGTCCGCGTCGCCCATGGCGGCCACGCCGACAGCATCGACGGCGCCCGGATGCGCGAGATCGCCGAGGATTATTTGCGACGGAACGAGGGGTAGGGCGCAGCCTCCGTAGCGCTTCGAAGCCCCCTCTCCGTCACGGCTTCGCCGTGCCACCTCTCCCCCACTCCGTGGGGGCGAGGAAACGCCAACCACGCAGGCCGCGGCCGAGTCGACTGGCCCGGATTGGTGGAGTTCCACCTCGCAGAACCTGGGTTCCTCGCCCCCACGAAGTGGGGGAGAGGTGGCACGGCGAAGCCGTGACGGAGAGGGGGATCTAGCGCGAGGTTGCGATCAACAATCAGCCGCCGCTCAACCCAACCCCTCCTCGAACCCGCTGATCGCCTTGACCTCGAGGAAATCCTCCAGTCCCCACTTGCCGCCCTCGCGGCCCAGACCCGACTGCTTGTAGCCGCCGAAGGGGCTGCCATAGGGACGGTCGGTGCCGTTGATCTGCACCATGCCGGCACGCAGCTTGCGGGCGACGCGCTGGGCGCGTCCCTTGTCGGCCGACTGCACATAGGCGGACAGGCCATAAGGCGTGTCGTTGGCGATGGCGATCGCCTCCTCCTCGGTCTCGAACGGGATCATCGCCAGCACCGGCCCGAAGATCTCCTCACGGGCGATGCGCATGTCGTTGTTGACGTCGGCAAAGACGGTCGGCCGCACGAAATAGCCGCGGTTGAAGCCCTCGGGACGCCCAAGGCCGCCCGCGACCAGCCGCGCGCCCTCCTTGATCCCGGCGTCGATCATCCCCTGCACCTTGTCAAACTGCATGTCCGACGACAGCGGCCCGATATGGTCGCCGTCCTCGGCCGGCTGCCCGACCTTGACCGTCGAGGTGTACTTGGCCGCGATGTCGACCGCCTTGTCGTAGACCGGGCGCTCGACCAGCATGCGCGTCGGCGCGTTGCAGGATTGCCCCGTGTTCTCGAAGCAATGCGCCAGCCCGCGCGTCACCGCATCCTCAAGGTCGACGTCGGCGAAAACGATGTTCGGCGACTTGCCGCCGAGTTCCAGCGCGACGCGCTTGACCGTCTCGGCCGCAGCCCTGGTCACAGCCGTGCCGGCACGAGTCGAACCGGTGAACGACATCATGTCGATCCCGGGATGGCGCGACATCGCCTCGCCCACGGTCGGCCCGTCGCCGTTGACCATATTGAACACGCCCGCCGGGAAGCCCGCCTCCTCCATCATCTCGGCGAAGACGATCGACGACATCGGCGCGATCTCGGACGGCTTCAGCACCACGGTGCAGCCGGCGGCGATCGCCGGAACCACCTTCAGCGTCACCTGGTTCATCGGCCAGTTCCAAGGCGTGATCAGCCCGCACACGCCGATCGGCTCGCGCACGATCCGCTCCTGCGGGTTCCTCGCGTCGAGCGGCTCCTCGAACTCGTATTCGCGCAGCACCTGGATGAAGCTCTTGATGTGGCCCGCACCGCAGGCCGCCTGCGATTCCAGCGCGAGCTTCATCGGCGCGCCCATTTCAGCCGAGATCGCCTCGGCCATGTCGCGCATGCGGCGCTTGTAGGCGGCGAGCAGCTTCTCGAGCAGTGCGAGCCGCTCCTCCCGGCTCGTCGCACTCCAGGCGGGAAACGCCCGCTGGGCAGATGCTACCGCCTTGTCGACGTCGGCGGCCGAGCCAAGCGAAATCACCGCGAAGGGCTGCTCGTCGGCCGGGTTGATGACCTCGAGCTCCCTCGCCACTACGGGCGCGACCCACTTTCCGTCGATGAAGAAATCCGTCTTGCGCAGCATGGCAGGCTCCCTGTTTGGCAGTCTTGTAGATCGGCGCGCCCAGCGGCCGTGTCCTGAATCCGACTGCATTTTTAGGACGGCAGCCTCACGGCGGGAAGGCCTGGGTCAGCGCTTGAGCCAGTCTGCGCCAACGACGAGCAAAAACGGTCGCCCGCCTGCGTTAAGTTAACGCAAGCGCTTATCAAGTATCAAACAGCCAACAAATCCCGACTATTTGCACATTTGAGTCCAGATGACACTACTGGAAGGTTATTCACATTTATTTGTTGATATAGCCCGATTGAAACCGAGTAAGGATTCCAAAAAAAGCGGCGTATCCAGTGCGATCGATAGATCGCGACGGGTTCCGCAACTGAAATAACAACAATAACAAAATACTAGGGGAATATCATATGCCAGACGGGGCGCAGGCTGTCCTCGATGTCCGAGGGCTGGAGACCGTTTTCTGCACGAGAGGTGCAGAGATTCATGCCGTCAACAAGGTGAGCTTCCATCTGAAGCCCGGCGAGCTCTTGGGCGTGGTCGGGGAAAGCGGTTCCGGCAAGTCGGTGACGATGATGTCGCTGATCGGACTTCTGCCCTCGCCTCCGGCCGAGGTGCGCTCTGGCGAGGTTCTGCTGGGTGGAAAAGACATCCTAAAGCTCTCGCCCACTGAACTGCGCCACGTGCGGGGCGCGCGGGTGGGCTTCGTCTTCCAGGACCCCATGACCAGCCTCAACCCGGTCTTCACTGTAGGCGACCAGATCATGGAGCCACTGCGCAGCCATATGCGCATGAGCAAGGCCGAGGCGCGAAGGCGCGCGGCCGAGCTTCTGACGCTTGTCGGCATCCCCGATGCCGACAAGCGGCTGAAGAACTACCCGCACCAGTTCTCTGGCGGGATGCGCCAGCGGGTGATGATTGCCATGGCGCTTGCCTGCGACCCGGAGGTGCTGATCGCCGACGAGCCGACGACCGCGCTCGACGTCACCATCCAGGCGCAGATCATCGAATTGGTGAAGGAACTGCGCCAGAAACTCGGCATGGCCATCGTCTGGATCACCCACGACCTCGGCGTCGTCGCCGGCATCGCCGACCGGGTGATGGTCATGTATGGCGGCCAGGTGGTGGAGCAGGCTCCGGTGAAGGAGCTTTTCGGCAACCCGCGCCATCCCTACACACGGGCGCTGCTGAAGGCTGTTCCCGCTCTTTCGGGCGAGCGCGCCGGGCGGCTTCAGGTGATCGAAGGGCAGCCGCCGATGCTCGGCTCCGCCCCGACGTCCTGTCCCTTCCGCAGCCGCTGCACGCATGCATTCGATCGTTGCGGGAAGGAGAACCCCGCCCGCCGCGCGCTCGACGACAAGCCGCTCGACCATGGCCATGACGTCGCCTGCCACTGGAACCCGGAACCTGCCGATGCGTGATGCGACCGGTTCGGCGGAGCCCCCCCTGGTTCGGGTCCGCGACCTGAAGATGTTTTTTCCGGTCCATACCGGTGTCCTGCGCCGCCACACCGGCGATGTGAAGGCGGTGGACGGCGTGTCCTTCGACATCATGGAGGGGGAGACGCTCGGCCTGGTCGGGGAATCGGGTTGCGGCAAGTCGACTGTGGGGCGCGCGCTCCTGCGGCTCTGCGAGATCACCGGCGGCAGCGTAACAATCGGCGGAGTGGATGTGGCCACTCTCTCGCCCGCGGAACTGCGCAAGGCGCGCCCCCTGATGCAGATGGTCTTCCAGGACCCGCAGGCGAGCCTCAACCCGCGCATGACCGTCGCCGCCATCATCGGCGAGCCGCTGGACGAGCATACGACGCTCAGCCGCGACGAGAAGCTTGCCCGCATCTACGAACTCATGGATGCCGTGGGCCTGAACCGCCGCTTCGCCAGCCACTATCCACACGAATTCTCGGGCGGGCAGCGGCAAAGGATAGGCATCGCCAGGGCGCTTGCGCTCAACCCGAAGTTCATCGTCTGCGACGAGCCGATCGCCGCGCTCGACGTCTCGATCCAGGCGCAGGTCGTGAACCTACTCGAGGACCTGCAGGACAGGCTCGGGCTCACCTACCTGTTCATCAGCCACGACCTTTCGATGGTGCGCCACATCGCCGACCGTGTGGCGGTGATGTATCTCGGCCAGATCGCCGAGCTCTCTCCGCGCGAGGCGCTCTATGCCGAGCCGCTGCATCCCTATGCCAAGGCGCTTCTCTCAGCCGTGCCTGAGCCCGACCCGGACCGCGAGGCCACCCGCAAGCGCATCATCCTGAAGGGCGATGTCCCTTCGCCCGCCAATCCGCCGAAGGGCTGCAATTTCTGCACGCGCTGCCCCGAAGCGCAGGAGCGCTGCCACAGCACAGCACCCCGACTATCCGAGGTGGCACCCGGGCGCTTCGTCGCCTGCCACCGCGTGACGGAATCCGCCGGAGCAACCGGCGCGACCATGGCCAACGAGCACAACCAAATGGGAGAGAACGAATGAATTTCAGGACTGCCCTACTCGGGACAACGGCGGCGGCGACCGCCTTCATCGGCCTCGCGCCCGCCGCTCATGCGCAGCGCGCCGCGGACGGCAATGTGAAGATCCTCTACTTCCAGGCCGTCTCGGTCATGAACCCCTACATGTCCTCGGGCACCAAGGACGTGCACGGGTCGAGCCTGGTCATCGAGCCGCTCGCGGGCTTCGACGAAAAGGGCGGCCTGGTGCCGCGTCTCGTGACCGAGATCCCCTCGGTCGAGAACGGCGGCATATCGAAGGACCTCACCACCATCACGTGGAAGCTGACCCCGGGTCTCAAGTGGTCCGACGGCACGCCCGTCACCGCCGACGATGCTGTCTTCACCTACGAGTATTGCACCAACGCCGACATGGGCTGCTCACAGGCGGCGCGGTTCCAGGGGATCAAGACTGTCGAGGCCACCGACCCGCAGACGATCAAGATCACCTTCACCACACCGAAGCCCAACCCCTTCAGCGCCTTCGTCGGCGCGGCCTCGCCCGTCTTGCAGAGGGCGCAGTTCAAGGACTGCGTCGGCGCGGCGGCCCAGACATGCACCGAGCAGAACACCAAGCCCGTAGGCACCGGCCCGTTCACCGTCACCGATTTCAAGGTCAACGACGTCGTGCAGCTTGCTGCCAACGCCAACTACCGCGATCCGGCCAAGCCCGCCTTCGCCACGGTGACGCTCAAGGGCGGCGGTGATGCCCGGGCGTCGGCCCGCGCGGTGATGGAGACGGGCGAGTTCGACTACGCCTGGAACACCCAGATCAACCCCGAGTTCCAGGCCCAGTTGGCCGCGGGCGGCAAAGGCGAGCTGATTTCGGCCTTCAGCAACAATGTCGAGCGGATCGAATTGAACCTCACCGACCCCTCGCCCGACCTGCCCGAGGGCGAGCGCTCGCAGATCAAGAACCCCCATCCGATCCTGTCGGACGTTCGCGTGCGCCGGGCGCTGTCCATGGCGATGGACCGCCAGCTTCTGGTCGACGTCGGCTACGGCGCCGCAGGCAAGCCGACTTGCAACGTCATCCCCGCGCCCGAGATCTATGCCAGCCCCAACACGAACTGCCACGTCCAGGATATCGAAGGTGCCAAGGCACTGCTCGAGGAGGCCGGCTGGACCGACAGCAACGGCGACGGCATCCGCGACAAGGACGGCAAGAAGCTCTCGCTGCTCTTCCAGACCTCGGTCAATGCGGTGCGCCAGGATTTCCAGGCACTGGTCAAGGGCTGGTGGACCCAGATCGGTGTCGAGACGGAGCTGAAGGCCATCGAGCCGAGCGTATTCTTCGGCGGCGATCCCGGCACGCCGGACACGTACCAGAGGTTCTATGCCGAGGCCCAGTTGGATACCCTCGACTACGACGGCACGGATCCCGAGGCCTATCTGGGGCAATATGTCTGCGCCAACGTCCCGGGACCTGGCAATGGCTGGCGGGGCACAAACATCAACCGCCTCTGCGACCCGGCATATGAGAAGCTCCTGGCCGACCTGTCGAAGACAGCCGACCTGAACGAGCGCGCCAAGATCATCATCAGCATGAACGACCTGCTGACCAAGGACGGCTATGTCAGCATACCGCTCGTGGATCGCGCCCGCCTTTCGGCCAAGTCCAAGACCCTCGGCGGCGTTGTCCTCAACGCCTGGGACAGCGAGTTGTGGAACGCGTCAGACTGGTACCGCATCAAGTGATGTGACGCACGGGGCGGGCCATCCGGTCCCGCCCCGTCGGCCGACCAGACCGCCGCACTCCCTGGACTGCTTGAGACATGCTGACATTTGTGATCCGCAGGCTGCTGCTCGCCATCCCGACGCTTCTGCTCATCAGCCTCGTGATCTTCCTTCTGGTCGATCTGGCACCCGGCAGCCCGATGTCGGAAATCCCCCGCACCGTGCCGCCGGAGGTGCGCGAGAGGATGATGCAGGCCATGGGCGCGAACGAGCCCGTCGTCGTTCGCTATCTCCTCTGGCTCAGGCAATTCTTCCTCGTCGAGCCCGCCTATGTCATCGACAGCCTGATGGGCACGAATCTAGCCGGCGGCGCCCAGCGCGTCCTCTCCTGGCAGAGCCGCATGCCGGTCTTCGACATCATCGCCCAGCGCCTGCCCCAGACACTGACCGTCATCGGTAGCGCCTATCTCGTCGGCGTGCTGATCGCCCTGCCCATCGGCATCTATTCGGCCTACCGGCAATATTCCTGGTTCGACCAACTCGGCACCTTCGTCACGATGGTGGGCTCCTCGGTCCCGACCTTCTTCACCGGGGTGCTCCTGATCATCGTCTTCTCGGTCAATCTCGGCTGGTTCCCCTCGATCTACGACACGACGCTTGAGGTGACCGACTGGGCTTCGTTCAAGATGCAGATCATGCAGATGGCCCTGCCGGTCACCATGCTCGCCCTCCACAACGCCACGGAGATCAGCCGCTACATGCGTTCTTCCATGCTCGAGAACCTCGGGCAGGATTACGTCCGCACCGCGCGCGCCAAGGGGATGAGCGAGCGCGTGGTGGTGCTGAAGCATGTTCTCAGGAACAGCCTCATCCCGGTGGTGACGGTGATCGCGCTCGGCATTCCGACGATCTTCGGCGGCGCCATCATCGCCGAACAGGTGTTCAAGGTGAACGGGCTCGGCACCGCGCTGATCGGCGCGATCAACGCCAGCGACCTGCCCACGGTCCAGACGCTCACCTTCATCTTCGCCGTGCTGATCGTGTTCTTCAACCTGGTCGCCGACATCCTCTACGGCATCCTCGACCCCCGGATCCGCTATGACTGAAACCGCAGCCACGCTCATCGAAAAGCCGCGCAGCCAGTGGCGCGACGTCTGGATCCAGTTCAGGACCCACGGCGGCGCACTCGCCGGCATGGTCGTGTTCCTGACGCTGATCGCCTTCGTGACCGTTGGCCCGCTCGTCTGGACGGTCGACCCGAGCTACGTCAACCCGGATGCCGCCAGGATGATCATGACGCGGAACAAGCCGCCCTCGCTCGACTGGCCGCTCGGCACCGACCAGCTCGGACGTGACATGCTGGCGCGGATGATGGCAGGCGGCAGGGTGTCGATCGCCGTGGGCCTCGTCGCCATGTCGATCGCCATCGTTCTCGGCACCACCGTCGGCGTGCTCGCAGGGCTGTTCAAACGGCTCGACGGCCCCCTGATGCGGCTCACCGACCTCGTCCTCGCTCTGCCGCTGCTGCCGCTCCTGCTCGTCATGGTCTTCCTCTTCCGCGATGCGCTTGGCAGGGCGCTAGGGTCCGAGACCGGGACCTTCGTGCTGATCGTCAGCGCCATCGGCGCGACCTCCTGGATGCAGGCGGCGCGGATCGTCCGCGGCGAGGTCCTGGCGCTCAAGGAGCGCGAATTCGTGCTGGCCGCGCGCTCCATCGGCACGCCGCCGCGCCGGATGATCCTGCGGCACATACTGCCCAACGTCATCTCCCCGGTGATGGTCGCCGCGACCCTCGGCATCGCCAGCGCCATCATCACCGAATCGGCGCTCAGCTTCCTCGGCCTCGGCTTCCCGCCCGATTTTCCGACCTGGGGCCGGCTCCTGTTCGAGGGCGTGGACTACATGCAGCTCTATCCCGAGCGCGTGCTCTGGCCCGGCCTCGCCATCTCGCTGACCGTGCTCAGCGTGAACTACATCGGCGACGGCCTGCGCGACGCGCTCGATCCACGGATCAGGGGACGATAGACAGGTGCAACGCTCTGAGGAGTCACGGTGCCCCCTCGCCTTCGAGCAAAGGCGCGGGGCCTGGCAGGGCCCCTCCCCCAAACGCAAAACGCCCGCCGAGGCTTTCACCTTGGCGGGCGTTTTTTGATTTGGTTGCGGGGGCAGGCAACTACCGGGAACGACATTTGATCAAAGTTCCCGTTTGATGCAGCTATGTCTTGTCATGCGGTCCCAGCGGACGCCTACGTTGATCGAGGGTATCGATCCGAAGCTGGTGATGGCAGCTTTGCGCCCTCATAGTGGCCATTGAGCCACCGGACGCTATTGCTGCAAAGCAGACATCACGTCGTGACACCGCGGGTCGCGGTTGGCCAACGCGGACTTGTGTCTGTCTGGCGAATCGAGCGAGACTTCTTCAGATTGGCTGGGGGAGCCAATGAGGAGCCAACCGCAGTGAACTGCAATGTAAAGTGCACGACACTCGTCGGCGTTGCAGGCCTCATGCTTGCCGTCCGGGCTGGAGACCGGGCGCTTGCAGACGAAGGGGGCATCAGTGTCTACGCTCCGGGATTCTACGGCAGCTTCGCGGCCGTCCCTACGGAGCCTGGCTGGTCTCTTGCCACTGTTTACTACCATGCGAACGTCGACGCCGGAGCTGATGTGGCCTTTCCACGCGGTGGCAACGGCCAGGTTGATCTCGGTATCAAAGGGCGCGGTGACGCAGTCTTCTTTATCCCGACCTATACCTTTGTAGAGCCCGTCATTGCTGATGGCCAGCTCTCGCTCGGCCTGCTGGCTGCGGTCGCGCATAACTGGGCCGAGGTGGACGCAACACTGACTGGCCCGCTTGGCAACACGATCTCGGGGCAACGCAGCGAGACCTTCACAGGTATTGGTGATCTTGGCCCCTTCGGAATGCTGAAATGGAATGCCGGGGTCAACAATTACATGACCTACGTGACCGGCAGCATTCCGGTCGGTTCCTACGATGCGGATCGTCTCGCCAATACCGGGTTTGGCCACGCCGCCATCGACACTGGCATCGGCTACACCTACCTCGATATCTCCACTGGACGGGAATTCTCGATTGTCGGTGGCATGACCTACAATTTCCAAAACCCTGACACGGACTACAAGAACGGCATCGACGGCCATATCGATTGGGCGGCGTCGCAGTTCTTCAACGAGCATGTGCACGCGGGCCTCGTTGGCTACGCATACCAGCAGTTAACTGGTGACAGCGGCGAAGGGGCCGTTCTTGGCGATTTCAAATCGCGCGTGTTCGGGATAGGTCCGCAGGTCGGCTACAAGTTCAGCGCCAGCGACACAGCGGACGGCTATCTCAACCTCAAGGGCTATTACGAATTCGGTGCCAAGAACCGCCCGGAGGGCTGGAACCTCTGGCTGACGCTGGCCTTCTCGCCAGCGGCAAAAAAGCCCTCGGAGTAATGCAACCAGAGGCTGACGGCTCGGCGCGATTTATGGCTGATACGGGTCAGGCGTTCCAGCCTTGATCGGCGGATACTTGGCCAGAGTTTGTTCGAAAGCGGACAACGCTTCCATTGCCGGACCTGCATTCCAGGTGTTCCGAAGTGCGGTTTGCGGATATTCTTCCTTTGGATCAGTGATGAGGTCGAAGGCTTTCGGTTGGCCGAGCTTTGTTGGCGGCGTCCACCAGTCGCGCTGCTCGTCGTAGAATACAAGCTTCCAGTTTCGCCACTTCACGCCTTCGAGGCGGTCCGCAACATAGATCGGGAAGCTTTCCCTTGAGGACTTCTCCGCTCCGGCCAGAAATGCGGATTGGTCTATGCCATCGATGGCTCGATCTGCAGGCACATCCGCCCCGGCAATCCTGGCAAAGGTCGTGAAGGTATCGACCTCATGCACGATTTCGTTGCTGACCCGGCCAGCGGGTATTTTTCCGGGCCAGCGGATGATGAAGGGCGTCCGCAGGGAACCTTCCATGTGAGTAAAGTAATATCCGCGCCAAAGACCGGACGAACCCTGCCATGGCCAGGTAGCCTCGGGCCCGTTGTCGCTGGTAAACACGACGATGGTGTTGTCCCTGATGTTCAGTTCATCGACCGCGCCGAGAAGTTGTCCGACATTGGCGTCCATTTCGGCGAGCGCATCGGGAAAATCGCCGTAGCCGGTTCTTCCTGCAAAACGCGGGTTTGGCAGCGTCGGGAAATGAACCAATGTAAATGGGACATAGGCGTAGAACGGTTTGTCCGCTGCCACGCTTCGCTTCATGAAGTCGACCGTTCGATTGGCTATTTCGGCGTCGATCAAACGGCGCTGTTCGAGATCATAGACGCCAAGTTCCTTCGACGGTCCGCCCTTTCGTCCTTCCATGATGTGTTCGAACGAAACGCCAGCTGCCTGCGCCTGCGGTTCATTTGGCCAAAACGCCTCGTCGGTCGTTCGGGGTATCCCGTACCACTCGTCAAAGCCCTGGGCATTTGGCAGCCGCGACTGATCGCTGCCAAGATGCCACTTGCCGAATGCACCGGTTGCGTATCCAGCACCTGAAAGGGCCTCGGCAATGGTCACCTCCCATTGCGTCAGGCCTTCGATCCCGCCGCCAATAGGTATCGAATGCGTGCCGGAGCGAATGGAAAACCTGCCCGTCATGATGGCCGATCGGCTCGGCGTACATTGGGCTTCGACATTGAAATTGGTGAGGCGTGTTCCCTCGGCAGCCAATTGGTCTATGCGTGGCGTAGGCGCTCCGCGCGTAATGCCGCCACCGTAGACGCCCACCTCTCCATAACCAAGGTTGTCCATGAGTATGAAGAGGATGTTCGGCTTCGCCGGCGGCACTTCCTGAGCATACGCAGGCCCTCCAAGTAAAAGGCCCGACAGAATTGTAACCACAAAGTCCGGGCGCATCGTAAGTCCTCCGAGGAAAGAACATTCAATCAAACGGTGAGCTGGAGCATGCGTTGAAAGTCGACGTGGTGCAACGTCTGCTCAGCGCCCTGATGGCGGCCATTAAGGCAAACTTGGCTTCCACCCGGAAGCAGACATCGCAGGTGGACGATCTTGGAGGTCGCATACCCTTTCAGCAGGGTGGCCAAAGCAACCCGGCGCTGCTAAGTCGAGCAATCATGCGTGCCGGCTTGATTTTCCAGGAAAAATCTGCTTCCAGTCGGCCTTCATGTCCACGACCGTCCAGTTGTTGACGGCAGCGGCATCGAGCGCCTTGTCGAGTTGGCCGAATTCGCTTTTTCGGTCGTAGGCATACTCGCGCTCGGCATCAGTGTGATGAACGATCAGGCCGAACCCCGGCCCGTCGGTGAGCGTCGTCCATTGCAACATTTCGAGGTCACCGTCCGAGTTGCCGAAGGCCGCGATCGGGCGGCGGCCGATCTGTTCGTTGATGCCGACCGGCTTGCCAGTTTTGTCGTCGATAAAGTTGACCTCGGGCAGCCGAAACAGAGTTGGCGCGCCGTCCTTCATCTCGAATTTCGTCTTGATCGACGACCCGACGACCTGTTCTGGGGGAACGCCGTAGATCTTTTCGGACCAGGGACGCATGAACTCTATGCCGCCGCCCGAGACGATGAATGTCTTGAAGCCGTTGGCGCGCAGATAGGCGAGCAGTTCGAGCATCGGCTGGTAGACGAGCTCGGTGTACGGGCGCTTGAACCGCTCATCCCGCGCGGTTGCGATCCAATCGGTAACGATCTTTTGGAACTCGTTGCTGGTCATTCCGGCGTGGGTCGCCATGATAAGTTCCAACAGGCCCTTTTCGCCGCCTGCCGCGAGCGCTTTCATGTCGCCTTCGAGCACCGCCTTGAACGGCAAGGTGGTTGCCCATTCGGGATGGTTCTGCGCCTCGGCCTTGACCCGATCGAGCGCGAAGGCAAGCTGGACGTACATGGGCTGCTCGATCCACAGCGTACCGTCATTGTCGAATACAGCAATGCGTTCGGGCTCCGGCACGAAATCGGGCGAGCCAGCCCTGGTCACTTTCTCGACGAAGGCAACGATGGCTGCCTTCGGGCCGGTTGGCTGTTCGCTTGAAACCGGGGGAGCTGTCGGCGAAGATAGTACCGTTGGTTCAGGGCGAGGCTTCGCGAGATAATCGCCTAGAATCCAGCCCGAATAGTTCCCGTATGAAACTTGATGCCAAGTCCCTTCGCGCTTCGACGACAACACTGCAGATCCAACGGGGACCGTGAGTAAGATCTGCGACTCCGCTGAAGGGGATGTCCTTAGACGAACATTTGCTGTGCTATAAAGCGTTTCTGGAACGGAAGAGGCGGGTTCGGCATCAGCGCTCGATAAGCGTTCACCGGTAGTCTCGCTTTTGCCGGACGGCGCGCTGCACCAAACCAGTCCAGCGCCAATGGCAAGCAGCAGAAGCGCGATCGGGCCTTTAGTAGGCGGCTTGGTTTGAGAAGCAGCTAGTGGCGATGCCGCAATAGGCGCCGACTGGCGCTTCGAAGAAACACCCTTCGAATAAGTAAGACCGGTGCCCGGGATGCTCGTACTCAGGCGCTTTTTGCCTGTTGTACTAACTGTATAGCCCAGTCCTTTCGGTCCAATTCGCACACTGGCACTCTTCGCGCCGAGATTTATCCGGATTCCCGGCAAGATCTTCACAGATTTACGAAATCGAAATACCATCCCCCGGGCCTCCCCAAGAATATGATGTGGCGAAAGCGATGGCGTGTCGAGCCGCTTGGCGAAGCACTTTATGCACTGCATCGAGCTCCGCGGCGGTTGTCAGTCTGTCCGGACCCACTCAATGAGGAGTGGCCAGACCCATGCTTCCGTGCAGCTTCGTCGCATCTTGGACGCGGTGTCGCATGCGCGAAGTAGTATATGGGCTGCTTGTTCGAATGGAGAGTTGTCTTACGCCGCCAATTACTTGCTTGTAGCAGCCAGACAGCGTCGCGTGTGTCGCTCTATTGGCGAGGTGAGCTATGCCTAGCCGAGTTCTCAGCCACCTGAGAGACCGGGTCAGGAGGTTGCCACCAATGGCGACGAGGATCATGGCCTGGATATGTTAGGTGGCGGTAGCTCGGGTATAGCTCAACGGCGAGCGAGCATTGCCATCATGGCAACCTCTCGCCATCAGGGTGGCGGGAGCTTCGGCCTCTGGCATGTCTGGAAATACACGTCCATGTCGGCAGACACGTTCGCGTACCACTCAATCAACCGGAACAGGAACGATTCCATGTGACCGCCAGAGTGACCCACATTGATACCGCGCTGCGCGCCACGAGCTTCGTCCTGGTAGCTAGCATAGGAGCCATTCGAATACTGCGGCCAGTCCATTGCGTGGGCGGCGCCGACCAGCCACGCCGCCACTGCTGCGCCATCGGCTCGATAGCAGTCGCCTACGAAACGGCCATAGCGATCCCATTCTACGAATGTGCAAGTTACGGGCCGTGACTTTGCCTGCCATGCATTAAGTGCTTTCGCGGCTTGTTGGCCGCAGCGGTAGTTCTATCCCGTGACGTTCTGGCAGAGCTGAGCACTTTCAGGCACATCGACGCCATTGAACCGCACTCTTGTCCCCGAAACGTTGATCGTGTCTCCGTCGACGACGGCTGCGCGGCCCGAGATCGTCCTGCCATCAGGGCCTGCTTTTAGTGCAAAGACACGCCGCCCATCCGGCAGTTCGATTGCCATCATCCCGTCAGGCGGCGACACAAAAATCTCTAGCGCGAGTGCCGCTGCCGCGTCCGTTGCCAGCGTCACAGATTCGAGTTTTGCTTGCTTCATTTGCGTCACGCCGAATCCGCGCGCCAGCGAAACAGGATGCCAGTCGCGATCCCATGCCGGCGCGCGACAGCCGAGACTGCTGCACATGCCGCTTCACTCTCTTGCACGATGGCGAGCTTCTGCACGTCCGTGAAGAACCGGCGGCCGCGCGCGGTGGCAGTGTCATCCGTTTGCGCTGTCAAGCTGTTTTCGGACGTCGCGCCGTTAGTGGATATCACTAACGGCCGGGCGGGCGGAGGGATGAAGATGCGCCCGCCAGTCGATATCCAGTTCGCTATCCTCCAGGCGGTCACGCCAACGGCGCAGCGCGTAGGGCGACAGATGCAGTGCCGCGGCATATTCGCGAACGCCCTTGCCGCTCCAAGTTCATCGCCTCGACATGCATCGCCCAGAACGCCCAGAGCGCACGATTGCGCACATCCGTGCTCACGCCAAAACGTTGGCGTTGCCGCCGGCGCGGCCCTTTCTGGCGGTGTTGCGGACACCCTTCTTGGCGCAATTGTGCCTGCGATTCCGCATGTTTGCGCGCTGCTTCCTGGCCCATCAGGTGGTCAAGCCAGCGCTCGAACGTACGCCGGTTGAGACGGTGATGGCGGCAATAGGTCGTGCGCGCCAAGCCGCTCTGACGCCATGCTTCGACGTGAACCAC
>MEEF01000011.1 GCA_001724355.1 Mesorhizobium sp. SCN 65-20 | reverse complement strand
ACGGTCTCGAATTCGAGGCCCTTGGCCGAATGCAGCGTCATGATCGAGACGGCGTCGAGCTGCTCGTCCTGCTCGGCGTCCATGACAAGCGCGACATGTTCGAGGAAGGAACGCAGCGACTCGTATTCCTCCATGGAGCGGATCAGCTCCTTGAGGTTTTCGAGCCGGCCCGGCGCCTCGGCCGAGCGGTCGTTCTTCCACATGTCGGTGTAGCCGCTCTCCTCGAGGATGATCTCGGCGAGTTCGGTGTGGGGGGTGTTGTCGAGCGCCTTCTGCCAGCGCTCGAAATTGGCGGCGACCTCGCGAAGTGCTGCCCGCGGCTTGGGCTTGAGCTCGTCGCTCTCGGCAAGCTGTGCAGCCGCCTGCAGCATGGGCATGCCAAGGGCACGCGCGGTGTCGTGGATCTGGCGGATCGTGGCCTCGCCGAGGCCGCGCTTCGGCACGTTGACGATGCGCTCGAAGGCGAGGTCGTCCGCACCTTGGGCGACGACGCGGAAATAGGCCATCGCATCGCGGATTTCCTGGCGCTCATAAAAGCGCGGGCCGCCGATGACGCGGTAGTTCAGGCCAAGCGTGACGAAGCGGTCTTCGAACTCGCGCATCTGGAACGAGGCGCGCACCAGGATCGCCATGTCGTTGAGCGCGTGGCCGCGGCGCTGCAACTGTTCGATCGCCTCGCCGACGGCGCGGGCTTCCTCTTCCGAATCCCAGGCGGCGTGGACGTTGACCTTGTCGTCGTCGGGGTCGGCCTTTTCGGTGAACAGCGTCTTGCCGAGGCGGCCCTCATTGTGGGCGATGAGGTGGGCAGCGGCACCCAGGATATGGGCGGTCGAGCGGTAGTTGCGCTCGAGCCGGATGACGACAGCACCCGGGAAATCCTTGTCGAAGCGCAGGATGTTGTCGACCTCGGCGCCGCGCCAGCCATAGATCGACTGGTCGTCGTCGCCGACGCAGCAGACGTTCTTTTGGCCCGGTGCTCCGGTTTCCTGGGCAAGCAGGCGCAGCCACATGTATTGGGCGGTGTTGGTGTCCTGGTACTCGTCGACCAGGATGTATTTGAAGCGCTTGTGGTATTCCTTCAGCACATCAGGATAGGCGCGGAAAATGCGGATCGGATGGCACAAAAGGTCGCCGAAGTCGCAGGCGTTAAGTGTTTGCAGCCGGTCCTGATAGGCCTTGTAGAGCTCGCGGCCCTTGCCGTTGGCGAAGGAGCGGGCGTCGCCCTCGGGGATCTCCGACGGGCCGAGGCCCTTGTTCTTCCAGCCGTCGATCATCATCGCGAACTGGCGCGCCGGCCAGCGCTTGTCGTCGAGGCCTTCGGCCTGGATCAGCTGCTTGATGAGGCGGATGACGTCGTCGGTGTCGAGGATTGTGAAGTCGGAGCGCAGGCCGGCAAGCTCGGCGTGGCGGCGCAGCATCTTGACGCCGATGGAGTGGAAGGTGCCGAGCCAGGGCATGCCCTCGACCGCCTCGCCGACCAGCAGGCCGATGCGCTGCTTCATCTCGCGCGCCGCCTTGTTGGTGAAGGTGACGGCGAGCACCTGGCTGGGGTAGGCGCGGCCGGTTGCCAGGATGTGGGCGATGCGGGTGGTGAGCACCCGCGTCTTGCCGGTGCCGGCACCTGCAAGCACCAGCACCGGGCCTTCGGTGGTCTCGACGGCCTGGCGCTGCTCGGGGTTCAGGCCCTTGAGATAGTCGGGCGCGGAGTGCTGGCGCGCAGCCATGGCGCGCGCAGCGATACCGCTGGGCGCGGGTGTGCTGCCGGGCCGGGGCGGCATTCCGCCGGGCTCGTCGAAAAACGGCATGTCGTCCGGAAAGTCTGACATTGCCCCGAATGTAGTGATTCGGGGCGGAAAGGCCAGAACCGTCTCTGTTTTGTTCTGGTTTGAGCCGGGGAAAGTGGCGGTCTTGACCGGAAATGCCGGCCGTGGCTAGCTGACCGCACGGCTGGATGTGGCCGGCAGCCCGCGCCCCGCAAGGGGCATGGCGAACACATCCACGGGCTTCCTGAACCTGATCCATTCGGACGGTGAGGGCATCGGCAATGCGGGCACTGATGACGCGCTCACCGGAATCCGGGGATCGGAAGACCATGCGAACATATCGTGACGCAAAGGCGATGGCCAAGGCCATGCGCGAGGCGCTGGCCCAAAAGAACCTTGAAATCAGCCACAGCGAGGCCCTTGAGATCGTCGCCCGCCAGTTCGGCGTCGACACCTGGAACGTCCTCTCGAGCAAGCTGGAGAAGCCGGAGGAGCCCGCCGCTGGTGCGGTGAGCTTCACCCAGCCGGTGCCGATCTTCCGGATATTCGACGAGGACAAGGCGAGGGGTTTCTACGAGGGCTTCCTCGACTGCAGGATCGACTGGGAACACCGTTTCCACCTCGGCGCACCGCTCTACTGCCAGGTGTCGCGGGACGGGCTGAGGCTGCACCTCTCCGAGCATTCGGGCGACGCCAGTCCAGGTGCCACTGCGGTCTGCTACATGAAGGGCGTCGAGGCGTTCCAGAAGGGGCTGATCGCCAAGAACTACAAATACAACCGGCCGGGCCTCCAGCATCAGGACTGGGGGCTGGAGTGCGAGGTGATCGACCCGTTCGGCAACCGCATCCGCTTCATGGAGAGCCGCGACTGAGACAGCCTTGGCGCCCGCCCGATTGCTGCAATTCCGGCGGGCCGGATCACGTAACAGTGAGAGCAGCGAAGATTTCACGCGTTAAATTCGTTGCCGTTACAGGCAAGACAGGGAGCGCGACATGACTAGACCTGCCATCACCCAGGCAATGATCGACGCCTATGACGAGTATACTCACCTGACGCTAGACCGCCGTGGCTTCATGGAGACCTTGACCAAGCTAACCGGGTCGGCGGCGGCGGCGGCCGTGATTGCGCCGATGCTTGCGGCCAATCAGGCGCAAGCGGCGATCGTCGCCGACGACGACAAGCGGCTGAAGGCCGAGGATATCACCTATCCCGGCGGTGCCGGCGAGATGAAAGGCTACCTCGTCCATCCGGCCGACCAGGCGGGCAAGCTGCCGGCCGTGATCGTCATCCATGAGAACCGGGGCCTCAACCCGCATATCCGCGACGTGGCGCGGCGGATCGCACTGGAAGGTTTCGTTGCGCTCGCGCCCGACTGCCTGTCGCCGCTGGGCGGCACGCCGGCCGACGAGGACAAGGCGCGCGAGATGTTCGGCGAACTGGACATGGCCCAGACCATTGCCAACGTCGTCGCCACGGTTGCTTTCCTCAAGTCGAACGATCTGTCGACCGGCAAGGTCGGCGCGGTGGGCTTCTGCTGGGGCGGCGGCCAGGTCAACATGCTGGCCGTCAATGCGCCGGATCTCGTCGCCGGCGTCGCCTATTACGGGTCGCAGCCCAAGGACGAAGCCGCGATCGCCAACATCAAGGCGGCGCTCATGCTGCACTATGCCGGCATGGACGAGCGCATCAACGCCGGCATCGACGCCTACAAGGCGGCGTTGCAGAAGGCTGGGAAGGATTTCCAGGTCTTCGTCTATGACGGCGCCCAGCACGCCTTCAACAACGATACGTCCGAAGCCCGCTACGACAAGGCAGCCGCCGACCTCGCCTGGGGGCGGACCATCTTCTTCTTCAAGGAGAAGCTCGGGTAGAGGTCGTACCGAGTTTGACCGGGGCCCAGGCCGAAGCCAGGGCCCCGACGAACTCACCCCTGGGCTTTCAGCCTGGCATTGCACTGGCTCCAGAACTGCGGCCACTTGGCTCCCATGGGAAGGGTGCCAGCCTGCTTCTCGCTCTGCCATTCCGTCGAGCATTCATGGATGCGCTGGCGGAATGCGATCTGGCCCGGCGACAATTGCTTCCCGTTCGCCCCGGTGGTGGCGACCGTCTGCTTAGCCGACGCAAGGCTCGGCTCCGGTGGTGCGGCCGCATCCTCCTTGTCGTTCTTGATGCTGGCGCTGCAACTGGACAGGAAGTCCGGCCACTTCTGTCCGCCCAGCGTGCCGGCGGACTTGGCTGCCTGATACTGCTGGCTGCAGATCTGCTGGGTGGTCTGGTGGCCGGCTGTTGTGCCTGAGACGGCCGCGGCGGACTTGGTGGACTTGGTGCTGGTGTTTGCCGGCGGCAGCGCGCTCGTCTGCTTTGTCGGCGTGGTGGTGGGCGCGGGCGCGGCGTTCAGCGACGCGCTGCATTTCGACAGGAACTCAGGCCATTTCTCGCCGTTCAGCGTGTCCGCCTTCTTCGCGGCCTGGTATTGCTGACTGCAGGCCTTGGTGGTCGATTGGGCCGCGGTGGGACTGGCGGCAAGGCCTGGCGTGGAGAATGCCGCGAAGGCCACCCCGGTGAGGGCGAATGCGCCTGCGGCCAAAAGTCTGGAGAAGCTCATCTTCTAGTCCTCCTTGCGAACAAAGCTGCGCCCCTCGGGGCGAACCGTTCGTCCCGACCGGAAACGAGCTCATGGAGGCATCGGAATGCGCCAGTGGGTCGCCGATGGGCTCGGCGAAGACGCTGCGGGCAAGGCGAAGCCAGCGGGGCTAGCTTCGCCTCGAATGTGGCGGCAGTGTCGGGGTGCGCCTACATGACGGAAATTTAATATTCGAGCTCGCTGGGCCTACACCGCGCCGCGCTTCGAGCGCGCCTGTCGTAGGATGACCCGCCAGCGCAGCATCTCGATCGGGATCGGCCCGTTGTTGTTGGCGATCTCGAAGATCTCGTTGTTGAGGTTGCGCAGCGAGCGCCAGAAATCGTAGTCGCTGATGCGCGGGTCGCAGGCGAGCTTGTTGGCCGTCGTTTCGATTTCTTTCTGCATGCCTCGCCTCAAGCCGTCCGGTGCCCGCCGCCGCGACTCAAATTTGTTGCGCGGATTGTCGGAGGCCGCCGCACGCCTTTCAACGAACCGCAGGCTGTGGCGGGTGTTTATGAACAGGTAACGTTAATTGCGGCCGTCAACCGGCCGCTTCTTCGTCCCTGCCATCGGCGAGGCGCACGACGGAGACCGAGCAGCGGGCCTCGGCGACGACCTTGGTCGAAACGCTGCCGAGGTGCCGGCGGAATGCCGACGACGAGCGCGCGCCGACGACGATGTGGCCGACGCGGTTCTGCTCGGCATAGCGGAGAATGGCATCGGCCGCGCTGACTGCCTCCAGCACATGGAAACTGACCCGGTCATCGGGCAATTGCAGCAGGCGCGCCCAATCCCTGAGCGCGACCAGCCGCTTGAGATAGATCGACCGGCCGGTTTCGTCGGCAAGCTTCGTCTCGCCGATGATCTCGGTCTTGAGCACCGTCAGGCAGGCGAGGCGCGAGTCCGGCCGGGCGGCGAGCAGGCGCGCGGTTTCGGAGCGCACCTCGTCGGCAAGGGGATCGACACCGGACGCCAGGTCGACCGCGACGAGCACGATCGAAGGGCCGGCCGAGCGGCGGCCGGTGGAGGCGGGACCGACGAGTTGGCTGTCGTCCGGCCGGCGGAACATGGCCGCGAACTTCTGCCACCAGCTCGCGGCGCCGGCGCGCTCGAACTTCGGCAACGGCACCTGGTCCGGGTGCTTGAGATCGAAGGCCAGTTGATCGGCGTCGGCGTAACGGCGGGAACGGTCGACCTCGAGGCACTTCATGACGATCGCCTCCAGCCAGCGCGGGATGGCGGGATTGGCCTCCCGGGGGCGGCGCGGAGCATGGTAGAGGCGCCGCTTCATCCCGGCGAAGGTGGCCGGGCGGCCGAACGGCTCCTCGCCGGTGGCGAGCTGGTAGAGGATGCAGCCGAGGGCGAAGACGTCGCTCGCCGGATCGGAGCGCTCGCCCAGCACCTGTTCGGGCGAGATGTAGGCGGACGTGCCCATCGGCACCGAGCTTTCCTCGCCAAGGAGATCGGGGAGCTCCGCATGGCGGGCGAGGCCGAAGTCGAGTAGCACCGCGCCGCGCTGGGCCAGGATGACGTTTTCCGGCTTGAGGTCGAGATGGACGACCTTCTGGCCATGCAGGTCGGCGAGCGCCGTAGCGACTGCGATGCCGATCCGCGTGACCTCTTCGGGCGGCAGGGGCGCGGCTCCGGCCTTTTCGGCCAGGCTCGTCCCGGTCACGAACTCCATGGCGACGTAGGGGACGTGGGCGAGATCGCCGGAGGCGATGAAGCGCGGCACATGCGTTCCCCTGAGGCGCTTGTGGATCATCTCCTCGACCTCGTAGCCGATCAGGATGGAGGCGTCGGCACCCGGGTCGAGGAAGGGGATCTTCACGACGATGGTTTCGGCGTGGTCGGGATGGCTTGCCTTCCAGAGTGCTGCCATGCCGCCCGAGGGCAGCTTCTCGGTCAGGGTGAAGCCATCGATCGTCGCGCCGGGCACAAGCTGTCGCATGGGGTTATCTTCCGATCTTCAAGCGCATTCCCAGCCAGGCTGGCAGGCCCTTTGCCGCGATCTTGCCGGCTGTCGCGTCGTGGTCGTATGGGGTTCGAAGCATGGTGACCGTCGCCGCATCGGTATCGACCAGCGCGAAGCAGGCGGCGGGATTGCCGTCGCGAGGCTGTCCGACCGCGCCGGCCACGACCACATGCCGCCGAAGCGCCGAAAGCGGGGCCGCAACGTTGTCCAGCGGGCGGAAATGTACAGGGCGCCTGTTCGGCAGTGCATAGAAGATCGCGGGAACGTGGGTGTGGCCGCAAAAGACGGTCGGCGCACCGGTTGCCGCAAGGCAGCGCGACGCGCCGTCGGTATCCTTGACATAGTGCCACTTGGCCGGACCGTCGGCGCTTGCATGGACGAAAAGCAGGCTTTCGACCTCGACCGACAGGGGCAGTCCAGCCAAAAACGACCGATGCGCCGGTGCGAGTCGTTCGCGGGTCCACTCGATCGCGGTGCGCGCGTTCGGGGTCATGCCGGCGCCACCCGTGGCAATCGCCTCGTCATGGTTGCCGAGGAGGCAGAGCGCGCCGCGGTCGACCAGTTCGGCTGTTTTCTCGACGCAGAATTCGGGGTCGGGACCGTATCCCACGATGTCGCCGAGCAGCACGATCCGGTCCGGCGCGAGTTCGCGCACGGCCTCCAGCACGGCCTCGAAGGCTTCGCGGTTGGCGTGGATGTCGGAAAGGACTGCGATTCGCATCTCGGCTGCTGCTTCGGATGAGATGCGACATTCGCTCCCGGTGGTGACGGAAGCAATCGGACTTGCGTCTAAGTTGCGCCGGCCTCAGGCCGGCTTGCGGCGGATGCCGATCGAACGGCCGGCTCGCTCGGGCATCGGCAGCGCGGCGTTGGCCGCACGCATCGCTTCGAGGTTCGCCATGATGTCGGCCGGGAACGGGGCGACCTTCGGGCCGCTCATGTCGACATGGAGCGAGAGGTTCTCGGAGGTCGCGGCCAGCCAGCCATCGACGTGGCGTAGTTCCTGGTAGACGCGCAGGCGCTTGTCGTCATGGTCGAGCAGATGGAAGGTCGCGGTGACGCGATGCCCGAGATGCAGTTCCTGCACGTAGCAGACGTGGACTTCTGCGGTGTAGATGGTGAGCTTCCTGTCGCGCACATAGGCCGCGCCCATGCCGAGCAGGTCGAG
The DNA here is from genome assembly GCA_001724355.1 of Mesorhizobium sp. SCN 65-20. Lineage (GTDB taxonomy): Bacteria > Pseudomonadota > Alphaproteobacteria > Rhizobiales > Rhizobiaceae > Aminobacter. Next base: position 44,500 of record MEEF01000011.1, on the reverse strand, counting down.
CGCCTCGTCGCAGCAGCGGTCGAACAGCACGTTGTAATAGGCCATGTTCATGTGGCCGTTGTAGTCGATCCAGTCGTTCTCGACCTCCATGACGCGCGAGACGAACGGGGCTGGCATGGTGATCCTCTCCGACTTTGGCCTTTGGTGGCGCTGGACAAACCGCCGACGCTGGCAGATTACCGGAGCATAGGGTGCCGGCAAGGCGCCAGGCTGTTCCAATCGCGGAGGAAAACATGGCTCTGAGCGACCTGAGGGCGTTGGCCCGCAACGAAGAGGGAATCGCTGCGGCGCTCGGCATCCTCAAGCAGCAATTCGGCGAGCGCTTCCAGACTGGACAGTCGATCCGCGAACAGCACGGCCATACCACCACCTATCTGCCCAACCAGGCGCCAGACGGGGTGGTATTCGCCGAAAGCACCAGTGACGTTCAGGACGTGGTGCGGGTCTGCGCCGAACATCGTGTGCCGGTGATCGCCTTCGGCACCGGCACCTCGCTCGAAGGCCATGTGAACGCACCGGCCGGCGGCATTTCGATCGACACCTCGCGCATGGACAAGATCGTTTCCGTCAATGCCGACGACCTCGACTGCACGGTCGAGGCCGGCGTGACGCGCGAGGCGCTGAACAACTATCTGCGCGACACCGGCCTGTTCTTCCCCATCGATCCGGGTGCGAATGCCAGCCTCGGCGGCATGGCGGCGACACGCGCGTCGGGCACCAACGCGGTGCGCTATGGCACCATGCGGGAGAACGTTCTGTCGTTGCGTGCCGTCATGGCCGACGGCAGCGAGATCGTGACCTCGCACCGGGCGCGGAAGAGCTCGGCCGGCTACGACCTGACGCGGCTTCTGGTAGGCTCCGAAGGCACGCTCGGCATCATCACCGAGGTGACGCTCAAGCTGCAGGGCATTCCGCAGGCGATCTCGGGCGGTGTCTGCCCGTTCCCGACCGTCGAGGCTGCCTGCCAGGCGGTGATCGCGACCATCCAGATGGGAATTCCGGTTGCGCGCATCGAACTGGTCAACGCGCTGCAGATGCGGGCGATGAAGAACTACTCCAAGCTCGATTATCCCGAGAGCCCCTGCCTGTTCCTCGAATTCCACGGCTCGGACGCGGGCGTGGCCGAGCAGGCTGAGAGTTTCGGCGAGATCGCGGCCGAATTCGGCGGCGGGCCATTCCTGTGGACCAAGGTCGCGGAGGAGAGGGCGAAGCTGTGGAAGGCGCGCCACGACGCCTATTGGGCGTCGCAGACGCTGCGGCCGGGGGCGCGCGCGCTGTCGACGGACGCCTGCGTGCCGATCTCGCGGCTGGCCGAGTGCATCGCCGAAACGGAAGCCGACATCGAACGTCTGGGTATCATCGCGCCGATCGTCGGGCATGTCGGCGACGGCAACTTCCACACGCTGGTGCTGATGGATCCGAACGATCCGGCCGATATCGGCAAGGCCGAGGAATTCGTGAAGCGGCTCGCCGAGCGGGCGATCGCCATGGACGGTACCTGCACGGGCGAACACGGCATCGGCCAGGGCAAGATGGGGCTGATGGAGCGCGAGCACGGCCATGGCGTGGCCGTGATGCGGGCGATCAAGTCCGCGCTCGATCCGCTCGACATCATGAACCCGGGCAAGATGCTGCCGGCGGAATAGGGCGGGCGTTGACCGCCCGTCGCCGGCTTGGTAGTGCGGCGGCGTCCAACAAGGAATTTTATGCGCAGGGACTTCAATCGCTGAAGCGTCGGCCGATGGCCGATGACGGCCGCAGCGCCGAACGGGCGCTTGCGCCCATCTCTGAAACGCATATTCCAAGGACAAATCCATGAAACACACTCATGGCGCGACGATCCGCGCCTATTCCGATGCGACCGATCGCGATCGGCTCGCCGATATCTGGCTCGCCGCTTCGCGTGTCGGTCACCCCTTCCTGTCAGAGGCCGACCTGCTCGACCAGCAGGCAAAGGTGAGGGACATCTACCTGCCGCAGGCCGAGAACTGGGTGGTTGAACTTAACGGCAAGCCGGTAGGCTTCATCGGCCTGATCGACGACTTCATCGGCGGGCTGTTCGTCGATCCTTCCGCCCATGGCCGCGGACTGGGCCAGGCATTGGTGCGGCATGCGGCAAGGCTCAAGGGCAACCTCGACGTCGAGGTCTACGCCGCCAACGAGCCGGCCGTGGGCTTCTACCGGCACTTGGGGTTCGTCGAGTCGCTCAGGCGTGCCGAGGACGACGAGGGGCGGCCACTCGCGGTGATCCGCATGCATCTGCCGGCTTGATCCTGCCTTAGTTCGGTCCGACGATCCGGCTGCCTCCCTGCGGGGCAGCCGGATGGTCAGGACGAGGATACGGACATGGCGGTTTCGCGAAAGCAGGAAGAACGGGCCCTCAGCAAGGACGAATGGGAACTGGTGCAGAAGTCGCATCACCCGACAGTGCAGGACCTGTCGGATTCGGACCTGCGGGATCTCTTGAAGACGGTGCGAGAACGACGGGATCGGGCACGGGGCGAAGTCAACCGGAAGCGCCGCGAAATGCGCGGCAAGGCGGCACCCAAGGGGGCCCAGCCGGCGGCCAAGGACGAGGGCACCAGGAAAAAGCTCGGCGTGCTCGCCATGAGCATGCGCCGTCTCAATGGCGAGCATGAGCGCCGGCGCCAGTTGGCCGCACGGATCGATCTCGTCGAGAACGCTCGCCATGCGCTGGCCTTGTCGAAGGAAAAGAAGGCCGCGCGCGGCGCCGACTTCAACAGCCGCCAGGCTCATCTCGGCATGCGAGCCGTGGAAAGCGCCAAGTCGAAGAGCCTTGTGCGGCCGATGGAGCGCGGAAGGCAGCGCAAGGCGGCCGCAGTTGCCCAGGCCAAGCGAGACGCGCGCTAGCCCGCATGGGCGTATTCCGATGCGCAACGAACGTCTGGTTCACGGGAACCGTCGCACAGGTTTGTAGTGCGTAATCTTAGGTGGTTTTCTGACCGTCCCGTTCAGGAACCCTCTCGGGAGGCGGCTCCACTTCGCCTGCGGCACGCCCTCACGCGTACGGGGGGCGCTTCTCCGCTGGCCTTCACCGCTGGATCTTTGCTAGATCGGCCTTCTAGTTGATCCGAAAGAACCAGCACGGCAGCGACCGTGACAGGCTTTCATTCTTGCGACCAAGGTGGCGAAGATGAACAAGCCTTTTGTTTCGTTGCGTCCAGAAATCACTCGGACACACGCACTGATCCTGATGGACTGGTTGGAAGATGAGCGCGTCACTCACTACCTGAGCGATTCCCGCAGCGTGTCTCGATTCATCGCACAGGCTGTCGACCGAGCTCAGATGCCGATCCTGACACATCTGTTCAATCAGGGCGGCCGCTTCTTCATGGCCTACGACCGAAACGATATCCCGGTCGGCTTCGTCCGACTGGTCAAGACAGGCGCTGAGTGTGAAATCGTCCTGGTCGTCGGAGACCATGACAACTGGGGGCGCGGACTTGGCGCCAGCACCATCCGCGAAGGTTTGAAGCTCGCCTTCCTCGACATGCGAGCCGAGAGCGTCATCGCCAAAATTCACCCGCACAATACGCGCTCGCTGAAGGGTTTCGAACGCTGCGGTTTTCTTCTCAAGCTCGAAACACCAACGCTCAACTCCCTGTCCATGACCTCTGGCCGGTATCTCCAACTCCTGCGCGAAGGCGCTATGGCAAAATCCACCGACATCTACGTCACGGAGATCGACAAAACACGGCTCCAGAACCTGATCGAGTTCGAGCAAGGGGCGGCAATCGTCGAGCTTGAACACGAGATCGAGAGAGCCATCGTCGTTGATCCGCAGCACGTCGCGCGCGATGTCGTGACAATGAATTCCAGGGTCGTGCTGCAGCTTGACGACGAGCAAAAGGAAGTGGCTCTTGTCTATCCGCAAGACGCCGACGAACGCTCCGGCAAACTATCGGTCCTCTCCGACGTCGGCGCCGCGATCCTGGGCTATCAGGAAGGCGATGCCATCGACTGGAGTGTTACAGATCGTACGCGACGTATCCGGATCGAAAGGGTGATCTACCAACCGGAATCGTCCGGTGATTTTCATCTCTAGCTGCACTGTGGCAAAGCTTGCGGCTGAAATTTGCGGTGCGTGACCTTGAGCCATCGCGGGCCAAACTGTGCGCTTTTCCCGGGACAGCGCTCCGCGCGGCGTTGACGCGCCGCCGCCCGCGGCCCAATGTCACCAAATGACCACGCTCCTTGGTTAGACGCCCGGGACGCATGAAAAGATTTGCCCCGAGGCAATGCTCGCTCGCCTGTTCGTGATCGTTGGTGGATTGTTCGTCCTGGTGCTGTTTGCGGCACTGGTCGGGCCGTATTTCATCCAATGGTCGGGCTACAAGGCGGATTTCGAGCGGGAAGCGAGCGCGATCCTCGGCCGCCAGGTGACCGTGCAGGGCGACGTGACCGCGCGCATCCTGCCGTTTCCGTCCGTGACTTTCTCGGACGTGATCGTCGGCGACGCCGACAAGCCGGCGATGACGGTCGAGACCTTCTCGATGGATGCCGAGCTTGCACCGCTGCTCAGCGGCGAATTCTTCATCTTCGACATGCGGCTGGTGCGGCCGAAGGCCTTCATCGACGTCGCCGCCGACGGCACAGTCGATTGGACGATGCGCCCTTCGGCGCCGTTCAACGTCAGGCAGATCGCCATCGAGAAGCTGACCGTCACCGACGGCCAGGTTACCGTCAGGCAGGCCGCGGGCGGACGCGATCTGGTGCTGTCGGAGATCGACGCCGCGGTGTCGGCGCGTTCGCTCACCGGGCCGTGGCGGGCCGAGGGTAAGCTGCGCGTCGACGGCGTTCCGACGCAACTCACCGCCTCCACCGGCGCCGTCGATCCCGATGGACGCATGCGGCTGAGGCTGCGGGCCACGCCTGCCAACTATGGCTTCGTCATGGAGAGCGACGGCAACGTCAGTGCCAAGGAGGGGCGGGTTCTCTATGCCGGCGACTTCAGCCTCGCGGCGGCCGAGCCCGAAACCAAGCCGGCTGGCGATTCGGTCGTGGCCAAGGCTGAAAAGCCTGTCGAGCCGGGCTTCCGGCTAAAGGGCAGGTTCGCCCTCGACCACGCCAAGCTCGACGTCGAGGAATTCCGCTTCGAGACTGGGCCGCTCCAAGATCCCTATACGGCGGACGGTACCGCCAGGATCGACCTCGGCGCGGATCCGCGGTTCTCCATTACGGCCAACGGCGCCCAGGTGCGCTTCGACGAAGCTGTCGGCGGCGAGGAGGCGGGAGCAGCGCTTTCGGTATCGCAGCGGCTCACGGCCCTGGAGCGGGTCCTGATCGAACTGCCAAGGCCGACCATACCGGGCAAGGTCGAGGTCGACCTGCCGGCGATCGTCGCGGGCGACACGACGGTGCGGGACGTCCGGCTGTCGGCCGAGCCGGGCGCGCAAGGCTGGCAGCTGAACTCGGTGGCGGCGACGCTGCCGGGCAGGACGCGCCTGGAGGCAGACGGCTTTCTCCGCACCGACGGCGCGCTGGGCTTCGACGGACAATTGCTGCTGGCGGTGGGCCAGCCGTCGGGTTTCGCCGCCTGGGTGGCGAAGGACGTCGACGACGCTGTCAGGCGGCTGCCGGCGGCAGGTTTCAAGGCGCGCGTCGCGCTCACCCGCGAGCAACAGAGATTCGACGACGTCGAGTTGATCCTCGGCAAGGCCAAGTTCAAGGGCGAGCTCGACAGCCTGCAACCGGGCGACGCGCGCGCCTCGGTGACCATGAAGCTCGACGGCGGGGATCTCGATCTCGAAGGGCTGCGTGCGTTCGCCGCGCTCTTCGTGACCGATGCGGGCGCCAACCGTTTCGCCGACACCGATCTGGATCTCGTGGTCAAGGCTGGACCCGTCAGCCTAGCTGGGCTCAGCGCCGATACGGTCGATACCGCGTTGCGATTGCGCGAAGGCGTGCTGGAGATCGACCGTTTCTCGGTGGGCGGGCTCGCAGGCGCATCGCTGAGCGCGACGGGCAGGATCAAGGACTTTCCGGCCGCGCCAACCGGCAACCTCGACGCGTCGTTGGTGGCGGTGGACCTCGCCCCGCTGGTCAATACCCTGGCCGCGCAATGGCCGAACAATCGGCTGGTCGCGGGCCTCGCAGCGCGGGCAAGCGCCTATCCCGGACTGCTCGCGGACGCCCGCGTCGATTTGCTGGCGAGTGCGGTGGAAAACGGCGACGGCTCCGCAGGGGTGACGCTGAGCGCGCGCGGCAATGCCGGCGACTCCGATTTCCTGGCGAGCCTGTCAGCTCCTGCATATCAGGGAGCGGCCGAGACCACGCAGGTGAAGCTGGAGGTCAATGCCAGAAACCAGGACGCGACCACGCTGCTCGCGCTCGCCGGTGTGCCTGCGCTACCGCTGGGCGTCGTCGGTCCCGGGGAGCTCGAACTCAAGGCGGCCGGCGTTGCAGAGGGCGGGCTGGAGGTCACGGCGGCCTTGAAGGGCGAGGACGGCTCCGCGGACTTTTCCGGAGTGGTGGCCCTGCGCCAGGAGGGAGCAAGCCTTCGTGGCCGCACCTCCGTCCGGGCAGAGGACATCGAGCCGTGGCTAATGACGGCTGGTGTTTCACTGCCGGGCATGGGGATGGGCAGCCGCGTCGATCTCTCCGCGGACGTCGACTACGACGGGGGCCCGGTCGCCTTCAGCCGGCTGGACGGGACGATCAATAGCGACTCGGTCGTCGGCGAGCTCAAGTTCGAGCTGATCGAGGGCATGCCGCATTTTGGCGGTTCGCTGACCCTCGACGAATTCGACCTCGCGCCGTTTGCCGAAATGCTGCTCGGAGCAAACGCCCTGAGCGGCGGAGAAGGGGACGCCTGGTCGAATACGCCCTTCGCCCAGAAGTCGGCCGCGCCCTTCGGAGCCGACCTCGAGATCGTGGCCAGCAGGTTGAATGCCGAACCCCTGGCGACGGCCAGCGACGCGCTGCTGAAGCTTAAGCTCGACAGACAGTCCATGCGGGTGTCCGACCTCGGGGCGAAGGTTTATGGCGGCAAGCTCGACGGGCAGTTCGAGCTCAAGAACGATGGCGGCACGGCCCTGGTCACGGGGCAGTTGCGGCTCGAAGGGGCCGATGTCCTGACGATTCCCGCAGCGGGCGGCCTTGGCGGCAAGGGCGATTTCTCCGCTTCGCTTTCGGCCAGTGGCAAGTCCGTGGGCGGTCTCGTAGCCTCGCTTTCGGGCTCCGGCACTGCAGTGGTCGAAGGCCTCGAATTGCCCGGCCTCAACCCCGACGCCTTCGCGCCGCTGATCGTTCAGGCGGACGCCATCGGCCGCGACATCAATGCCGCCAAGGTGGCCGACTTCGCGCCCGGTATTGCCGGCGAGGGCAGGTTTACTGCGGGTAGGGCCGAGGTTGCCTTCACCGTCGCGGGCGGCATTCTGCGGGCGCCTCCGCTGACCCTGAAGGACGGGGGCGCAACCGTGACCGCCGATCTGAAGGCCGATCTCAACAGCGGCCTGGTCGCAGCCAACGGCAGCATCGCATATGCGCCGGGAGACGAGGAAGTCGCAGGTTCCGAGCCGATGCTGCGCTTTGCGCTCGAGGGCGAGCCGGGTGCTACCGCCCGCGTCTTCGACAGCGAGCCGATGGCGCAGTTTCTCACCCAGAGAGCGCTGGAGAAGGAGCAGGCTCGGGTCGAGGCGATGCAGGCGGTGCTGCTGGAGAAGCAGCGGCTGCGCCGGGAGGCGCGCTATTTCGCAGCGCTGCAGGCCGAGCGCGAACGCATCGCCGAGGAAGCGCGGCTTGCCGAGGAAGCGCGGACAAGAGCCGAGCAGGAGGCCAAGGCGCGTGAGGAGGAGGCGCGCCGCCAGGCGGAGGAAGAGGCCCGGGCGAAAGCCGAAGCCGATGCCCATGCCGCCGAGGACGCGCGGCGCGCCGAGGAGGAAAGTGCTGCCGAACGCGCCAGGCTTGCAGAGCAGGAGAAGGCCCGGAGCGAAGCCGAGGCCCCGCCGGCGCCTGCGGTGGAGGTCGAGCGCGCACCGCTGCCGGAGGTAAGGCCGTTCGAGGTCGAACCACCAACACAGTCCGCGCCACTTCCAGCCGCTCCCGTTGAAAAGAAGCTCGATCCATTCCGCATCGAGGACTTCTTCAAGTCGTTGCAGTCCCGTTAGAGCGGGGCGCGGGACTGCGAGTCAGTCCGGCTGAGTCACGGGCCCGCCGGCGGCAGCGCGTTTTGCCTGATCGAGCACGAAGAGCCGCAGGGCGGAGGACAGGTTGGCATCGCGCGGGCGGGTGGCATCGACTTCCGCGATCAGCGCGGCAAGCGACATTCCCCGCGTCGCAGCGACGGCGACGAGATCGTCATAGAACGGCTTTTCGAGCGAATAACTGGTGCGGTGACCGCGAATCGTCACCGAGCGCTTCTCGACCAGGCTCACTGGTCCGACTTTTCAGGATCGCGGTCGCGGCGGTGGCCGTCGACGAATTTCTCGGCGCGCTCCACGGAGATGCGGTCGCGCTCCTTCTCCGCCTTGGTCCGGCCATGCAGCGCGCGATTCTGTTCGGCAGCCGCCTCGCGTTCGCCGCGTGCCTTCTGCTTCCTGAACTGGCGGAGATTGACGACGTCGGCCACAGGCGACCCTCGCCGAGGCTACTTCTTGCGGAAGGCGTCGAGCGAAACGACGTCTGCGCCCTTGCCGGCGGCAGGTTCGTCCTCGGGCTCCTTGGCCGCGGCCTCCGCCTTCTTCTTCGATTCGCTCTTGCGCTCCGCCGGCTTCATGGTGGCGACGGGTTCTGCCTTGGCAGGCAATTCGTCCGCCGGCGCGTCCTCCGTCTTGACCTCGAATTCGAGCTCGAAATTGACCGACGGATCGTAGAAACCGCGCACCGCTGAGAACGGAATCTCGAGCTTTTCGGGAATGTCCGAGAAGGAAAGGCCGACTTCGAAGCCGGTGTCGGTGACCTTCAGGTCCCAGTACTGGAACTGGATGACGATCGTCATCTGCTCCGGATAGCGCTCGCGCAGGCGGCTCGAAATGCGCACGCCCGGCGCGCCGGTCATGAAGGTGATGAAGAAGTGATGGTTGCCGGGAAGGCCCGTGCGCGCCACTTCCGCCAGGACTTTGCGCATGACGCCGCGAAGCGCCTCCTGGGCGAGAATGTCGTAACGGATCTGATCTTCGGCCATGTGTCGGGCGGGGTCCGATTGAATCTTGCCCCCTACCTGTAATCAAGCTTTGCGCCGCCGTAAACCAGATATAGCGCCGTATTGCAGGTTGCTCAGGTCGCGTTTGGACGAGCCTTGCCGAAGGCGCGAAGGAAGGTGCGGACGGCATTGGTTGCAGACGTCCGCTGCTGCTCCTCGGTGACGTTATCGCCGAAGATCATAGCCATTTGCAGGTCGGCGTTGACGAGGGCGAGGAACTGCCGCGCGGCAACGTCCGGATCTTCGATCTCCAGCCAGCCGGCATGCGCGAGGCGGGCGAGACGCGCGGCGAGTGCCGCCCAGGTCTTGGCCGGACCGTCCTCGCGCCAGCCGGCGAACAGCTTCGGGTGGCGCTCGCCCTCGGTGTGCAGCAGCTTGCGCAGGAACTTGCCGTCGCGGCTGCAGATGCAGTTCTGGTTGAGGCGCACGGCAAACGCAACCAACTCGGCTTCGAGGTCGACCGGCTTGTCGGGGAAGGTTGCCAAGGTCTCGAATACGCCTGCGTTGATGCGCTCGATGATTTCCTTGACGACCGCGACCAGCAGATTCTCCTTGTCGCCATGGTGATTGTAGACCGTCTGGCGGGAAACGCCGGCTTCGGCCGCGATCAGGTCGATGTTGGCGCCAGCGAAACCTTCCTGACAGAACACGCGAGCTGCGGCGTCTATGATCGAGAGGCGCTTGGCGTTGTGGCTGCGGGGAGCCGAAATGTCAGGAGTGATGGCCGTTGTCATGGCTTTTTATATAGCGGTGATTGACGATTTGGACAAGTCTGTCTAAAAATATGGACTGACGCTGGGTCCTGTCGGGAGGAGTCGGGCGCTGGTGTCGCAGAACGTCCTTGGATCGCGCGCCGCGGTTAGCCGCGGACGGCACCAGACCGAAAGAATCACGCCATGACACCACAATTTCTCCGCGTAGCGGTCGTGCTCGGCCTTTTGTCTGCCATCGGCCCATTCGCAATCGACATGTACCTCCCGGCCTTGCCGTCGATCGGCGCCGACCTCGATGCCGGCACCGCCGCCGTGCAGATGAGCCTGCTCGTGTTCTTCCTGTCGATGGGTCTTTCCCAGATCGTCGTCGGGCCGATCTCGGACATGATCGGGCGCAAGGCGCCGCTCTATTTGGGGCTGGTGCTGTTCGCCGTCGGCGGCGTCGGCGCGGCGCTCGCGCCCAACATCGAATGGCTGATCGCGTTCCGCGTCGTCCAGGGACTGGGCGCCTCGGCCGGCATGGTCGTGCCGCGCGCCATCGTGCGCGATCTGCACACCGGCACGGAAGCGGCGCGCCTGATGTCGCTCTTGATGCTGGTCTTCAGCGTCTCGCCGATCCTTGCGCCGCTAACCGGCAGCCTGGTGATAGAGGGCTTCGGCTGGCGTGCGGTCTTCTGGGTCGTGACGGGGGCCGCCGTGCTCGCCATCGTGCTCTTGTCGACCTCGCTCGAGGAAACGCGCCCGGTCGAGCAGCGCAGCGGAAGCTCGGTGCGCAGCGCCCTGGTCGGCTATCGCTTCCTACTTGGCGACCGCAACTTCCTGGGGCTCACCTCCATCGGCGGCTTCGGCATTGCCAGCTTCTTCGTCTATCTCGCCAATTCGTCGTTCATCCTGATCGACCACTACGGGCTTTCGCCTTCGGTCTACAGCGTGTTCTTCTCGATCAATGCGGTGGCCTTCATCGGCATGTCGCAGCTGACGGGAATGCTGACGGAGCGCTTCGGTCTGAGGCGCGTGGTCCGCGTGGCGGTGGTGGGCTATGCCACCATGATGGTGGTCCTGCTTGCCGTCTTTGCTTCCGGCGTCGACCGGCTGGACGTGCTGGCATCGCTCCTGTTCGTCGGCTACGGCTTCCTCGGCCTGGTCATTCCGACGACCTCGGTGCTGGCGATGGAGGAGCATGGCGAGATCGCCGGCACGGCGTCGGCACTCATGGGAACGTTGCATTTCGCGATAGGTGCATTGGCGATGGCTGTCGCGGGCCTGTTCTTCGACGGCACTCCGCTGCCGATGGTGGTCGGAATTACGACTTCGGCCGTGATCGCCTTCCTTCTCGCCCAGGCGACGCTCGGCCGCGGCAGGGAGGTCGCCCAGGCTCCCGCCGAATAGGACGCCGCAGGGCCGGTTCCGGCCGGCCCTGCCTTTTCCCCGACGAAGCGGTAGTCGAGCAAGCTCCGGCTTCCTGGCATATCGTCGCGCCAGCTTCACGAAGCCTCGCTATCTTCTTATTTACCTATGGGCCGGTAAGTCGCGCAAAGACCACCGGAAGTAGAGTAAGGGTGGCCGAGGCCAGAGCAGATCTTGAAATTCATCCCGTCAGCCTTGCTGCTTCTTTTCGCGGCTACTTTCTTCAGCATCTGGCTGCTCGACCGCAGGCGTCGCCAACTGATTCTGTTTGCGCTGGCATTTCTTGCGGTAGGCGGCGGCACCATCGTGCAGTTCGTTCTGTGGCCGCCGGATATCGGCTACAATACCATTGTGTCGGCCATGCTCTATGCGGCGGGGCCGCTGCTGCTGGTGGAGGGTTTGCTGGCGCGTTCGGGCCAGTCGTTGCCTCTCGCCGCCCATGCGGGGTGGTTCGGTTCCATCGTCGCGTCGCTCGTCTACTTCTACTATGTCGACAACAACCTGCAGATCAGGGTCTACCTGCTCAATCTGGGCATGGGGGCCATCATCCTGCATGGCGCTTGGCTCCTTCGGCGCCAACTGCGCGGCAATTCCATCGATCGCGCCACCGTCTGGCTGTCGGTGGGGCTGGCCGCGACCTTCTTTGCCCGCACGCTGCTGACCGGCAGTTCGATCCCCACGGACGATGTCCAGGCGTTCTTCGAATCCGAGTTCTGGATCTGGGCGCAGTTCACGATGTCGGTTCTGGGCGTCGCGATCGGGCTGGGGCTGCTGGTTGTGGCAAGCGCGGACGTCATCCTCTTGCTCAAGGCCGAACGTGACACCGATCCGCTGACCGGCCTGCTCAATCGCCGTGGCCTGCAGGGCCGCTCGATGATGCTCATGGGGGCCGCCAGACGCAGGCCCGTCAGCGTCGTCGCGGGCGATATCGACCGGTTCAAGGGTATCAACGACCGTTTCGGCCACGCCGCGGGCGATACGGTCCTGACCATGTTCGCCGGGCTCGTCAGGAAGACCGTCCGCAAAGGCGACATGGCCGCGCGCATCGGCGGCGAGGAATTCATCATGATCCTGAAGGACTGCGCCGTGTCCGAAGCCTTCGCGTTGACGGAGCGGCTGCGCCAGGAGGTCGCCGACCTGCGCCTAGACGGGATGCCCGACGATTTCAGGGTCACCTGCAGCTTCGGGATTGCCCAGCTCCACGCTGGCGAGGGGCTGTGGGAAGCGATCGGTCGCGCCGACAAGATCCTGTACGCCGCCAAGCGTGCCGGCCGCGACAGGACCTTCGCCGAGGGCCTGCAACTGCCCAGCCCGGCCCGTGGGCTATTGCAGCATTCGCGCTAGGGCGAGCGCTCGAGCACGAAACGCAGACGTTCCGCCACCAGCCACGGTCCGTCCTGTCGTCCCTAGCGCGCCCTCACAGCCCGAGTTCGGCCAGGACAAAGCGCATCCTGTTCTCGACCGATGCCTTGGGTAGCGGCACGATCTCGTAGCCGAACTCGGCGTAGATCCGCACCGACGCGTCATGGGTGCTGACGGCTTCCCCGAACGACTGCTTCCTCTCGCCGTCATTGGCAAAGATCTCCGGCCATGGCGGCGCGACGAATACCTTTGTGTTGTAGCGGAACCGTTCGGCCGCGGCCCGGAAGTGGGCCGGCGTCGGCAAGCCCATCATCCTGTGGTACCCGGCGAGTTCGGTTATGCCGCGGTCGAAGAAGACCGGGCCCTTCTTGTCCAGCGCCTGCCGGTAGGACTGCATGTCGAAGGCGAGCATTATTTCGGCGAACAGGGCCGGGTCGTTCTGGTGGGTGGCCGGCCCTCCGATTTCGGCCTGGTCGCGGATGATGGTGCGGCCGGCCTCGACTGTCGTGGCGAACCCGCGGCGGCCGAGCGCCTCGATCAGGGTGGTCTTGCCGGCTCCCGGGCCGCCGGTGAGAACGAAAAACTGGTCAGACCTCAAAGGCATGGTTTCTCCTCGCGTGCATGGGAAGGGATTGTGTTGGAAACCGTGCGCCCTGGCGCAGTGCGTCCGACGCGCAGCAACGCGTCGTGTCGAGCCGAGGGTGGGCTGCAATGGCATCGATGAAAGGGGAGGTGGGGAGGCGGGGGGGGGAAGTGGAGGTTTCTGTTGCCAGGTACCTCCGAACCCCGCCTAGAAGTGCGAACCGCTAGGACTTGATTTGAAGCTATCGCACCGCATTAAGCAGCGAGACGTGCTTCCGCATAGTTGTCGTTGGCAACTATAAGTTTAGCCCGATAACGGTGGTACAATGCCGGGCAAAAGTCCGATCTTTACACCCTCGTCGATCCTATTTCGCCCCCAGCAAAAACCGTCGCAAATCTCGACGGCGGCTTTTGGTGGAGGCGCCGGGTACCGCCCCCGGGTCCGAATGGCTTATTTCATCGGCAGTTTATTGCCATAGTCAGTCGAGCTGACGGGGCGAATATAGGGAGGCATTGCTCAAAAGGGAAGGGCGGATGCGCATGCCGCTGCGGCCATCCGCAGGTGATTTTTGGACCACGCCCCGGCGCAGGGTTGACTCGCGCTTTGCGCGAACCGAAGCTTGCCGCGCTGGGGAAGCCTGCATTGCGCCCGAACCGGTCAATCTCGGCAATTCCCAAGGGAAGAGACGTCAATTCCGACGAGGGGAATACACATGACCGACTATCTCGCTGACGTGAAGAAATACGATGCCGGCGCCAAGGAAGAGGCGGTGAACAAGATCGTCAAGCACCTCGGCATCGCACTGCGCAACCGCGATTCCTCGCTCGTCTCCTGCACCGACCCGAAGGAACTGGACCGGATCAAGGCGGGCTGGATCGCCAAGAAGCTCGGCATCGAGGATGCGAAGAAGGCCGACGGCGCGCTGGAGAAGGTCTGCGGCGCCATGTCCGCCGATAACACCAAGAACCGGGTCACCTTCTACTATCTGGTGGCCAAGGAACTCGGGAAACTCGGCGCTCTCTGAGCAGGGCTCGGCTTCGGCAGGTGGCAGCGCTTCGCGCCCTGCCGGGGCGAACTCCGTGGAAACGAGCATCGCTTCGTTCCCTCGCGCCGGTCGGGCGTCTATGATCGCAAGTCAACGAATCGAGCCCGACCGATGCGCCAGTACCTAGATCTTCTCAGCCATGTCATGGAAAACGGTTCCGACCGCGGCGACCGCACCGGCACCGGCACGCGCTCCGTGTTCGGCTACCAGTTGCGTTTCGACCTCGCGAAGGGCTTTCCGGTTCTCACGACCAAGAAGCTGCACCTGAAGTCGATCATCCACGAACTGTTGTGGTTCCTGGCCGGCGACACCAACATCAGGTATCTCAAGGACAATGGGGTCTCGATCTGGGACGAGTGGGCCGATGAGAACGGCGATCTCGGTCCGGTCTACGGCAAGCAGTGGCGCTCATGGCCGACACGCGACGGTGGCGAGATCGACCAGATCGCCAACCTCCTGCTGCAAATCCGCAAGAACCCGAATTCGCGCCGGCTCATCGTCTCTGCCTGGAACCCGGAAGAGGTGGATGCCATGGCGTTGCCGCCATGCCATTGCCTGTTCCAGTTCTACGTTTCCGACGGCAAGCTGTCGTGCCAGCTCTACCAGCGTTCGGCTGATATTTTCCTCGGCGTGCCGTTCAATATCGCCTCCTATGCGCTGCTGACGATGATGGTGGCGCAGGTCACGGGGCTGGAGCCGGGCGATTTCGTCCATACGCTCGGCGACGCGCACATCTACCACAACCACTTCGAGCAGGCGCGCGAACAACTCGGGCGTACGCCCAAGGCGCTGCCGACCATGTGGATCAATCCCGAGGTGAAGGACCTCTTCGCCTTCCGCTTCGAGGACTTCCGGCTCGAAAACTACGTCGCGGACGCGACCATCCGGGCGCCGATCGCCGTCTGATCTGTTTCGCGAGCCCGCGTCTGCCTGAAAATACTGCGCCGCCCGACGGCCTGGGCCAGCGGGCGGCGCAATTTTGATGGTCTGCAAGCTCGGGCGATGCCCGAGCACCTGCTTACCAGGACGGGATCAGGGCGCCCTTGAACTCGTCGTTGATGAAGGCCTTGATGCTGTCGTCATGGTAGGCTTCGACCAGCGTCTTGACCCACGGCGCGTCCTTGTCGGCGCTGCGCACGACGATCACGTTGGCATAGGGCGACTCTTGGCCTTCGATGGCGATGGCGTCGGTCTTCGGATGCAGGCCAGCTTCCAGCGCGAAGTTGGTGTTGATCACAGCCGCATCGACATCGTCGAGCGAGCGCGGCAACTGGGCTGCGTCGAGTTCGGAGAACTGGATGTTCTTCGGGTTTTCGGTGACGTCGGCGGGGCCCGCTTTCAGACCGGCTTCCGGGTTGACCTTGATCAGGCCTTCCTTGGCGAGAACGAGAAGCGCGCGGCCGCCGTTGGTCGGGTCGTTCGGAATGGCAACCGTTGCACCTTCGGCCAGTTCGCCGAGGCTCTTCACCTTCTTCGAATAGACGCCCATCGGCGTGGTGATGGTCTTGCCGACGCTGACGAGGTCGAAACCGCGATCGGCGATCTGGTTGTCGAGATAGGGCTGGTGCTGGAAGGAGTTGGCGTTGAGATCGCCATCGGCCAGCGCCTGGTTCGGCACCACATAGTCGGAGAACTCCAGGATCTCGATGTTGAGGCCCTTCTTGGCGGCAACTTCCTTGACCTTCTCCATGATCTGCGCGTGTTCGCCGGGCGTGACACCGACCTTGATGTCTTCGGCGAGCGCCGGGAAGCTGATGAGGGCGGCAATGGCTGCCGAGACGAGGAACTTCATCATGTCTTACTCCTTGATGATGAACGACTTGGGAGGGGTTGAAATCAGCTCTTGCGGTTGCGCTTGTCGAAGCGGCGGGCAAGCGCGTCGCCGGCGCTCTGGACGAGCTGGACGAGAACGATCAGCACGATCACCACGGCCAGCATCACATCCGGCATGAAACGCTGGTAGCCGTAGCGGATGCCGAGATCGCCAAGCCCGCCGCCGCCGACCGCGCCGACCATCGCCGAATAGCCGATCAGGCTGACGATGGTCATGGTAAAGGCGAGCAGGATGGCCGGCCGGGCCTCGGCCAGGAGCACCTTGCGCACGATCTGCATCGGCGTGGCGCCCATCGCACGCGCCGCCTCGATCAGCCCCTTGTCGATCTCGCGGATCGCCGCCTCGACGAGCCGGGCGAAAAACGGAACGGTGGCGATTGTCAGTGGCACGATGGCCGCCGTAGTGCCGATCGACGTTCCGGTCAGAAGCCGCGTGAACGGGATGATCGCCACGACAAGGATGATGAACGGGGTGGAGCGGGCTGCGTTGACGATCAGCCCGATGACATAGTTGAGCTTGGGCGCCGGGAAGAGTTCGCCCTTGCCGCTGGTGGCAAGGAACACGCCGATCGGCAGGCCGATCAGCGATCCGACCAGGCCTGACACGGCAACCATGTGCAGCGTCTGCAACAGCGACTTCCAGAGCAGGCCGAACAGCATCTCAGGCGACATAGCCGAGCACCTCCGTGGACAGGCCGGTTTCGGCATAGAAGCGGTTGGCGCGGTCGAGCACGTCGGGCGCGGCGGGATAAGCGACGACGAGCGTGCCGAAAGGTTCGCCGGCGATCTCCTCGATGGCGCCCGCGAGAATGTTGACGTCGCCGCCGATCTCGGCGACCAGCCGTGCAGTCAGCGGCTGGAAGGCCGTCGCGCCGAAGAAGGTGAGCCGCACGAGGACGCGGTCGCCGGCGGAAGGCACGGGCTTGAGGCCGTCGCGCAGCCATTCCGGCAGGCTGGTGCCCAGCGTCGCCGACAGCAGGATCCGGGTCGTCTCGTGCTTTGGGGCAGTGAAGACGTCGAAGGTGCGGCCCTGCTCGACGATGCGCCCCTCGTCGATGACCGCGACATGCGAGGCGATGGTCTTCACCACCTCCATCTCATGGGTGATCAAAAGGACGGTCAGTCCGAGTTCGGCGTTGATCTGCTTGAGCAGCGCCAGGATCGACTGTGTCGTCTCCGGATCGAGCGCCGAGGTGGCCTCGTCGGAGAGCAGGAGCTTCGGCGACGTGGCCAAGGCGCGTGCGATGCCGACGCGCTGCTTCTGCCCGCCCGACAGTTCGGACGGATAGCGCGCAGCCTTGTCGCCGAGGCCGACGAGATCAAGGAGCGGCGCGACCTTCGCCTTGATCGCGGCACGATCCAGCCCGGCGATCTCGAGCGGCAGGGCGACGTTGTCAAAGGCCGTGCGCGAGGACAGAAGGTTGAAGTGCTGGAAGATCATGCCGACCTCGCGACGCAGGCCGCGCAGGCCGGCCTCGGTCAGGCTGCCAACCTCGGTGCCGTCGACCACCACCCGTCCCGAACTCGCCTTTTCGAGGCCGTTGACGAGCCGGATAAGTGTCGATTTTCCGGCGCCGGAGCGACCGATGATGCCGGTGATCTCGCCGCGGCCGACGGTCATGTCGACGCCGTCGAGCGCGGTAAAGGATTGCGCGCCGTCGCCGTAGCGCTTGGTCACGCCCTCGAACGCGACCATGGGCGCGGCTTGCGCGCGCTCATGCCGAGCGGCGTCGCCCGCTACAGGTGGGAATGTCATTTCAGCTCACGTTTCTGTCAAATCATCCGGGCGAGATAGCACCACCGGTGCGTCATACGAAGACGCAGCACATTCGATGACGGGTGACGAAACGTAGCATGCTATCGGCCTTGGTCTGGACCTTCGGGTCAGTAGACCCACCAATGCCCCGACTCGACTGGTTCCGATAGGAATAGAATTCTCAAAATCCGGCCATTCAGGGAAAATTTCCCCGCAATGCGCCGGCAAAGCCCGTCAACCGCTGGTTCGCGATCTCTCAGGCACTGGAGGCCAGTGCGTTACGCTCGAACCGGTGCGGGAACCCTAGCGCCCGTCGCGCGTTATGGTCTTCAAGTCGGCGGCCCGGTCACCGGCACGTTTCGCATGCCGGTCGTACCCGTACTTTTCTGACAACTGCAAAGGCTGGCATCTGCCGGGCCACCTCTGCTGCATGGAGCTTGCGATGGAAGCCAAATCGTTCGGCAATACCGTCTTCCTGAGGGACGGGGCCGATCTGCGTGAGATCACTTGCATACACGACGCGCTTACGTTCCTCGACGCCTGGCCTCTGGAACGGCGCGGCCCGATCTATCATACGGCGCTGCGAGCCTGCAGGGCGGCGTGCGACGGTTCGATGGCGCCCGACAGGGCGCGTGGCGCCTTCATGGGGTTTGCGCGATCCACCGGCATCCTTGAGAAAACAGCGGTTTCGATGGAGCCGTGGAAGCTCGCCACCAAGCGCGGGCGGGTCATGCCGGTCTAGCTATCGGTGACTTGATCGAACGGTGCCGATGGCGCCACCAGCGATGGCTGTCGGCGTCCGTTTCACATTGATTTTGTAGACATTCTTTGCGCAGGGTGACCGGGCGGCGTCGGCTTGCCTGCGATCTTTCCGCGTCCGGTCGGAAACTGTTGCAAGGCAGTCATTCCCGCGTGAAAATCGGTCCTGTTTCCGGCGGCTTAGGGGCCGGCGGAGGCCAACGCATGCTGCCGAGCAAGGGAGTAGGACGATGGCTGCCAAGGATGTGAAATTTCACGGTGAAGCGCGGACCAAGATGCTGCGCGGTGTCGACGTTCTCGCCAACGCAGTGAAGGTCACGCTCGGTCCCAAGGGACGGAACGTCGTGATCGAGAAGTCGTTCGGCGCCCCGCGGATCACCAAGGACGGCGTGACCGTCGCCAAGGAGATCGAGCTCGAAGACAAGTTCGAGAACATGGGCGCGCAGATGGTGCGCGAGGTCGCCTCGAAGACGAGCGATGTCGCCGGCGACGGCACCACCACCGCCACGATCCTGGCACAGGCGATCGTCCAGGAGGGCGCCAAGGCGGTTGCCGCCGGCATGAACCCGATGGACCTCAAGCGCGGCATCGACAAGGCCGTAGATGCGATCGTGCAGGAACTGAAAGCCAACGCCCGCAAGGTCACCAGGAACGACGAAATCGCACAGGTGGGCACCATCTCGGCCAACGGCGACGCCGAGATCGGACGCTTCCTGGCGGAAGCCATGGAGCGGGTCGGCAATGAGGGTGTCATCACCGTCGAAGAGGCGAAGACGGCGGTGACGGAGCTCGAGATCGTCGAAGGCATGCAGTTCGACCGCGGCTATCTCAGCCCGTATTTCGTCACCAATCCGGACAAGATGCGTGCCGAACTGGAAACGCCCTACATACTCATCCACGAAAAGAAACTGGGCAATCTGCAGGCGATGCTGCCGATCCTTGAGGCAGTGGTTCAGGCTGGCCAGCCCTTGCTCATCATTGCCGAGGACGTCGAGGGTGAGGCGCTTGCAACGCTCGTGGTCAACAAGCTGCGCGGTGGCTTCAAGATCGTCGCGGTCAAGGCGCCCGGCTTCGGCGACCGGCGCAAGGCGATGCTGGAAGACATCGCCATCCTCACCGGAGGCACCGCGATCTCGGAGGACCTCGGCATCAAACTGGAGCATGTGACGCTCGACATGCTGGGCCGGGCGAAGAAGGTCGTGGTCGAGAAGGAGAACACGACCATCGTCGACGGGGCCGGACAGAAGGGCGAAATCCAGGCGCGGATCAGCCAGATCAAGGGTCAGATCGAGGAGACAACTTCCGACTACGACCGCGAGAAGCTGCAGGAGCGGCTGGCCAAGCTCGCGGGCGGCGTCGCAGTGATCCGCGTCGGCGGCTCGACGGAGATTGAGGTCAAGGAGCGCAAGGACCGCGTCGACGATGCGCTGCATGCAACCCGTGCGGCAGTCGAGGAGGGGGTCTTGCCGGGCGGCGGCGTGGCGCTGCTCAGGGCGGCAAGGGCGCTGGACGCGGTCGACACTGACAATGCCGACCAGAAGACGGGCGTCGAGATCGTGCGCAAGGCAGTCGAGATGCCGGCTCGCCAGATCGCCGAAAATGCCGGGGCGGAAGGCTCCATCATCGTCGGAAAGCTGCGCGAACAGAGCGATTTCGGCTTCGGCTGGAATGCCCAGACGAACAAGTATGGCGATCTCTACCAGCAGGGCGTCATCGATCCGGCGAAGGTCGTGCGGACGGCGTTGCAGGATGCTGCCTCGGTCGCCGGCCTGCTGGTGACCACGGAGGCGATGATTGCCGAGCGTCCGAAGAAGGATACGAGCCCGCCCATGCCGGCTCCGGGCATGGATTTCTGAGCGGGTCACGTCTGCGACCGGGCTTTGGCGGCGTTCTCCGCCAAGGCCACGTCAAAGCCCGCATGCGAGCGGGCCGAAAGGCTGTCAGACTTGCGTGACTAGAGACTGGCGGATTGCAGCGATGGCCGGGATCCGGGGCCGTAGGAGCGGTGGCAGTCCTTCATCAACTGCATGAGACGGGTTTCGTCGGTCACTCCCGAGCCAAACAGGCAGACAAGCGACGCCGCCTGCATTTCACGATCTTCGGACGTCGAGGCGGCAGGCAGGCTGCGGGCAAGGACCCGAGCCAGCATTTCAAGGTCCTCGGGGGCGAGACAACGTGCGTACTCGGACATGCGACCTCCCAAACACTTTTCTTATCCCCCGGGTTGGAGTGTGCGCCACAACCGAAACCTGTGTCGACTCACCTCTAATTGCACCCATGTGCGGCAACCAGGTCTGCAAAGAAGGCCCTGGAGACGCCCGCCAAACCTCATGCGTCCCGAATGCCGCCGGGAATTGCCATCCGCAGCGCGATGTCGATAATCTCGCGTCGCAGCCCTACGATGTGGGCCGAAGGGCGAGATTCGCCGGCTAGCAGAAGGGCGGCCAATGGACGTTGCGATCTATGTGGCGATTGCCGAGAACGGCGTGATCGGACGCGACAATGGCTTGCCGTGGCGGCTGTCGAGCGATCTCAAGCGGTTCAAGCAAGACACGATGGGCAAGCCGATCGTGATGGGGCGCAAGACCTGGGAGAGCTTCCCAAAGCGCCCGTTGCCCGGACGGCTCAATATCGTGGTGACGCGCGACCGCGAATTCCGCGCGGAGGGCGCCGACGTGGTCCATTCGCTGGAAGATGCGGTCACGCTGGCGACCGCGCGCGGCCGCTGCATGGCCGGCGCCGATGAAATCTGCGTGATCGGAGGCGGCGAGATCTACCGCCAGGCGCTGCCGCTGGCCGACCGGCTGCACGTCACGCATGTGCTTGCTTCGCCCGACGGCGACACGCGCTTCCCGGCCATTGACCCGTCAATTTGGGGGGTAACGAGCTCGCTCGATGTCCCCGCCGGCGAAAAGGACAGCCACGCGACCCGCTACACCATCTACGAGAGGCGTCAGCGACAGACTTGAAGCTCATACATATGTAGTGGAATGCGAAGCCGCGCGCGGTGGTCGCGTTGAAAGGCCGTGATTGCATCCCTATAGATGGTATCGGTAAATGGGCGGCCGTTTCAGGCGCGGCCGTCATTGTTACGCAGTCGAAAGGACATTCATGCCCTGGAACAATCAGAGTGGAGGCGGCGGCGGCCCGTGGGGCGGCGGCGGTGGTGGTGGTGGCGGAGGCCCATGGGGCCAGGGGCCACGCCCGAGCGGACCGCCCGGATCGCCCCCCGATCTAGAGGACATCATCCGTCGCGGCCAGGACAAGCTCAAGCGCGCGCTGCCGGGCGGCGGCGGTGCGAGCCCGGCGCTGTTCGGCCTGATCGCGGCCGGCCTTATCGGTCTCTGGGCATTCCAGGCGATCTATACGGTGCAGCCCGACGAACTCGCCGTTGAGTTGAGGTTTGGCAAGCCCAAGGAAGAGCTGTCGCAGCCGGGTCTGCATTTCCACTGGTGGCCGATCGAAACGGTCGAGAAGGTCAACACAGCCGAAAAGCTCGTCGACATCGGCGAAGTCCGCGGCAGCACCTCGTCCGGCCTGATGCTTTCGGGCGATCAGAACATCGTCGACGTGAAATTCTCCGTCGCCTACCAGGTCTCCGACCCCAAGGCCTATCTGTTCAACGTGTCCGAGCCCGACGTGATGGTTCGCCAAGTTGCAGAGAGCGCCATGCGCGAGGTCGTCGGCCGTCGCCCGGCGCAGGACATCTTCCGCGATGACCGCCAGGGCATTGCCGCGGGCGTCCGCGACATCATCCAGCAAACGCTGGACGAATACGGCACCGGCCTTTCGGTGAACGCCATCTCGATCGAGGACGCAGCACCGCCACGCGAAGTGGCTGACGCCTTCGACGAAGTGCAGCGTGCCGAGCAGGACGAGGACCGCTTCGTCGAGGAATCCAACCAGTATTCGAACCAGAAGCTCGGCCAGGCACGCGGTGAGGCGGCTCAGGTCCGCGAAGACGCGGCAGCCTACAAGAACCGGGTCGTCCAGGAAGCCGAAGGTGAGGCGCAGCGCTTCATCTCGGTCTACGACGAATACGCCAAGGCGCCTGAGGTGACCCGCAAGCGCCTCTATCTCGAGACGATGGAAAAGGTGCTCCAGGGCTCCGGCAAGGTGATCGTCGAACAGGGTAACGGCCAGGGCGTGGTGCCCTACCTGCCGCTACCCGAACTTCAGAAGCGCGCTCCGGCGACGGGAGGCCAGTAATGTCCAATCGCCTTCCTATCATCGGCGTGTTCGCCGCGATCATCCTGTTCCTGATCTACTCGTCGCTGTTCGTGGTCAACGAGCGCCAGCAGGCCATCGTGCTGCGTTTCGGCGAGATCGTCGACGTCAAGACCGAGCCCGGCATCTACTTCAAGGCGCCGTTCTCGATGTTCGAAGCTGACAACGTCCAAGTCATCGAGGACCGCGTCCTGCGTCTCGACCTCGACGACATCCGCGTCCAGGTTTCTGGCGGCAAGTTCTACGACGTCGACGCCTTCGTCGCCTACCGCATCAACGACGCCCGCAAGTTCCGCTCGACCGTTTCGGGTAGCGTGGAACTGGCCGAGCAGCGGCTGCGGACCCGCTTCGACGCAGCACTGCGCCGTGTCTACGGCGTGCGCGGCTTCGAATCGGCGCTCTCCGAGGAACGCGCGGCCATGATGCGCGAGGTTCGCGACCAACTGCAGCCGGACGCCAATGCGCTCGGCCTGCAGGTCGAGGACGTCCGCATCCGCCGCACCGACCTGACCGCGGAAGTGTCGCAGCAGACCTACGACCGCATGAAGGCCGAGCGTCTGGCTGAGGCCGAAAGGCTGAGGGCACGTGGACGCGAAGCGGCGCAGCGCATCCGCGCCCGCGCCGACCGCGAGGTCGTCGAGATCGTCGCCGAGGCGCAGAAGGAATCGGAAATCCTGCGCGGTGAGGGCGAAGCCCAGCGCAACGCGGTTTTCGCCAACGCCTTCCAGCGCGATCCGGAGTTCTTCGAGTTCTACCGCTCGATGACCGCCTACGGCACGGCTCTCGATCCGAACGGCACGACCATGGTGCTGTCGCCGGAATCGGAGTTCTTCCGCTACTTCCGCAATCCGGATGGCGGCGCGACTGCGCCGAAGGCCGCGCCTGCGCCGCAGGCCGGCACGGCTCCGAGCACGGGCAACTAGCATTGTGCAGGACCTGATTGTCGCCATAGGCCTGGTTCTTGTCATCGAGGGCGTGGTCTATGGCGGCTTTCCCGCTCAAATGAAGCGGCTGGCGGCCCAGATGGCCGACATCCCCGAAAACGCACTGAGGACCTGCGGACTGGTGGCGGTCGCCATCGGCGTCGGCATCGTGTGGCTCGTCCGGGGATAATGGAGGATTTGCGGCCTGCGGATGGCAATGGCCGCAAACAGGCCTTATTTGTTTTCATGATGACGCTTCGCGCGCGGAAGGCCCGGCGCGATCAACGCCAAGACAGCCGGGAGGCTCCCCCGATGAACCCTACGTCCCTTTTGCGCGCCATGCGAAAGGCTTCCTTTGCCGCTGCCACGGCGCTGACCATCGGTGCGGTTGCCGCACCTTCCCTCGTGACGCCGGCGTTCGCCCAAGGGCCAGAGTCTGTCGCGGACCTCGCCGAGGGGCTGCTGGGAGCGGTCGTCAACATCTCCACCTCCCAGACGGTCAAGGGCGGCGAGGGAGAGAATGCGGTGCCGATGCCGCAGCTGCCCGAGGGCTCGCCGTTCCAGGACTTCTTCGACGACTTCTTTAAGGACCGCGAGGGTGGTGGCGGCGGCTCGCAGCAAGTGCAGTCGCTCGGGTCGGGTTTCATCATCGACGCCGAACAGGGCATCGTGGTGACCAACAACCACGTCATCGCCGACGCCGACGAGATCGAGGTGAATTTCCCGGACGGTTCGAAGCTGAAGGCAACGCTGGTCGGCACCGACACCAAGACCGATATTGCCGTGCTCAAGATCGACCCGAAGGTGAAGCCGCTGACGGCCGTGAAGTTCGGCGACTCCAACAAGATGCGCATCGGCGACTGGGTGATGGCGATCGGCAATCCGTTCGGCCTCGGCGGTAGCGTGACCGTCGGCATCATCTCGGCCCGCAATCGCGACATCAATTCGGGGCCCTACGACGATTTCATCCAGACCGACGCTGCGATCAATCGCGGCAATTCGGGCGGGCCGCTGTTCAACATGAACGGCGAAGTCATCGGCATCAACACGGCCATCATCTCCCCGTCCGGCGGCTCGATCGGCATCGGCTTCTCGATTCCCGCCGAAATCGCGGCAGGGGTTGTCGACCAGCTGGTCAACTTCGGCGAGACCCGCCGTGGCTGGCTCGGCGTGCGCATCCAGCCGGTGACCGACGACATCGCCGAGAGCCTCGCCATGAAGACGGCCAAGGGAGCGCTCGTGGCCGGGATCATCAAGGGCGGGCCGGTCGACAATGGCGTCATCCAGCCCGGCGACGTGATCATCAAGTTCGACGGCAAGGACGTCATCGAGATGCGCGACCTGCCGCGCGTCGTGGCCGAGAGCCCGGTGGGCAAGGCGGTCGACGTGGTGATCGTGCGCAAGGGCGTCGAGCAGACCGTCAAGGTGACGCTCGGCAGGCTCGAGGACGGCGAGAAGCTCGCCGAAGGCGAAAACGGCCAGACCAGCGAAGGCACCGACAAGGGCGCCGAGGTTGCGACGGCGAGCGTGCTCGGCATGACGATCGGTGAACTCAACGCCGACACGCGCGCCAAGTTCGGCATCGCGCAGGACGTGTCGGGCGCGGTTATTACTTCGGTCGCCAAGGATTCGGCGGCGGCCGAACGGGGCATCGTTGCCGGCGAAGTGATCACCGAAATCGCGCAGGAATCGGTGTCGACGCCGAAGGACGTGATCGACCGGATCGCGGCGCTCAAGGAGCAGGGGCGCAAGAACGCGCTACTGATGCTGGCGTCGAAGACCGGCGAGCTGCGGTTCGCGACCATCCGGATGGACTGAGACTGGAAACCCCGGCAAACTATTGAACTGAAAGAAAAAGGCGGCTAACCGGCCGCCCTTTTTCGCGTCTGCCATTCGGCTCGAGAAAGCCGGTAGAGCACGTGCCGCCTGAGGTGCGGCTGGCTTTCGGGCACCCGCGGGTGGTCGAAGTCACTGGACGGTTCGTAGTGCATTCCGAGCCGCTGCATGACTGCGGTGGAGCGATGATTGTCGGCCACGGCGAAGGAGACGACTTCCTCCTCGCCGACGACGTCGAAGGCATAGGCGAGCCAGGCTTCCGCCGCCTCGGTGACGTAGCCCTTGCCCCAGAATTCCGGCGCGAGCCGCCAGCCGATCTCCATCGTGCCCTTGGCGATGAAGGGCTCGAGGTCGGTGCGCACGATGCCGACGAAGCCGATGGCCTCGCCGCTGTCTTTCAGTTCGGCGGCGGTGAAGCCGAAGCCGTCGCGCTCTGCATTATTCCGCAAGCGATCGAACAACTCGTCGCTCTCGGCGCGGCTGCGTCGTATCCCGAAGAACTCCATCACCTGATCGTCGGAATTGATGCGGTGGAAGAGTTCGCGGTCGCGATCCTCCCAGTTGCGCAGCTTGAGGCGATCGGTGCGGATGGGTTCCATCAGGCGAACTCGGCGCGGCGATAGCCCTGGAGGTAGAGCAGGGCGGTCAGGTCGGAATGATTGATCCGGATCTTCGCCTCAGCAGCGACCGAGGGCTTGGCGTGGAGGGCGACCCCGGAACCAGCGAGGCGGATCATGTCGAGGTCGTTGGCGCCGTCGCCGACCGCGATCGCGTCGGCCGGGGTAAGGCCCAGGCGCGCGGATATCTCCAGCAGTGCCTCGGCCTTCGCGGCGCGGCCGAGGATGGGCTCGGCCACCTTTCCGGTCAGACGACCGTCCGCCTCGATCAAATGGTTGGCACGGTTCTCGTCGAAGCCGAGCATGGCGGCGATACGCGAGGTGAACACGTCGAAGCCGCCGGAAACGAGCGCGGTGTAGGCGCCATGCGCCTTCATGGTCGCGACCAGCGTCTTGCCGCCGGACGAAAGCGTGAGGCGGGTCCTGATGATGCTGTCGATGACCGTGGCGTCGAGACCGGCAAGCAGCGCCACGCGCTCGCGAAGGGCGGGTTCGAACGCGATCTCGCCATTCATCGAACGCGCAGTAATGTCGGCTACGCGGTCCTTGACGCCGATCTCGTCGGCCAGTTCGTCGATGCACTCCTGGTCGATCATGGTGGAATCCATGTCCGCGATCAGGATCTTCTTCCGGCGGGTGGCGCTGTCCTGTACCGCGAAATCGATCTTTTCGCCCGCCAGTGCCGTCGACAGGGTCGCCTCCGCCTCGTGGGGAAGACCGTCCCGAAGGGCGATGTCGCAGGCCACGCCCTCGTCGAGCCAGACAATGCCGCTTGCGCCGAGGGCGGCACAGGCCTTATCGGCAAGTGCGGGTCGCAACAGGGCGCGGTCCGGATGGGAAATCAGCGTGGCGACGAGTGGCATCGAAAATTCCGGAAAGGTCGAGGGGCGCATCAAGAATGCGACCCTGATAGCCGGGCCGACCGCCAGCGGCAAGTCGGCGCTGGCGCTGAAGCTCGCCGAGCGCGAAGGCGGCGTCATCGTCAACGCCGATTCCATGCAGGTCTATGGGGTGCTCGACGTGCTGACGGCGCGGCCCAGTGCCGACGACCTGAGCCGCGCGCGGCACTTCCTCTACGGCCATGTCTCGCCGGCGGTTGGGTACTCGACCGGAAACTGGCTGCGCGACGTGTCGGTGCTGGCCGACAGCGGACTGTTCGACGAGAAGCCGCCGATCTTCGTCGGCGGCACGGGGCTCTATTTCCGGGCGCTTGCGGAAGGCATCTCCCAGATGCCTGACATCCCCAAGGACATCCGCGACCGCTGGCGCTGGCGCCTTAACGAAGAAGGTGCCCCGCGCCTGCACCGGCTGCTCATGCGCGTCGACACCGAGGTGGCGATGCGGCTCAAGGCCAGCGACGGCCAGCGCATCGTGCGGGCGCTGGAGGTGCTCGAGGCCTCCGGACGCTCGATCCTCAAGTGGCAGGCGGATCGCGGCCATCCGACCATCGATCCGGGGACGGCGCGCTTCATCGTCATCGAGCCGGAACGCCCGCTGCTGATCGAGCGCATCGACGCGCGCTTCGACCGGATGATCGAGTCCGGCGCGCTCGACGAGGTGCGGGAAATCACTGCGATGCGCCTCGCACCGGACCTGCCGGCGATGAAGGCCATCGGGGTGCGCGAGCTTGCGGCCGCGATCGCCGGCGAGATGAGTTTCGATGAGGCGATAGAACGGGCGAAGATTGCGACCCGGCAATATTCGAAGCGCCAATCCACCTGGTTCCGCAACCAGTTCGGGCCGGAATGGCAGCGGATCGGCGGCGAAGCCGGCGGGAAGCCTGGGGCCGACGAGCTCTGACGTCGAGAATTTGCCTGAGCTAATTAACCCTCCGTAAGGCGCGACGTGGCATATCCTCTATTGGGTTCACGGGGGTGCCATGCGCTTTCACAAGGCGGAAACCGCGTTCTTTGTGTTCAGTGCGCTCATCTTGTTCGGGGCGCTCGCGACCTTCTATGCGTGGAGCCTGGTCATGGGACCGGCCGACGCGCTCTATCTCCCCGGCCGTGTCGAGGCCATCGAGAGCCTGCAGACGCTGCTCTTGGCAACGGGCCTGCTCCTGACCGGCACGCTCGTCTTCGGCTTGTTCTTCATCCTCCCGCAGATCCGCACCCAGGTGCAGGAGGGCGGCAAGCTCCGCGAGATGACCGCCTCGCTCAGCGCGCGGTCGCGCAACCTTGAACAGGCAGCGCTCACCGACGGCCTGACAGGCATGCAGAACCGGCGCTACTTCGACGACGCGCTCAAGGAGTATCTCGGGGAGTTCCGCCGCATCGGCAAGCCGGTCGGGCTGATGATCCTCGACCTCGACCATTTCAAGCAGGTCAACGACACCTACGGCCATGACGTGGGCGACGAGGTGCTGCGCTCGGTGGCGAAATGCCTGAAGGGCATGACGCGCTATCACGACGTCGTCGCACGCCTGGGCGGCGAGGAGTTCGCGATCGTGGCTCCGAACATGGATCTGGAGCTTCTCAAGCGATTTGCAGACCGCATGCGCAAGGCGATCGCCACGCTCAGCATCGATGCGGGCGCCACCCAGCTGAACGTCACCTCCAGCGTCGGACTGGCGCTCTGGGACCAGGAGGAAACGGCGGAGGACTTCTACCGCCGCGCCGACAAGCAGCTCTACGAGGCCAAGCGCCAGGGCCGCAACCGCGTCTGCGCTTAGCTACGTAGCGGCGCTTGAGGCTCAAAGGTCCTAACGAACCCCGGCTCGGCCGCTGCCGCGCTTTCCCCATGCTTGAGGAAGCTGTTGTCCGGCGCCGCGCGCCGGTAGCCGTCTGCTTGCAGGTCGCCCGACATAAGGAGATGTGCCCGGCCATGGCAGGCCGGGCAGCGGAGGAGGTCAGCCGCCGGTTCGGCCGCCGAAGGTGGTCGGGCGAAGGCCGAAGCGCGTGTCGAAATCCTGGTCGGGCATCGGCTTCGGCGCCGGCTTGCGATAGTCGGTATCGCCGGCCTGGCGCTGGGTGTCGACGACTTCCGCATAGCCAATCGTCGCCTGCGGCTTGGGCACGTTGCGCAGACGCTCGACCACCGCGGCCAGGTCGACATCGTCGCCGTTACCCGACGCGGCCTCGGCGGCGCGTTTCTGGGTGCCGGGGATGAGATTGGCCGCCAGCTTCTCGAATTTGAGCCGCATGGTGGTCGCGACGCCCTCGCCGAAGGCGATCGCCTCGCGCTGGCCCATGGACGACAGGAACGACAGGGTCGAGGCCGAAGAATCGGCGATCGCCGAGCGGATAATCGCCTGGTCCTGCTCGTTGGCGAGCCGCATGGCGAACACCGTCGAGCACTGCGACAGGATCGTCGGATCGAGTTCACCCGGGCGCTGGGTGACCACGCCGAGGTAGCAACCGTATTTGCGGCCTTCCTTGGCGATGCGCGACAGCGCATGACGGGTGGGCGCGAAGCCTAGCCGGTGGTCGGCCGGCATGTAGCGGTGCGCTTCCTCGCACAGCAGCAGCAGCTTGAGCCTGCCCTCGCTCCACAGCGCCAGGTCGAAGGCGAGGCGGGCGAGCACCGAACAGACCGAGTTGACGACTTCCGACGGCAGACCCGCCATCTCGAAGCAGGTGACCGGACGGCCATGGGTGGGCACGCGGAAGATGCTGCCGATCGTTTCGTGGATGGTGTCCTCGATGAGCCGCGAATGGAACATGAAGCGATAGCGCGGGTCGGCGAGGGCGGATTCGATGCGTGTCCTGAGGGATTTCAGGATCGGCCGCTCGTTCTTGGATTCGAGCATGCCCATCCGCTCGTCGATCTGCTTGATGAGGTCGGCCATCCGGTAGGGGACCGGTGTGTCCGCGGTCAGCGCGTCGGCGCCGCGGCGCAGGAAGGCGCCGCCATGCGGGTTGCGGTAGAGGTTCTTGGCGACCGGAATGAGGTCGCGCAGCACGTCGATCTCCTCGGCGTCGGTTTCCCGGCCGCGGAACAGCACTTCGGCGAATTCCTCGAGGTTGAACAGCCAGAAGGGCAGGTCGAGCGAATTGGTGTCGATCTTGACGCAGTGATCCGGCAGCGAGGCCGCGAACTCGTTGTGCGGATCCATGATCAGCACACGCAGGTCGGGGCGGGCGGCGATCATCTTGCGCAAGAGGAGGGAAACTGCGGTCGACTTGCCGACGCCGGTCGTGCCGACGACCGCGAAGTGGCGCGCCAGCGTCTCGTCGATGGCGATGCAGGCGTCGATAGATTCGTCCTGCGACAGCTGGCCGATGGTGATCGAATGGCGACCGGCGAGATCGTAGACGGCCTGCAGGTCGCGGGTGCGAATGCGATGGGCGACGGCGCCGACATGGGGATAGGACGTGATGCCCCGGTCGAACACCGGGTGTTTCTCCGCTCCCAGGTCGCGGACCTCGCCGATGAGCTCCACGCTGACCTCGATCGGGTTCTCGCCGTCGGCGACCCAGGAACGGTCGGCCTTGCCGATGGAATAGACGAGGCCGATGGTCCGGGTTTCTCCCAGGTTGATCGAGATCATGCGACCGACCGTCCAGAGCCCCGCCGCAGCGGAGCCGCCGCTTTCGGCATAGGCGCTGATGACAGCCCGCGCACCATCGCATTGCACGACGTGCCCCAGGATGCGGGCATCGTCCTGCAGGAGGTCGCGCCGTTCCTGCGACGTGGTTTCGCCGATCGACTGGCGTTCAACGAACATAGGCCTGATCCCCCAACTACCCTATCGTTCAGCGTAGCCGTCCTGCGGTTAAACCGGGGTTTGGGCGCATGGTTTGGATTTGGTTAAGCGAACGCTTCGAATTCTATCAACCGGGCGATCCCGCTTACGCTGCGGAAAATTTTCGCTCGTGCCGTTGACAGCGCGCATAGGCCCGCATTAACGTCCGCGACCATGAAGACGGCACTCATTCTCGTAGTAGGAAAGCGCATGGGCAAGGCGGTGTAACCGCCGGGCGAAATCCCCCCATGCGCAGACGCAAGGCTCCCTCGGGGGCCTTTTTTATTGCCTGAAACAGGACTAAACGACCAGTAACGCCGGGAACGGCAGAGGAAGACGGGACAGACCGATGAGCGGACATAGTGACAGCGGAAGGCGCGAGATGACCGGCGCCGAGATGGTGGTGCAGGCGCTGAAGGACAACGGCGTCCAGCACCTCTTCGGCTATCCGGGCGGCGCTGTCCTTCCGATCTATGACGAACTGTTCCAGCAGGACGATGTCCAGCACATCCTGGTGCGCCACGAACAGGGCGCAGGGCACGCCGCCGAGGGCTACGCGCGCTCGACCGGCAAGGCCGGCGTGATGCTGGTGACCTCCGGCCCGGGCGCCACCAATGCGGTGACGCCGCTGCAGGACGCGCTGATGGACTCGATCCCGCTGGTCTGCATCACCGGCCAGGTGCCGACGACGCTGATCGGCTCGGACGCCTTCCAGGAGTGCGACACCGTCGGCATCACCCGGCCCTGCACCAAGCACAACTGGCTGGTGAAGGACGTCAACGAACTCGCTGGTATCCTGCACGAGGCCTTCCATGTCGCCACGACCGGTCGCCCCGGCCCCGTCGTCGTCGACATCCCGAAGGACGTCCAGTTCGCCAAGGGCATCTATACGCCGCCGCAGACCGCGCCGCGCACCTCCTACCAGCCGAAGGTCCAGGGCGACCTCGAGCGCGTGAAGGAAGCGGTGGCGCTGATGGCCTCGGCGAAGCGGCCGATCATCTATTCCGGCGGCGGCGTGGTGAACTCAGGCACTGAAGCCAGCCACCTCCTGCGCGAACTGGTCGACCTGACCGGCTTCCCGATCACGTCCACGCTGATGGGGCTAGGCGCATATCCGGCTTCGGGCAAGAACTGGCTCGGCATGCTGGGCATGCACGGCAGCTATGAAGCCAACATGGCCATGCACGATTGCGACGTGATGGTGTGCATCGGCGCGCGCTTCGACGACCGCATTACCGGCCGCCTCAACGCGTTCTCGCCGAACTCTAAGAAGATCCACATCGACATCGATCCGTCGTCGATCAACAAGAACGTGCGCGCCGACGTGCCGATCCTCGGCGATGTCGGCCGCGTGCTGGAAGACATGGTGCGGCTGTGGCGGGCGACGGCCAAGGCCGACAAGAAGGCGCTCTATCCATGGTGGGAGCAGATCGCCAAGTGGCGCGCGCGCGACAGCTACGCCTACAAGCACAACAGCGACGTGATCATGCCGCAATACGCCATCCAGCGGCTGTACGAGAACACCAAGCATCTCGACACCTACATCACCACCGAAGTCGGCCAGCACCAGATGTGGGCGGCCCAGCATTACGGCTTCGAGAAGCCGAACCGCTGGATGACCTCGGGCGGCCTGGGCACGATGGGCTACGGCCTGCCGGCGGCGCTCGGCGTACAGATCGCACATCCTGAATCGCTTGTTATCGACATCGCCGGCGACGCTTCGGTGCAGATGTGCATTCAGGAGATGAGTGCGGCGCTCCAGTACAATGCGCCGATCAAGGTGTTCATCCTCAACAACTCCTACATGGGCATGGTGCGCCAGTGGCAGCAACTGCTGCACGGCAACCGGCTGTCGCATTCCTACACCGAGGCGATGCCCGATTTCGTCAAGCTGGCCGAGGCCTATGGCGGCCACGGCATCCGCTGCGACAAGCCGGACGAACTCGACGATGCGATCAAGGAGATGATTGCGGTGAAAAAGCCGGTGATCTTCGACTGCCGCGTGGCAACGCTCGCCAACTGTTTCCCGATGATCCCATCGGGCAAGGCGCACAACGAGATGCTCCTGCCCGACGAGGCGACCGACGAGGCGGTGGCCAACGCCATCGACGCCAAGGGCCGCGAACTGGTGTGACGAACCGAGTGCGGCCTTCCGGGAAGGCCGCACATTCAACGAGTTGGCACAAACGCCTGAGATCGAGATTCATCTTATGAACGCACAGCTACAGCCCACCGGTTCGGCCTACTTCATCGCCAAGGAGACGGCACTGCCGGAAACGCACACCTTGTCGGTGCTGGTCGACAACGAACCGGGCGTCCTTGCCCGCGTCATCGGCCTGTTCTCCGGCCGCGGCTACAACATCGAAAGCCTGACGGTCTCGGAGACCGAGCACGAGAAGCACCTGTCGCGCATCACCATCGTGACGCGCGGCACGCCGCATGTGCTCGAGCAGATCAAGCACCAGCTCGAACGCATCGTGCCGGTGCATCGGGTGGTTGACCTGTCGGTCCGCGCCGCCGAGCTCGGTCAGGATCGCCCGCTCGAGCGCGAATTGGCGCTGGTCAAGGTCGCCGGCACCGGCGACGCCCGTGTCGAGGCGCTGCGCCTGGCGGACGCCTTCCGCGCCAGCGTGATCGACGCCAACACCGAGCACTTCATCTTCGAGATCACCGGCAAGGTGTCGAAGATCGAACAGTTCATCGCCATCATGAAGCCGCTCGGCCTGGTCGAGGTCTGCCGCACCGGCGTGGCGGCCATGAATCGCGGTCCGCAGGGGATGTGAGCTTACCCTTGCTACAACGCCGCGCGTCCTCTTGGACGCGCAAAGGACGCTGTAACACTTTGATTTTCCGGGTCACGCACAAGGGAAATGAGAAAGCCGCCGATGCGATGCACGGCGGCTTTTGCATTCTTAGGCGTCGAGGTCAGAAACCGACGTCCTCGTTGACGTAGAAGGTGTTGAGCAGTGACACGCGCGGGCGCTCGATGGTCGTGTTGATCTTCGGTCGGCCGTGCCAGCTCATCTTCAGCAGCGAGTGGTAGGCTTTCAGCACGACGAAAGCGTAGCCGACATTGGGCAGGAAGGGCAGCGTCTTGACCGGTTCGAGCCCGTACGATCCGACATTCAATAGCCCTTTCAGTGAGGCCTGGTAGAGCGTCGTGCCAAGCTCGCGCTGGCTTTCGTCGGCCGGGCAATAGAGCTGCATGGTGACGACCTTCTTGCGCGCGTCGGGATGCGGCTTGATCTGGTAGCCGTCCTTGTCGCTGTAGAGCACGGGCTTTGCCACCAGGCGAAGGTCGTCGGCACTGGCGACTTTATCGCCGCGGGCGCGGATTTCGAGCCCTTCCTTCAGCTGCCGGCGGATGGCCTTCTCGATCTCGACCGAAGTCAGCATCGCTGAGACCGCGGCCCACATCTCGCGCAATTGCGCGTCGACGTTGTCGACATTGTCGCCATAGAGGCGAAGCGCCATGCGCGTCTGGTCGCCCTTGATCGGCTCGTAGCCCTCGCTCGGGATCGACGTGATGAGATCGGCGTAGAAATCGGCGGGAAAGAAGTCGCGGAAGAAGATGTGGGGGAAGGGCAGGGAAAAGCGGTCGGCCGCCTCGATGCTTCTGACCGCATGGTCAATGAGTTCGCGGGTGAGGCTGCTGGTTTCGGCTTTGGCAAGTGCTGACACTGTCCACCACCCTGAATCGCTTCGACCAATTGCACCGACAAATCGAAACCAAGACGTGCAATTCGGCAAGCTTTTTCTCTCGTTTGGTGTCCCGCAGCAGTCGGATTGGCGGCGCCGTGTGCTCCAGAGCGGCGGCTGGCCCAGTCCATGGATGCCATCTGGGATTTTGTCGGAAAGAAAAATCAGGTCAGTAATGCTGACATAAGATGATGGAGAGGGGATTCCGGTGTCCTACGACGCGTTCCTTGCATTGCTGGTCTATGCGTTCGTGACCTCGATCACGCCCGGTCCCAACAACTTCATGTTGCTGGCGTCCGGCGTGAATTTCGGCTTCGTACGGACCATTCCGCACATGCTGGGCATCGGCTTCGGCTTTCTGTCGCTGCTGCTCGGCGTGGGGTTCGGCTTGGGCGCACTGCTGTCGACCTTTCCGATCCTGCACGGCGGCCTGAAGATCGCGGGCGGCGCCTATCTGCTCTACCTTGCCTGGCGCATCGGGATGTCGCGCTCGCTCGGCAACAGCAGCGACAGCAAGGCCCGGCCGATGACCTTCCTCGAGGCGGCCGCATTCCAGTGGGTCAATCCCAAGGCGTGGGTGATGGCTGTGACGGCTATGGCGGTCTATACGAGCCCGGAGTCGCCCTTCTTGTCCGTGCTGCTGATCTCGGGCGCCTTCGCCCTGGTCAACCTGCCGAGCGTCTCCAGTTGGGCCGGCTTCGGCATGGCGCTCCGTGGTTTCCTCGCCGAGCCGGCGCGGCTGAAATGGTTCAACATCGCCATGGGCGTCCTGCTCGCGGCGACGCTGTGGCCGATGCTGAAATAGATGGCAGTTGCGTGCGTGCGCGACCGGGCATAGCCTCCCGCCATGGCACACGACCATCATCACGATCACGATCACGACAACGAACTCGACCCGATGGCGGCGCGGGTGCGGGCGCTGGAGACGATCCTGACCCGCAAGGGGTTGATCGACTCCGCCGCGATCGACGTCATCGTCGACACCTATGAAACCAAGGTCGGTCCGCGCAACGGCGCGCGGGTCGTCGCGAGGGCCTGGAGCGACGCCGAATTCGCCGATTGGTTGAAACGGGACGCTACGGCCGCGATTGCCTCGCTCGGCTATACCGGGCGCCAGGGCGAGCACATGCAGGCGGTGTTCAACACTGACGAGACCCACAATCTCGTCGTCTGCACCCTGTGCTCCTGCTACCCGTGGTCGGTGCTTGGCCTGCCGCCGGTCTGGTACAAGGCGCCGCCCTATCGCTCGCGGGCCGTGATCGACCCGCGTGGCGTGCTCGCGGAATTCGGACTGAAGCTTGCGGACGGCAAGAAGATCCGGGTGTGGGATTCGACCGCCGAGCTGCGCTACCTGGTGGTGCCGCAGCGGCCGTCGGGCACGGAAGGCTGGAGCGAGGAGCGCCTGGCGGACCTGGTGACGCGCGATTCCATGATCGGGACCGGTGTGGCGCGGGAGGCCCTATGAACGGACCCCAGGATCTCGGCGGGCAGATGGGCTTCGGTCCGGTAGCGCCCGCAAAGGACGAGCCCATCTTCCACGCTGAATGGGAGAAGCGCGCGCTGGGCGTTACGCTCTGCGCCGGTGCCATGGGTGCCTGGAACATCGACGAAAGCCGGCACACGCGCGAGAGCCTGCATCCGGCGGACTATTACGCGTCGACCTACTACGAGATCTGGATCAAGGCGCTGGAAGGGCTCCTGCAAAAGCACGGCTTCGTGACCCCAGGCGACCTTGCAGCGGGGACCGCAGTCGATCCGGCGGCAGAACCCAAACGGGTGCTCAAGGCCGAGAATGTGCCGGCAGCGCTTGCCAAGGGCGGGCCGTGCGACCGGCCGGTGGCAGCACACGCGCGCTTCTCGGCTGGGCAGCGCGTTCGCACCAGGAATTTCCATCCGGCAGGCCACACGCGCCTGCCGCGCTATGCCCGGGGCAAGGAAGGGGTGATCGACGCGGTCCGCGAGGGCTATGTGTTTCCCGACACCAATGCGCATGGCCGCGGCGAGAACCCGCAATGGGTCTATACCGTCGCCTTTTCGGCCCCCGAGTTGTGGGGTGACGGAGCCGACCCGACGTTGACCGTCAGCATCGACGCCTGGGAGAGCTACCTTGAGCCGGCCTGAACTGCCCGCCGGCATCGACGAACCGGTGTTCTCCGAACCCTGGCAGGCGGAAGCCTTCGCTATGGTGGTCGCCCTGCATGAGCGCGGCGTCTTCAGTTGGGCGGAATGGGCCGAGCGGTTGTCCGCCGAGGTCAAGCGCCCGGAGGCCGCCGCCGATGGCAGCGACTACTACGAGCGCTGGGTTGCCGCGCTGGAGCGGCTCCTCGCCGAAAAGGGCCTTGCCGGGCATGACGAGGTCGATGCGGTAGCCGCCGCCTGGGAGCGGGCCGCGCATGCGACGCCACATGGCAGGCCGATCCTGCTGGAGAACGATCCGCTGGCGTAGGTCGTTAGAATTTGCACCGGGCTGCCGCGTGGCGGTCGGATCTTCTTACATTTGCAGACTTTCGCAGGGCATCGAGTTCGGCTTCTTCCGATCCGCTCGTACCTCTGAGCTAAAACAGACCTTCCGTTCAAATGTCATACACCAGCACAACGGACATGTGTGTTCGCCTTGTGTTCTGATTTTATACAAGATAAAATAGAGTTTACATAACAACTATAAATTGGTATATATTATGGTGATACACGTAAAGGATGACGAGACCGACGCCTTGGTGAGGAGACTGGCTCAAGAGAGGGGGATCGGCATCACTGCAGCCATCAAGGAGGCTGTTCAGGAGGCTCTTCATGCCGACACCGTTCGCGCCAACGAGCAGGATGACCGGCCTCTCGAAGATCGTTTGAAGCCGTTGCTCGACCGCTTGGATCGGCTGCCTAGGACGAATTTCCGTGCCGACAAGAAGTTCTTCGATGAGCTTTGGGGAGAGGGGGATGGCTAATGTATGTCGATGCGTCGGCCATGGTTTGCATTCTGGCCAATGAGCCGGAGCGCAAGGACTTTCTCGCGGCGATACGCCGGAGCGTATCGTGTTTTACGTCGGCGGTCTCCATTTTCGAAACCGCAACGTCAATCAGCGGACTGACTGGCAGTTGCGCCTCCGCGCTCATCGAGATCGACCGATTCCTCGCCGAGGCAGGGATTAGAGTCGCTCCGATAGACGAGAACATCCTGTTCGAGCTGGCGATTGTTCGAGATCGATATGGGAAGGGCTCCGGCCATCCGGCCCGGCTCAATCTCGGTGATTGCTTTTCGTATGCTATGGCCAAGCGGGCGGGTGCGAAGTTGCTGTACAAGGGCAACGATTTCGCCCAGACGGATCTGGCCTAGCAGCCCAAATCCCTTGCCCTTCGCGGCCGAATCCTGTCAGTCAAAACCATGGAATTCTCACCTCAACAGGATGCTGCACTGCAGGCCGTGGCACATTGGCTGAAGTCGGGCCGGCCGCAGGTTTTCCGCCTGTTTGGTTATGCCGGCACGGGAAAGACCACGCTTGCCCGCTATTTCGCCGAGCATGTCGACGGCCAGGTCCAGTTCGCGGCCTTCACCGGCAAGGCGGCGCAGGTGCTGCGCTCGAAGGGCGCGACCAACGCGCGCACCATCCATTCGCTGATCTACCGGCCAAAGGGCGAGGAAGCGGTCGAGGATGAGACGACCGGCCGTACCTCGATGTCGCCTACCTTTTCGCTCAACCGGCAGAGCCCGGTGGCGAAGGCCAAGCTGATCGTCATCGACGAATGCTCGATGGTCGACGAGGAACTGGGCAAGGACCTGATGTCGTTCGGCACGCCGATCCTGGTGCTGGGCGATCCGGCGCAGCTTCCGCCGATCTCCGGCGGCGGGTTCTTCACCGAGCAGGAGCCGGATTTCCTGCTCACCGAAATCCATCGCCAGGCCCGCGACAACCCGATCATCAGGCTTGCGCTCGACGTGCGCGAGGGGCGCGAGTTCATGCGCGGCGATTTCGGCTCCGCGCAGGTGATCGGCCGGGAAGAGGTCAACCAGGAACTCGTATTGGCGGCCGATCAGGTACTGGTCGGAACCAATCGCACGCGCCGCCGCTACAACCAGCGCCTGCGCGAACTCAAGGGATTCACCGCCGGCTACCCTCAAGCCGGCGACAAGCTGGTGTGCCTGCGCAACGACCCGGCCAAGGGCCTGCTCAACGGCTCGCTGTGGAAGGTGATGACCTCGTCGCGCGAGACGGTGAAACCCGGCATCAACCTGCTGGTTTCGCCGGAGGAGGACGATCCCGACCGGGGTGTTGCGAAGATCAAGCTGCTCAAGCAGACCTTCGAGAACCCCGACGAGGACATCCCGTGGGGCACCAAGAAGCGGTACGACGATTTCGACTATGGCTATGCACTGACGGTACACAAGGCGCAGGGCTCGCAGTGGAACAACGTCGTGCTGTTCGATGAGAGCTGGGCCTTCAAGGACACGCGCCAGCGCTGGCTCTACACGGCGATCACCCGCGCGGCCGAGCGCCTGACCATCGTCCGCTGATCAGGTTTTGGGCTCGATCGGTTCGGCGCCGAGCCATTCCCAGGCCTTGGTCTCGTCTTCGGGCGCGAAATACCTGACCTCTATGGGGCTCAGCGGGGAGAAAAACCTCGTCAACGTGCTCATCCAAGCGGGGCCGCCCACCATAGCGTAGCGCCGTATGTGCTTGAATGCCTTGAATTCCTCCTTCCAGGTGGACTGGCTGAAGATCGGCGACCAGTCGAAGCCGTCATAGCCTTCGGCGCGCAGCAGGATGTCGATCTTGTCGTGCTCCCTGTAGGCGGCGTCGAGTAGGCCGTAGGAATTTTCGTAGTCGGCTGGCGTCAGGCGCCCGACGATCTCCAGGGCGAAGACATCGTCGCGGTCGGTTTCGATGCGGCGTATTGCCGGTGGGGCGGCCATGGATGACATCTCTTGCTCCTCGGGATCGGATGTTCGCTGTCCTCTGGAACACATAAAAAGGCTCTCTGTTCCCACCGGGGCGTGCTAGGTGCGATGTCTTGAACATGCCGTGAGTTGCCGATGCCCGCCAAGCTGTCCGTGAACCTCAATGCCATCGCCATGCTGCGCAACCGGCGAGACTTGCCCTGGCCGAGCGTGTCCGGGCTCGGGCGGATCGCGCTTGCGGCAGGTGCCCATGGCCTGACCGTGCACCCGCGCCCCGACCAGCGGCACGTGCGCTTCACCGACGTGCCCGAGATCAGGGCCCTGATCGATGACGAGTTCCCCAAGGCCGAGTTCAACATCGAAGGTTATCCAAGCGAGGATTTCCTGGAGCTGGTCGAAAAGCACCAGCCCGAACAGGTGACGTTGGTGCCGGACGACCCGATCCAGGCGACTTCGGACCATGGCTGGGACTTTGCCGGGCAGCAGGGCTTCCTCAAG
This sequence comes from Mesorhizobium sp. SCN 65-20, assembly GCA_001724355.1. Lineage (GTDB taxonomy): Bacteria > Pseudomonadota > Alphaproteobacteria > Rhizobiales > Rhizobiaceae > Aminobacter. The sequence continues at coordinate 4,504 of MEEF01000011.1, read as the reverse complement.
CCCATCGTCGCCCGGCTAAAGAAGGGCGGCTTCCGTGTCTCGCTGTTCTCGGATGCAGATCCTGCCGGCGTGACGGCCGCGCGCGATACCGGGGCGGACAGGATCGAACTGTTCACCGGGCCTTACGGCGCCTGCTATTCCGATCCCGCTGGCGCTGCCAAGCAGCTGGAATTGCTGGGCAAGACCGCGGACGCCGCGTTCGCGGCCGGACTGGCGGTGAATGCCGGCCACGACCTTGTGGTCGACAATCTGCCGCCGCTGATGCGCCGCATCCCCAAGCTTGCCGAGGTTTCAATAGGCCATGGCCTGACCGCGGATGCGCTCGAGCACGGCATGCCGGCAACGATAAAGCGCTTCCTGAAGGCGTGCGGCTGGTGACGATCACCGCTTTTTTTGCTTAGGTCGGACATTAGCTGCTAATAAACAGCTGTTGCTTTTGCCATACAGCAAGGGTAGAGCCCCGCGGCTTCACGGAGAGTCGTCAATGGCCGATGCCGACGCTGGCAAGGTGGAAAAGAGCGGACAGCCAGTCCAGGCGGACGCTCATTCTCACGACATCAGGATTCTGGTCATCGGTGCGCTGGGCGTCGTGTTCGGCGACATCGGAACCAGCCCGATCTACGCCTTCCGCGAGGCGCTGGTTGCGTCCTCCTCGGGTGGTCAGGTGGCTTCCCGCGAGGATATCCTCGGCGTGCTGTCGCTCATCATCTGGGCGCTGACGATCATCGTCACCATCAAATACGTCATGTTCGTGCTCAGGGCCCATAACCGGGGCGAGGGCGGAACGCTCTCGCTGATGGCGCTGGCCAGGCGCAGCTACGCCAAGCGCTCGGGATTGATCCTCGCTCTCGGCATGGTCGGCGCATCGCTGTTCTACGGCGATGCCGTCATCACGCCGGCCATCTCGGTGCTTTCGGCCGTGGAGGGTCTCAAGGTCGTGACGCCGGCGTTCGACCCCTATGTCGTGCCGGTGACCCTGGTGATCCTGGCGTTGGTGTTTGCCGTGCAGCGCTTTGGCACTGGCGGCGTGGCCATCATCTTCGGGCCGATAACGCTCATCTGGTTCCTGGCAATCGGCTACTCGGGCCTGATCCACATCGCCGATGACCCCGAGATCCTGCTTGCGGTCAATCCGATCTACATCGTCCAGTTCCTGGTGGATCAACCGGAAGTCTCGTTCGTCACCATCGGCGCGATATTCCTGGCCGTGACAGGCGCGGAGGCGCTCTACGCTGATCTCGGACATTTCGGGCGGCGCCCCATCGTGCTGGCCTGGCTCGCCATCGTCTTTCCCTGCCTGCTGCTCAACTATGCCGGCCAAGGCGCTTTCGTGCTCGCCCACGGAGGCACCGTCGGGCATCCGTTCTTCGAGATGAACGAGGGCTGGATGCTCGTGCCGATGGTCCTGCTCGCGACCGCCGCGACGGTAATCGCCAGCCAGGCGGTCATCAGCGGCGCCTACTCGCTGACCCGGCAGGCGGTGCAACTGAACATGCTGCCACGCCTTGTGATCCAGCACACGTCGGAAACGACGCTGGGCCAGATCTACATGCCGCGCGTCAACCTGTTGCTGGCGCTGGTGGTTATGCTGCTGGTGGTCGGTTTCGGAGAATCGAGCAAGCTCGCCGCCGCCTACGGCATCTCGGTGACCGGCAACATGCTGGTGACGACGCTGTTGCTCTCGATCGTCATGCTGCGCATCTGGCGTTGGCCGGTTGCCGCGGTCATCGCCGTCATTTCGGTGTTTTTGCTGATCGACGTCGGGTTCTTCCTGTCCAACATCGTCAAGGTGCACGAAGGCGGTTGGGCCTCGCTCCTGGTGGCCTTCGCCATCGTGACCGTCATGTGGACCTGGGTGCGCGGCAGCCGCCACCTCTTCGAGAAGACGCGCAAGAACGAAATCCCGCTCACCTTCCTGGCCGAGAGCCTGATGAAGAAGAAGCCGCAACTCGTGCCCGGTACGGCGGTCTTCCTGACCAGCGACCCCGAGAGCGCGCCGACCGCGCTGATGCACAGCCTCAAGCACTACAAGGTGCTGCACGAACAGAACGTCATCCTGTCGGTGGTGACCGCCCAGCAGCCGGTGGTGCCGGACAGCGAACGGGTCAAGATGGAGCCCATCAACGAGCTGTTCATGCGGGTCAAGCTGAAGTTCGGCTACATGGAGCAGCCCAACATCCCCAAAGCGCTGGCCATCTGCCGCAAGCAGGGATGGAAGTTCGACATCATGACGACGTCGTTCTTCCTGTCGCGGCGCTCGCTCAAGGCTTCGCCCAATTCGGGCATGCCGCGCTGGCAGGACAGGCTGTTCATCGGCCTTGCCCGCACCGCGGCAGACGCAACCGAGTACTTCCAGATCCCGACCGGTCGCGTGGTCGAAGTCGGCACGCAGGTTTCGATCTGACGGGCGTCTTGCCCTGGCCGTCAGATCAGTTCCAGCAAGGCCTTTTCGAGTGCCATCGCCCGCTCGGGCCCCCGCAGGGTGCCTGTAACGAAGGCGAAGGACATGTTCCGCGCGCGGTTGCCGAAGGCAACGCTGCCGCCGATGCCTCCATAGCCGAACTCGGCGCTGCGAAATGGGCCGCCGTCCAGGCGCATGCCTAGGCCATAGGAAGCCGGCATTCCGAAAACGGCATCTTCGCCCTCCGCTTGGACCCGGACCATTTCGTCGAACAGCGCCGAAGAGATCACCCGCTCCAATGACCTGGCATTGGCCAGCGCCCCATAGAGCTTCGCCAGCGCCACGGCTCCCGAATGGCCGTTCACGCCCGGTAATTCCGCCTTGCGCCATTTCCGGCTGTTGAGAGTGCCCGGATCGAGCAGGCCGGGTGGATTCTCCAAGGCACGCCTGCGCAGGTCGGGGGCGCCGTCGAGCAGGTCCGATTTCCATCTGCCGCCCGGGTCTTCGACATCGACGGCGCGCGCCAGATGCTCGTCGGGCAGGCCGAAGTGGATGTCCAGACCGAGCGGCTGCGCGATCTCTTCCCGGAAGAACCTGCTGAACCCCCGTCCGTCGACGCGGCGCACGATCTCTCCTGCAAGATATCCGTAGAGGAGGGCTGCTTCGCCATGGCGTTCGCCGGGTATCCAGGCCGGCGCCTCCGTTGCGATGCGCTGTACGCACTTGTCCCAGTCATAGAGGAGCGCTGTCCCGTGCGGAGCGCCGAAAGCGACAAGCCCGGCCTGATTGGCAAGGATCTGGCGGACCGTAGTGCTTTCCTTGCCGTTAGTCGCGTATTCCGGCCAATAGTCGGCCACAGCGGCATCCAGTTCGATCTCGCCTTTGTCCACCAGTCGCAGCACGCACAGTGCTGCCAGCGGCTTGGTGACCGAGAAAACGTTGACGATCGAATTCTGGACCCATTTGCCGCTTGTCCAAAGGTCAACGACGGTTTCGCCGTCAAGCTGGACAGCGATGCCGGCGCTCGTCTCCTCAAGGGCGGCGAACGCTTCCCTGAGCGGGGCGAATTTCGGGTGGACCGTGCCTGCGATCCGCTCGTGCATGGCAATGCTCCCCCTTCATGGAGTTTCGCGATGCAGACCAAGATAAGAATTCCGCCAGGTGTAAGGTCAATCGCCGCGCTGCAACACCGATGGTGCCAGCTTACTTGTGCGCGCAGTTGAGGCGGAACCTACGAAAGGGCCTTGTGCGTGAGCGGAATCTGCGCCATAGAAATGCCGAACCGTAACGTACGGTACGGCAGCCTGACCGGGCTCCGAAATGCAGGGAACAACAGGCGAGCATGCTGCAGGCAGTGTCCGAGATGATGGAAGGCGAGGGGCCGACGGCGCGTCAGCGCGACGTGCTCGACGCCGTGCTTCGTCTGCTCGTCGAGGAGGGTGACCGGCTGACCATGACGGCCGTTGCCCGACGTGCCAGCTGCTCCAAGGAAACGCTCTACAAGTGGTTCGGCGATCGTGACGGCCTGCTGACCGCGACCGTGCAGTGGCAGGCCTCGAAGGTGCGCGTGACACCCGTCGACCCGAAGGGGCTCGACCTCGCCTCCCTTACGGCGAGCCTCGAGCGCTTCGCTTCCGACTGGCTGCGCGTGATCTCCAGCGACACGTCGATCGCGCTCAACCGCGTCGCGGTGGGGCATGCCGGGTCCGACAAGCGCGACCTCGGTGCCATCGTGCTGGAGCGCGGCCGTTTCGCGTTGGGCCGGCGCCTGAAGCCGGTCCTGGATGCCGGGCGCGAGGCTGGACTTCTCGAATTCGACGACGCCGAGACGGCGTTCCGGACCTTTTTCGGGCTGGTCGCCCGCGACGTGCAGATCAGGCTTCTGCTCGGCGACCGGCTGGAATCGACTGATGCGGAGATCGACGGCGATGCCGTGCGCGCGACGCAGCAGTTCCTGGCTCTTCATGGAGCGAAAACCGGGCCCAAGGCCCTTTGACTGCAAACGGGAAGGAACCCACCAATGCGTGTCTATTACGATCGTGATGCCGATCTCAATCTGATCAAGGGCAAGAAGGTCGCCATCATCGGCTACGGCAGCCAGGG
>MEEF01000010.1 GCA_001724355.1 Mesorhizobium sp. SCN 65-20 | reverse complement strand
GGCTGTGGCGCGTCTCGGCGGAGCGCTATGGCGAATTCGTATTTCTCGGCTTCGTCGACTCCGGCGAGCCGGGCGCCGAACTCCCTGGCCGTCGGCTTTTCTTAAGATAACTGGTGGTGCGGGTGGCCGGGGTCGAACCGGCACTCCTTTCGGAACTGGATTTTGAAGGGAGTCGCGTCTTCCCCTCGCCCGCATCTGCCCGCAGTGACCTCAAAAAATCGCCCTCATTCACCGACGTGGCAACACCTATGCCGCGCCTGACCTCTGCTGTGGTCACTTGGCAAAGAGCGCAACCCCGCCGATGTGGCGTCGCCTGTATCCATTTTCCCGACACTCACCTGAAAGCGCTTTTGCGGAGGAAAATTGCGCAGCATTGATGTCAGTGCAGAAGCGTGAGCGCCCGGGCCTGGGTGATGAAAGTGGTGATCCGAAGGGACGCTCTTCGGACAAATCGCCTACGCGCGATCGTCAACCTAGAATCGGCGACACGACCCTAGTCGTTGCGGCGGATGGAGGCAGAAATGGCAGAAAGCAAATTCCTTACTCCAGAAGAGGTGGCTGAGCGCTACCGCGGTGGCATTTCCGTTGGGACCCTCCGAAATTGGCGCGCCATGCGTCTTGGTCCGTCGTTCGTCAAAGTTGGTAAGGCGGTGCTCTATCCCATCGACGAGCTTGATGAATGGGACGATAAGAATAAAGTGCAGTGCCGTGCATCCAAACGACTCGCCGAACACTCCGGTGATCAGGCGTGATTATCATGATCGGGCACGAACAACCGATCCCAATGCGCGGCACCATCATCTCCCAACTTCCAGAATAATGGCGCGAAATCAGCAACTTGGAAAGCCCGCTGGCGTGGTCCATAACCATCCTTCCGGCGACCCCGCCCCCTCGCGCGCCGACATCGACATGACCAAGACCATAATCGATACAGCCAGGCTGCTCGGGATTGCCGTCCATGATCACATCATCATCGGCAGGAAGGGCCATGCCAGCATGAAGGGCCTGCTGCTGATCTAGAGCAGCGCCCGAATGTGGCGCGGCCTGTCCCTCGTCAATCGCTGAATCGAAAAGGCCGCCGGATCTCTCCGGCGGCCTTTTCGATTTCGTCAGGAGCGGCGCCTTATTCGGCGTCGGCTTCCTTGGCCTTCTTCTTCGGCGCGGCCTTCTTCTTGGGCTCCTCGCCTTCGGCTGCCTCGGCGGTCTCGACCTTGGCCTTCTTCGCCGAAGCCTTCTTTGCCGGCTTTTCCGCGGCCTCGTCCTCGTCGTCCGCCATCAGCTCTTCCTTGCTCACCTTCTTGTCGGTGACGGAGATCTGCGACAGCAGGTGATCGACGACCTTCTCCTCGAACAGCGGCGCGCGCAGGTTGACCAGCGCCGACGGGTTGTTGCGATAGAAGTCGAACACTTCCTGCTGCTGGCTGGCCGGGTAGCGCCGGACCGTGTCGAACAGACCGCGCTGCAGTTCCTCGTCCGTGACCGTCACGCCGGCCTTCTCGCCGATTTCGGCGAGAACGAGGCCCAGGCGCACGCGGCGCTCGGCCAGGCGCTGGTATTCGGCGCGGGCTTCCTCTTCCGTGGTCTCTTCGTCGGCAAAGGTGCGGCCGGCGAGTTCGAGGTCACGAGTGACCTGGCTCCAGATGTTGTTGAACTCGGCTTCGACGAGCTTCGAGGGAGCCTCGAACTTGTAGTTCTCGTCGAGCTGGTCGAGCAGCTGGCGCTTGACCTTCTGGCGCGTCATGGCGCCGAACTGGTTCTCGATCTGGCTGCGGACAATCTCGCGCAGCTTCTCGAGCGACTCGAGGCCGAGGTTCTTGGCGGTGTCGTCGTTGACCTCGAGCTTGCCGGGGGCGGCGACTTCCTTGACGGTGACGTCGAAGGTGGCTTCCTTGCCGGCCAGGTGCGCGGCCTGGTAGTTCTCGGGGAAGGTCACGGTGACGAGCTTCTCATCGCCTTCCTTGGCGCCGATCAGCTGCTCCTCGAAGCCCGGGATGAACTCCTTGGAGCCCAGCACCAGCGGCTGGTCGCCGCCCGTGCCGCCGTCGAAGGCCACGCCGTCGATCTTGCCGACGTAGTCGATGGTGAGGCGGTCGCCCTCTTCGGCCTTGCCCTTCTTGGGCTCATAGGTGCGGGCCGATTCGGCCACGCGGTTGACCTGCTCGTCGATCTCGGTTTCCGGCACGTCGTAGACCGGGCGCGAAACCTTGATGTCCGAGAATTCCTTGATCTCGATCGCCGGAATGACTTCGTAGGCGAGCGAGAACTCGAAGTCGGCGCCGCCGGCGAGGATCTTCTCGGCTTCCTTCTCGTCCTCGGTCATCTTCACTTCCGGCTGCATGGCGGCCTTTTCGCCGCGGTCGGAAATGATGGTCCGGGTCGAGTCGGACAGGATTTCATTGACCACTTCGGCCATGAACGACTTGCCGTACATCTTGCGCAGGTGCTGCATCGGCACCTTGCCCGGGCGGAAGCCGTTGATGCGGACCTTGTCCTTGGCATCCGAAAGCCGCTTCGCGAGGCGGGCTTCCATGTCGCCAGCGGGGACCGTGATCTTGATCTCGCGCTTGAGGCCGGAATTGAGCGTTTCGGTGACCTGCATCATCAAACCTTTGTTTTCACGTAAGGCGCGGCGTGACGGCGTCCTGCCGTTCTGCCTGCCGGAATTCGTTTGCCGGGGATTGCTTCAAGTTCGCCAATCGGCGCCCGGTTCCGCCACTTGCGGTCCGTTTGTTCCGCCGCCTCCCGAAGGTGCCGATAAGCTGTTGTTTTTGCTACTTCTTATCGTATCCTACAGAGACGGCTTTTTGCGTCCCGTCATATTCGACAGGCCTTTTGTCACAGGCGGGCCGAATTTTCAACCTTCTTCGCCGTTTCTCCCGGTGCGGCTGATTTCCTCTGCGAGATTGACAGAATGATGGCAGCGTGGGATTGGCGGGGCACTGCGGATGTGGCGGAATTGGTAGACGCCCTGGATTTAGGTTCCAGTGCCGAGAGGCGTGTAGGTTCGACTCCTATCATCCGCACCATTTTGCGATCCGGCCAACTCTCGGTCCGCGCAGAAATCCCCTTCAGATTCCCGAGCCATCAACCTCGATCTCGCCCTCAAACGGTCGCGGCATGCCGGAAGCCTTGATAGCGCTCTTCCCCAGATTGGCCTGGGGCAGCGGCATCCAGCATTTGAGTTCCGGCTCGGCATATCCGATCACGCATCCCGGATAGGAATCGGCAGCGCGCCAACCTTCCGTTCCGAATTGGTCGGCGCGAGACCAGTAGGCCACGTCGACTTCCGCGGGCCCCTGCTCCACCGGACGAACCGTCACGAGGATGCGGCTGCCGTCCCTTGGCGCACTCGCCATGCTGCGCCAACGATCGGGCTCGTTCATTCGTCTCCTCCATGACAGTTCGGGTTCGAACCGGCGCATCGCCGACATGAAAGATATTATTGCATGCCGCGCCCGCGCACCATGGTTTCGAGCGGCATGGCAGCATCGGATTCAGAACCGGTTGTGAGCTTCATCTGCTGCATTCTGCATGCGAAATCTGCCGACCACTTGGAATTCTGAAGACATAACCTAGGATTAGGCAGCATCACCGACTCTCCAGCGAAGGCCATATGGGAAATCAAACCAGCCTGATCGACCGGCTTCGCATCGAAAACGGCGACATGAATCCGGCGGACCGCGCCATCGCCAACGTCATCCTCGACGACATCGAGGCAGCGACGCGTCTGCCGATCAAGGAACTCGCGGCCAAGGCCCAGGTGAGCGAGCCGACGATCATCCGCTTCGCGCGACGCATCGGTTGCGACGGCTTCACCGACTTCAAGATCAGGCTCGCGCAGGACTACGCCATCGGCCGCATGTACATCGCGGCGGAACGCACTTCGCCCGCCGAGACCGGACCCGACGTCGCTCAACACGTCTACGAGGCGACCACCCAGGCGCTCGCGAATGCGTTCGCCCAACGCGACCCGGCAGCACTCGAGCAGGCGGCCAGCCTGATCCATGCGGCGCGTCGGATATTCTGCTTCGGCGTCGGCGGCAGTTCGGCGAATGTGGCACGAGAGGCGGAGAACCGTCTGTTCCGGCTGGACTTGGCTGTCTCTGCCACCGCCGACCCATACAAGCAGCGGATCATCGCCTCCACGGTGGAGCCGGACGACGTGCTGCTCATCTTCTCGGTGACCGGCAAGCCGCGCTCCCTCGTCGATAGCGCGGCGATCGCGACTTCGCTCGGCGCCAAGGTGGTTAGCGTCACCCATCCGGGCAGCCCGCTCGCGAGCAACGCGACCGTCAACGTGCCGCTCGTCGCATTCGATGAGGAAAAATTCTTCTACATGCCCAATCGCGGCCGCTACGGCCAACTCTTCGTGCTCGACTGCATCTCGACGCTGATCGGCGCGCGCCGGCGCGGCACCGTCGGCAAGAAGCTGTGGCGGGCGCGCTCGACGCTCGTCGAGTTGCATGGCAGCACCGACAGCCAGCCCGTCGGCGACTGAGCGCAACTCCGGCAGAACTCGAAACCCTCATTCCTCCAGACCGGACGCACCACCGCGCCGCGGAATGGATTGCGCGTGCTTTTGATGTGAAATTTTACTCCGCATGACGTTGACATATCGGTAATAAAACTACATCCTCCTGTCACACCAACAGCGAGCCGAAAGCCGACCATGCCGATAGCCGACAAGACCATCGTTTCCTTCCGCTTCGACGAGGTCGTCGTGCCGGCGCACAAGGGCGTCATCAATTCGGACAGCCTGGCCAAGCCGCTGCACATGCTGCCGGTCGGTGGCAAGGCGGCCTGGAGCATGCAGTTCGACGAACTGCCGAAGCTCATCGTGCGCATGACGCTCGCCGACGGCACGGTGGGGCTGGGCGAATTCTACCGCGACCATGAATGGCCGCGCATCGAAGCGATCTGCGCCAACCTGATCGGCCAGTCGATCATGGACCTGACCCTGCAGGATCTGCCGCTGCCGCTGTGCCGCGAATATGACGGCTTCGAATGCGCGATCTGGGATGCCTATGCCAAGTCGCTCGGCGTGCCGATGCATCGGCTGCTCGGCGGCGCCGTCCGCGACCGCGTGCCGGTCAGCGCATGGTCGAGCCACCGGACGATGGAGGAAGTGGGACCCTGGGTGCGCAAGTACCACGAGCAGGGCTACAAGGTCATCAAGTTCAAGTGCGATCTCGAGGACGACGTCGCCGGCTGGTGCGCCCAGATCAAGCAGCATGCGCCGGGCATGAAGGTCATCTTCGACCCCAACCAGCGCTGGGAGAATTCGGGCAATGCCCGCCGCATCATCCGCGAGTTGGAGGCGGTCGGCAACGTGCTCTTGCTCGAGGACCCGCTGCCGCGCTGGATGCTGCTCGATTTCGCCGAATTGCGCCGCTTCTCCTCGATCCCGATCGTGCTGCACGTCTCCCTGCCCTACGTCTTCCAGGGCCAGCGTCCGCACGACGCCATCAACGCGCTTGCCCACAATGCCGTTGACGGCTTCAACTTCAACGGCGGCCTCGCCAAGTTCCAGGCGCTCGACCACATCGCTTCGACCGCCGGCCTCTATTGCTGGCACGGCTCCGAGGTCGATCTCGGCATCCTGGAGGCGATGTATGTGCACCAGTCGGCGGCGGCCAAGAGCTGCGTCTGGCCGGGCGACATCTTCGGCCGCATGATCCGTTCGCACGACCTGCTCGAGACGCCGCTCGCCTTCGAGCCGCCGCATGTGCGCATCCCGAGCGATGGCGCAGGCCTCGGCGTCAAGCTCGACGAAGCCGCGCTGGCGCGCTTCCGCACCTCCGAACGCACCATCGCCTGAGGACAGACGCCGATGCGCTGGGAGAAGCTCACCACCAACGAATTCGCCGGGCTCGATCGGTCGATCCCGGTCGTGCTCAACGTCGCAGCCATTGAGCAGCACGGCCCGCACCTCGCGATCGACACGGACGTTGCCATCGGCGGCCATTTCCTCGACCGGCTCGAGAAGCAGATGGGCGATCGCGTGCTTATCCTGCCGCAGGTGAAGGTCTGCTGCTCCGAGCACCACATGGAATTCGCCGGAACGCTCAGCATCCGCCACGAGACGTTCCTCGCCTATGTCGGCGACATTCTGGAAAGCGTGGTGCGGCACGGCTTCACCAACATCGTGCTGTTCAACAGCCACGGCGGCAACCAGGCCGTCGGACAGGTGCTGCTCGAGACCTTCGGCTCGCGTCATCGCGACTGCCGCATGGTCATGCTCACCTGGTGGCGCCTGGCCGCACCCGAGCTCGAGGAGATCCGCGAAAGCGGTTTCGCTGGCGTCAACCACGCCTGCGAGTTCGAGACGTCGCTGATGCTGCTGGCGGCGCCAGACAGTGTCCGCCGGGACCTGATCGGCGACATGTCCTATGTCGAGACCTTCGACTGGGCCAACGCCGACATGATCCGGGGCAGCCGCGGCGCGCTTTTCCGCACGATGCACCAGATGTCGGGCGGCACAGGCGTGGTCGGCGATCCTTCGACGGCGACAGCAGACAAGGGCGAGCGCATCACCGAGGCGGTCGTCGCGCAACTTGAGCGCGTCGTCACGTCACTGGCCAAGGCTCACTGAATACTTCACCAGCAATTCGATCAAAGGGAGGGGAACATGCTGAGGAAATTGATTATCGCAGGTCTGGCAGGCGCGAGCATGCTGGCGGCGTCACAGGCATTTGCGCAGGAACGCGGCGGCGTCGTCAACGTCGCGACGATCGGCGAATTGACCACGCTCGATCCGATGACCGCCACGGGCGACCTGCTCGGCATGGTCACGCAGCACTTCTTCGAAACGCTCTATACCTTCGACAAGAACTGGGGCGTCACACCGCTTCTGGCCGAGGGCCTGCCCGAGGTTTCGGCCGACGGCAAGGTGCACACCATCAAGCTCCGCCAGGGCATTACCTTCCACGACGGCTCGGCGATGACGTCGGAGGACGTGGTCGCCTCGCTCAAGCGCTGGCTGGAAGTCGCGTCGCGCGGCAAGCTGGTGGCTGCCAACCTCGACAAGCTCGAGGCCGTCGACGACTACACCGTCCGCATCACGCTCAAGCAGCCCTTCGCGCCGCTGACGGCCCTGCTCGCCTTCAACAATTCCGCGGCCGTGGTCCTGCCGTCCGAAAAGATCGCCGAGACGCTGTCCGAATATGTCGGCACCGGCCCCTACATGATCAAGGAGCGCAAGCCTGACCAGTATCTGCAGCTCGTGCGCTTCGACGGCTACAAGTCGCGCGAAGGCGAGCCGGATGGCTTCGGCGGTGCGCGCAAGCAGTATCTCGACGAGATCCGCTTCGTGCCGGTTCCCGATGCCAACACCCGCGTCGAAGGCGCGATTGCCGGCCAGTACGACTATGCCGATCTGCTTCCCGTCGAGGCCTTCGATCGGCTGAACGGCCAGGCCAAGACCGAGCCGCTGGTGCTCAAGTCCTTCGGTTGGCCGATGTTCATCATGAACAACAAGGAAGGCATGATGACCAAGCCCGGCCTGCGCAAGGCCGTGCAGGCGGCGCTCAATTCGGAGGACATGCTGGCCGCCGCCTTCGGCAAGCCCGACTTCTTCGCCGTCGACGGCGCGCTTTATCCGGAAGGCTACCAGTGGCGTTCGGATGCAGGCGTCGAAGGCTACAACCAGGGCAACCCGGACAAGGCCAAGGAACTCGCGACGGAGGCCGGTTATGACGGCAAGCCGATCCGCATCCTCACCAGCCGGCAGTACGAGTTCCACTACAAGATGGCGCAGGTCGCTGCCGAGTACCTCAAGGCCGCCGGCCTTGCGGTCCAGCTCGACGTCGTCGACTGGGCGACGCTGGTGCAGCGCCGCGCCGAACCGGCGCTCTGGGACATCTTCATCACCCACAGCCCGTTCCTGCCGGATCCGGCCCTGATCGCACCGCTGCCGGCGTCCTATCCGGGCTGGTGGGCGAGCGAGGCCAAGGACAAGCTCGTCGTCGAACTCAACACCGAGATGGATCCGGAAAAGCGCGTCGCCATCTGGTCGGACATCCAGAAGCTGATCTATGACGAAGCTCCCTTCTACAAGGTCGGCGATTTCAACGCGCTCTCGGCCAAATCGCCCAAGCTGGGAGGCTTCACAGCCTCGGCCTGGCCCTACTTCTGGAACGCCCACCTGACCAAGTAACCAGCCAAGACTCCCCGGCGCGGCAACCGCCGCGCCGGGGGCCAATGGGAGCCGATCGATGTCGCGATACGTCCTGCAACGCCTCCTCGGCATGCTCACGGTAATGTTCACGGTCGTCACGATCGTCTTCATCATCGTGCGCGTGGCGCCGGGCGACCCGGCCGCGGTCATGCTCGGCCCGGACGCGACGCCGGCCGATATCGAGGTACTGCGTGTGCGCCTGGGGCTCGACCAGCCGCTGCCCATCCAATATGTCTATTTCCTCGCCCAGCTCGCCCGTGGCGACCTCGGCCATTCGATCTTCCTCGACATGCCGGTCGCGAGCGCCCTGCTCGACCGCGCCGAGCCGACCTTCTTCCTCACCCTGTTCGCCATCCTGATCGCCAGCGCCATCGCCCTGCCCGTCGGCATCATGTCGGCCTACCGGCGCGGCGGATTGTTCGACCAGTCGGTCACCACGCTCACCGTGCTGGCGGCCAGTATCCCGAGTTTCTGGCTCGGCCTTATCCTGATCCAGGTCTTCGCCGTTCGCCTGGGCTGGTTCCCTGTCGCGGGATATGGCGGGCCGGATGCCTCGTTCCTGACACGGATGAGCCACCTCGTCCTGCCGGCGACCGCGCTCGGCGTGGTCTCATCGGCGTTGATTACGCGCTTCACCCGCGCGTCGATGCTCGACGTGCTCAACGACGACTACGTACGTACGGCCCGCTCCAAGGGCATGGGCGAACTGCGGGTCGTGATGAAACATGCCTTCAAGAACGCGCTGATCCCGGTGCTGACCGTCATCGGCCTGACCGCCGCCCTGCTGGTGTCTGGCGCCGTGGTCACCGAAACGGTGTTCAGCCTGCCCGGCGTGGGCAACCTCGTCGTCTCGGCCGTGCTGCGCCGCGACTATCCCGTCATCCAGGGCGCCCTGCTCGTCATTGCCGCGATCTACGTCCTCATCAATTTCGGCATCGACATGCTCTATCTCATGATCGATCCGCGGGTGCGCTACTGATGGCTGCCGTCTCCTCCGCCGGCGTGGACACCCCGCGCATCTCCACGCTCATCCTGCAGCGCCGCACGCTGGCGATCGGTCTCGCAGTAATCGCGACGATCACGCTGCTTGCCGTGCTCGCGCCGCTGATCGCGCCCTACGCGCCGAACAAGCTGTCGATCGTCAACCGGCTGAAGCCGCCGAGCACGACCTGGTTCTTCGGCACCGACGAGTTCGGCCGCGATGTCTTCAGCCGCACGATCTATGCCGGGCAGCTCTCGCTTCTGGTCGGAGCGGCGGCAACAACGCTCGCGGCTGTCGTCGGCATCACGCTCGGCATCGTCGCCGGCTTCTTCCGCAAGGCGGACGGCGTGGTTTCGCGCATCATCGACGCGATGATGGCGTTTCCCGATATCCTGCTCGCCATTGCACTGGTGGCAGCACTCGGTCCGTCGCTCGCCACGGTCATCATCGCGCTCGGCATCGTCTACGCGCCACGTCTGGCCCGCGTGGTGCGCGCCTCGACGCTGGTCATCCGCGAACTGCCCTATGTCGAGGCCGCCCGTGCGCTCGGCGTGCCCACCTGGCGCATCATGACGCGGCACGTGCTGCGCAATCTCGTCTCGCCGATCCTGGTGCAGGCGACCTTCATCTTCGCCTATGCGATGCTGGCCGAAGCCGGCCTCTCGTTCCTCGGCGTCGGCGTCAGCCCCGAGGTCCCGACCTGGGGAACCATGATCGCGTCGGGACGGCAATATGTCGGTCAGGCCGACTGGGTCACCATCTTCCCCGGCCTCGCCATCATCCTCACCGTGCTGTCGCTACAACTCGTCGGTGACGGGCTGCGCGATCTGCTCGACCCGCGCCTGCGCAAGGACCTCTGACCATGGCCGCTTCCGCACAGAGATCCGACAGTCAGCCGGAAATGCTCGCCGCCGACGTCGTGCTGCGTGCCGAGGACCTGCGCACCCATTTCGTCATGGGTTCGCGTGCCGCGAAATCGGTCGACGGGGTCACGCTCACGGTCCGTCGCGGCGAAACGCTCGCCGTGGTCGGTGAATCCGGTTCCGGCAAGTCGGTCACCAGTCTTTCGATCATGCGGCTCCTGTCGCATCCCGGCCGCATCGTCGGCGGCCGCCTGCTCTACCGCCTGCGCGACGGCAGCGTCGTCGATCTGGCCGCGCTCAGCGACAAACGGATGCGGGCGATCCGCGGCAAGGAGATCGCCATGATCTTCCAGGAGCCGATGACGAGCCTGAACCCGCTTTTCACCGTCGGCGACCAGATCATGGAGATGATCCGGCTGCACGAGCCGGTGAGCCGTATCGAGGCCCGCGCCCGCGCCAAACGCATGCTCGAACTGGTCGAAATTCCCGCCGCCGACAAGCGCCTCGACCAATATCCGCACGAAATGTCCGGCGGCATGCGTCAGCGCGTCATGATCGCGCTCGCGCTCGCCTGCAACCCGGCACTGCTGATTGCGGACGAGCCCACCACCGCGCTCGACGTGACCATCCAGGCCCAGATCCTCGACCTGATGCGCCGCCTGCAGCGCGAAATCGGCATGAGCATCCTGTTCGTGACTCACAATCTCGGCGTCGTGGCCGAGATCGCCCACGAGGTCGCCGTCATGTATGCGGGCCGCGTCGTCGAGCAGGCGCCGGTCAAGGATCTGTTCGCGCGGCCCCGCCACCCCTACACCAAGGGCCTGCTTGCCTGCATCCCCGACACCAAGCGCGACCGCGCCGACGACGGCTCGCGGCGCATGCTCAACCCGATCCCGGGGAGCGTGCCAAGCGTGCTCGCCCTGCCCTCGGGCTGCACCTTCGCGCCACGCTGCCCGCATGCCGAGGCGCATTGCGAGGCTGTTCCGCCGGACCTGCTGAACGCGTCGCCCGAACACCTAACCCGCTGCTGGAGGCACGAGCTCCTGTGAACGACGTGCAACAAACCTCCGCCGGCGATGCCGACATCCTGTTGTCGGTGCGCGGCCTGAGCAAGCAGTTCTCCACCGGCAGCGGCCCGGTCAAGGCAGTCGAGGACATCTCGTTCGACGTCCGCCGCGGCCAGATCGTCGGCATCGTGGGCGAATCCGGATCGGGCAAGACCACCGCCGGGCGCTGCCTGCTGCGGCTGGTGGAACCGTCTTCGGGCGAAGCGATCTTCGACGGAGTGGACCTGTTCGCCCTGCCGGAGAAGGCGCTGCGCGCCTATCGGCGCCGCCTGCAGATCATTTTCCAGGATCCCTATTCCAGCCTCAACCCGCGCATGCGCGTGCGCGACATCATCGGCGAGGCAATCGACACGCACGGGCTGGCGAAAGGTGCCGCCCGCCAGGCGCGGATCGACGAGTTGTTGACACGTGTCGGGCTTTCGCCCGAGCACGGGCGGCGCTACCCAAACGAATTTTCGGGCGGCCAGCGCCAGCGCGTCGGCATCGCCCGCGCGCTCGCGGTGGAACCGGAATTGATCATCGCCGACGAGCCGGTTTCCGCGCTCGACGTTTCGGTCCAGGCGCAGGTGCTGAACCTGATCCAGGAGTTGCAGCGCGAACTCGGCCTGACGATGATCTTCATCTCCCACGACCTGACGGTGGTGGAATATCTGTGCGACGAAATCGTCGTGCTTTATCTCGGCCGGATCATGGAACAGGGGCCTGCGCGCTCGGTCTATGCCAATCCGCGCCACCCCTACACGCGCGCGCTGCTGGCGACCGCCCCGGTGCCGGACCCGACGGTCCGGCGCGAGCGGGTCATCCTCCAGGGCGACATCCCGAGCCCGCTCAACCCGCCGTCTGGCTGCGTGTTCCGCACCCGTTGTCCGCACGCGGTCGCGGCCTGCGCGGACAAGGTGCCGGTGCGCGAAGCAATCGGTACAGGGCACAGCGTCGCCTGCATCCGCCAGGCAGAACTCGCATAACTGCAACAATCGCCGAGCCAATGACCCCTTACGACAGACTGGCCGCACTCGGCCTGACATTGCCGCCGCCGCCCGCGCCGATCGCCACCTACGTGCCGTTCGTGCGCGAGGAGAACATCCTCTATTTGTCCGGCCAGGGGCCGCGCCAGCCGGACGGCCGCCTCCGGACGGGCAAGGTCGGTGCTGAGATCGGCATCGAGCAGGCCTATGACGACGCGCGCCTTACCGGGCTCAACCTGCTTGCAGTGATCCATTCCGCCATCGGCGACCTGTCCAAGGTCCGCCGCGTCATCAAGCTGCTCGGAATGGTCAACGCCGTGCCGGACTTCGAGGCGCATCCCAAGGTGATCAATGGGTGCTCGGACATTTTGATTGAGGTCTTCGGCGAGCGCGGGCGCCACGCGCGCTCGGCGGTCGGCTTCGGCTCGCTGCCGGACAACATCACCGTCGAGATCGAGGCGATCGTGGCGGTGGAGCCTTAGCGGCCGGCGCCAATCGCCTATTGCGGACGCTGGCCTTCCGCGGCGATCGCGGAGGCATAGACGCCCAGAACTGCGTCGACCTTCTTCTCCCAGTCGAACTCGTCACGGATGCGCCGCTTCGCCACCTCGCCCAACTGCCGGCGCAGCCCGGGCGAACGGGCGAGTTCCACCATCGCGTCCTCCAGGCCGCGAACGAGAGCATCTGGAGACTCCGGTGCGACCAGGATGCCGCATTCCGGGTTGAGGTAGTCCAACGGGCCGCCCCATGCGGTTGCAATGACGGGCTTGCCGAGCGCCATCGCCTCGAGGACCACCGCTCCCCCGCATTCGTAGAGGCTGGGAAGCACCAGGGCGTCGCGGGACGCCAACATTTCGGCACATTCGCGCTGGCTAAGCCAACCGGCGAAATGCACCTTGCCGGGAACCTCGTGGGCGGAAAGCACCCCGAGTTCGGCGGCAAGCTCTTCCAGGCTGCCACGTACGTCCCCATCACCGACGATCAGCAAGCTCATCGGAACCTGCGTACTGGCACGCGCAAAAGCACGCAGCAGGAGATCAACAGCCTTCCAATCCACCAGACGGCCCGAAAAGACGAAGCGCGCACTGCCTTGCGGATCCCGCTCTGCGGCCGCATGGACGGTCCATGTCGAGATGTCGACGCCATTCTCGAAAAGCTCGACGATCTTGCCCCGGACGCCCGAGGGTAAGGCCAGGCGGCTGCGCTCGTTTGCTACCATCACGACGCTTGCAAGACGTTTCCCCGGAACGAGACGGTTCATGAAGTTGGTCATGGACCGGCCCGCGGCGACCGCATGCCGCTCCAGCGCGGAGGTGCGGCTGCGGAAGGCTGGCGGGAACTCCATGCCGCCGTTCAAGGGGCCGATCACGACGGGAGCTCCCAAATCGAAGAGCATGGACGGTTCGCGCGGAGAGACCGGGATGGGCTGGTGCACGATGTTCACCCTCTGCTCGGCGACCAGCCGACGCGCCTCCTTCCGCTGCCTGCGCTGCGTCAGCACCCGCATGAGATAGCCGGTCGAGAAATTTGCCAGGCGGTGCGGCAGAAAGCTGCCCATACGCCACAACAGGCGTATCAGCGGCGTATCGGGCGTGAAAATGATGCGCGAGTCATCGCCGAACAGATCAACCAGCTCTTCACGCGTCCTTTCGTGAACGATCAACCAGACGTCATGTCCGCGCTGGCGCAATATGCGAAAGTAGTGGAGCGGCAGGATCGCTTCGCCTCCAAAACGGGCGGAGGCATGTTCTGCAACAATTGCAATCTTCATAATATGTACGGGCGTTCGTCCAACAAGCATTGCTCGCTATATGCCGAACCCATTAATTTCATCTCAAAGCAAACTTTGGGTGCCCGGAACTGGTCGCAGCCTGAGGCGATATCAGCTTTGCCTAGCTTTCCGCTTGATCCAGATGCTGACGGTGCCCTCATTCAGTAGAGCGGCTCCTCGAACAGCATGGCATCGCCGTCCATCAATGCCTTGATCTGGGCGGTCCCGCCGCTGCCGACGGCGACCTTGACGCCGAAGTTGCGTATCTCCGGCTCAGCCTCGGCATTGCGCCTGCGCATCTCTTCCTCGATCGCCAGCCCCTCGCCTTCCGGCACATAGAAGCGCTCGATGCCGTAGTCCACTGCGATCGTGGACCCGGATGTGAGGTTCCAGCCACCCTGTACATTGCCGCGGAGATCGACCTCTCCAGTGGGCGCAGTGGCCGCAGCAGTGCCCAGCCAGGCGCTCGTGGCCCGCCAGTAGCCGTCAGCATCCTTCCTGACGCGCACGACGATCGGCCCCTCCACGGAGGTCGCCTCGCCCTGGGGCAGATTGGCAATCAGTTCCACCGGCAGGCGCGAGATCTCGTATCCGAGCCGCACATAGTCGCCGCGCAGCAGGTCGCGCGGGTCGACGGGCTCCACCTTGAGCAGCACCTCCTGGCCATTGCGCAGCAGCGCTGCGCGACCAGCGACCATCCAGCCGAGAAAACCGATCTGTGCGAGCGCGAGCACCGCGGCAACAACGACAAGCTTGTAGCGGGACATCAGGCTGCTCCCCGGGCCGATTGCGGCCTCATCCGTCGTTCGATGCGCATGATTGCATAGGCAAGGCCTGCAAAAATTGCTGCAGCTGCGAAGAAGAAGCCAGCCGTGCCGAGCATGGAGCCGACGGTGGCGACGTAAACGATCGCCAGTTCAAAGGCGAAGCCGACATAGGCTACCCAGCGCAAGGCGCGGCTTTCCCGTCCGAGGAAGACGATCGCCGTGGCTATGACAGCGAGTGCGACCGCGGCTGCGACGACAAATCCCTGATCGTCGACCAGGTCGAACTGGACGATGCCCATGCCGGTCAGGAAGCCGATCAGGGCATGCAGCGGCAGGTATCCGCCAAGCTGGACCAAGCGCTCGGCGGCAGCCGGCGCTAGTGCTGCGATTGCAAGCAGGGCCGCGGATACGAGGGCAAGCACTAGCCCCGCAAGCAGCGCGTCGTAATGTATGGCGAGCAAGACGGCATAGAGAATGAGCGACAGAGAGATCAGATGCCGTGCCGCGCGGCTGAGGGTCCAGTAGGACAAAGCCCAAAGCACCGCCATGAAGACCGGGAACAGGTGCGGAAAGTCCGTGCGCCGGAAGAATTCGAACCCCTTGGTGACCAACCAGGCGTCGGCGATGGCGACGGCTGCGACCGTCAGGGCACTGGAGCGCAAGGCCGCCGCCGCCAATCCTGTTGCAATGCACCATGTGACAATGGCGGCGGCCTCGTCGCCGGACATATGGTACATCTGGCCGATCAATGCGATCGACCCTCCGAAAGCGGCCGCGGCGACCAGCCACAGCGCTTCGGCGAACCCGCCATGGCCGCGGCCCTTGAGGACGGCGCCACCGACATATCCGGCAAAAATCACCGCAAACAGGCCAATTAGGCGCGCTACTCGCGGCAACGCCCCCCAATTGGCCGCGACCAGAATGAGTATCGCTGCCGCAAACAGCAGAGCGGCCATGATCGCCAGTATCCAGCCGAAATTCAGCCCGCTGCGATCTCTTGCGTCGACATCAGTAGCGAGCTTTTCGCCAGTGGGCCGGTCTATAAGGCCGCTTTCGACCCAGCGATCGATGTCTTTCTTGACCCTGGTGGCATAGCCCGCCATGCGCCCCGTTCCCCCGTTCAGGCCTTCTACCGCCGGCCAAGCCTTTGTCATTATGGCGATTTTCAGATTCGGTCACAATTATGACCGAACCGTAAATGCCCATTAATGCTGCAATGCACAAAACGCATTGCTGCTATGCGAGCATAGCGCTTCAATTTTAGTCAGAGCGGACCTATCTACGCCCCGTACACAGAGAGCGAAAAGAAAACGAACGGGATACGAAGATGAACCTGATCCGCAACTACCGCAACTGGCGCCGCTATCGCGAGACCGTGAATGAGCTGAGCCGCCTGTCCAACCGTGAACTGACCGACCTGGGCATCACCCGCAGCGACATCCACTTCGTCGCGCGTAAGGCCATCTAAGCGTCGACATTCACACAACCGTACGAACGAAAGAGAAAGAAAATGAACTTGCTCCGCACTTACCGCAACTGGCGCGCTTATCGCGAGACGGTGAATGAGCTGGGCCGCCTGTCCAACCGCCAGCTTGCCGACCTCGGCATCAACCGCGGTGAAATCCCGGCGATCGCTCGCCGCGCCATCTAATTCAGTTTCCGCTGGGGTCGACCTCCTCCCCGACCCCGCGGATCGGTCAGCTTACTCCTCCTCCCGAAGCTGACCACCTTAACGCACCCGCCGGATCTCCTCCCCCGGCGGGTGCCGTTACCCAGAAAGAGATTCGCCCTCTTCAACAGGCGAAAAGAATTTCGCCCGGGCCGTTCCTCCTCCCCGGCTCATGGCGAATAGGTCGGCTTACTCCTCCTCCCGAAGCCGACCACCTTAACGCACCCGCCGGATCTCCTCCCCCGGCGGGTGCAGTTAGCCAAAGGAATTTCGCCCGAGCCCTCCTCCTCCCTGGCTCACGGCGAATAGGTCAGCTTCTCTCCTCCTCCCTGGAGCTGACCATCAAAACGACACCCGCCGGACCTCCTCCCCCGGCGGGTGTTGTTGTATTCGGCTCCCAGAAATTGTGACCCGGGCTAATCCAGCGCGCCGCTGGAGAGCAGGCCGCGCGGCTTCCAGTCGCTGAGCGGAATGATGTCCGGTAAGCCGCCCATCGGCGCGTACCAGGAATCGACCACCCATTTGACACCGTCCGGCGCGCGTATCACCGCGGTCCAGTGCGGGTAGCGTCCATCGAAAAGGAACCCGCGCGAGGTCCTCGCCTCTACCTTGTGGTACTTCAGCAGGCCGCGCCCTTGCAGGTAGCGCAACAGGGTGTCGGTGTTGGTCGATTCGTCGACGCAGTCCATCTGGCCCTTGACCTTTGACGCCCCGAACTCCGACTTCGGTTCGTCGCGCACGCCCGTCACCTGCTGGACCCGCTTCTCGAAATAGCTGACGGCTTGACCGATCGCCGCACGCTCGGCCTCCGCCGAGGACTTGCCTGCGGCCAGGATCGAGGCGAAGCGCTGGGCATCGCCGGCGCCGAGATAGAGCCTTGCCCGGAATGCACAGCCATAGCCGTGGCAGACATCTATGCGGTTAGTAATTGGAGCTGCCTGAGCGGCCGGCGGGCCGGCGGCATGGATCGAGAGCGAAATCATGCCCGCCAGGAGCAAATGACCGATTGAGCGCTTCGTCATGAAGGCATCTTAGAAGTTGTCTGCGACCGTCGGCAATCCCACCGCCGCCGCCAATCCACGGCAATCGTTGCAATCGCCCGGGCAAGGGACTATTCCGCTGCCATGAGCACGAAACCCATCCATATCGTCGGCGGCGGTCTCGCCGGATCTGAAGCAGCGTGGCAGGCGGCGGAGGCCGGCGTGCCCGTCATCCTGCATGAAATGCGCGGAGTGCGCGGCACCGACGCCCACAAGACCGACGGCCTGGCCGAACTGGTCTGCTCCAATTCCTTCCGTTCGGACGATGCCCAGACCAACGCCGTCGGGCTGCTGCACGCCGAGATGCGGCTTGCCAACTCGCTGATCATGGCGTCGGGCGATGCCAACCAGGTGCCTGCCGGCGGCGCGCTCGCGGTCGACCGCGACGGCTTTTCCGACGCAGTCACCGCGCGGCTTGAAGCCCATCCGCTGGTCACTATCGTGCGGGAGGAAATCACCGGCCTGCCGCCCGAGGACTGGGACCAGGCGATCATCGCCACCGGCCCGCTGACGGCCCCGTCGCTGGCAGAGGCCATCGCCGCCGGCACGTCATCCGATGCGCTCGCCTTCTTCGACGCGATCGCGCCGATCGTGCATTTCGATTCCATCGACATTTCCATCGACATGAACACCTGCTGGTTCCAGTCGCGCTACGACAAGGTCGGCCCCGGCGGCACCGGCAAGGACTACATCAACTGCCCGATGGACAAGGAGCAGTACGAGGCCTTCGTGCAGGCCTTGATGGATGGCCAGAAGACCGAGTTCAAGGAATGGGAAGGCACGCCCTATTTCGACGGCTGCCTGCCGATCGAGGTGATGGCCGAGCGTGGGCCGGAGACGCTGCGCCACGGTCCGATGAAGCCGATGGGCCTGACCAACGAGCACAACCCGACCGTCAAGGCCTATGCCGTGGTCCAGTTGCGCCAGGACAACGCGCTCGGCACGCTCTACAACATGGTCGGCTTCCAGACCAAGCTGAAGCACGGCGAGCAGGTGCGCATCTTCAAGATGATCCCGGGCCTGGAGAACGCCGAGTTCGCGCGCCTCGGCGGCCTGCACCGCAACACCTACCTCAACTCGCCGACGCTGCTGGATCCGACGCTGCAGCTCAAGTCGCGCCCGGGCCTGCGCTTTGCCGGCCAGATCACCGGCTGCGAAGGCTATGTCGAGAGCGCTGCCATCGGCCTGCTGGCCGGTCGCTTCGCCGCAGCCGAGCGCTTGGGCCGTCCGATGACGCCGCCTCCGGCGACGACCGCATTCGGCGCGCTGCTCAACCACATCACCGGCGGCCACATCGTCTCCGACGACGAGCCGGGCAAGCGGTCGTTCCAGCCGATGAACGTCAATTTCGGCCTGTTCCCCGAGATCGAGGCGCCCAAGGTCGACGGCAAGCGCCTGCGTGGCAAGGAAAAGACCATTGCCAAGAAGAAGGCCATGACCGGCCGCGCGCTTGCCGACTGCCGCAATTGGCTGGGCATCGCGCCCGCCGAGGCTCAGGCCGCGGAATAGCCATGATGATGAAGCCCCCAGGTACGCCACGGCTGATCCTGAGGGAGATGGAGCGCGGCGACGAGGCCGCGATCCTGTCGGTCTTCACCGACGACTATGCGCGTCGTTTCTATCCCGAGATGACGGACGACGCCGGCGCAACCGAATGGGTCGAGCGAAACCTCGCGCGCTACGAGCGCGACGGTTTCGGCCTCTGGGCGATGGTGGACCGGGCCAGCGGACAATTGATCGGGGATTGCGGCCCGACGTGGCAGGACGTCGGCGGAGCGCGGGCGCTCGAGATCGGCTATCACGTCGCGCCGGCCTGGCGCGGCCGCGGGCTTGCCCTGGAAGCGGCGCGGGCTGCCATGGCCCTCGGATTCGATGTAACCGACGAACCGGAAATCGGCTCGATCGTTGCCCCCGACAACACCTCCTCGGCAAGCGTGGCTCGCCGCCTCCATCGGGATGTCCGTACCTACGTGAACGCCCGCGGTCTCGACCGCTTTTTCTTCTTCACCCGGCGAGAAGATTACGTTCCCACTTGAGGTCAGGCCGACTGATCCCCGTCCGACGACCTTGGCGACGGCGCCCTAGCGCCAGCCGCGCGATGCAGTCCGGAGCATGGACAGGTGCTTGCGGAGCGATGAAATGCCGTCCTTACCTTGCTCGAGCCGGTCGAGATAAGCGCCGGTGAGCGCCACCGGCAGGAATGCCGGACGCAGCGATAGCGGCATCGACTTGGCCTGCCGCTCGAAGGCTCCCAGATGTTCGCGCGCGAGCGCAATCATGGCCTGGACAGCAACGTCCGCGCCTGGGCTCTTGCCGCCGGCCACGAACTCCTCGGGCGTCATCCCGGCCGCCGACAGGATGTCGCGCGGGACGTAGCATTGGCCCCGCGCCCGGTGGACGGGCAGCAGGCGCAGCAGACCGGTGATCGCCTGGGCACAACCGGCGTGGCCGGCCAGTTCCGCATGGGCGGCGGCCTCGCCAGGATCGAGCACGAGTGCGGCAAGCTGTATCAGCATCGATGCCGTCTCGCCGCAATAGCCCTCGAGGTCGGTGCGAGTCGGCATCGGATCGTCGTAGAGGTCGAAGATCCGGGCCTCGAGGTAGTTGTCGAAGGCCGCCACCGGCAGCCGATGGGCCGAGATTGCAGCCATCAGGGCAGACGCGACGGGGTGACCGGCGCCGGCCTGCGGGTCGCCCGAGGCGATTACGTCGCGCCACCATTGCAGCCGGATTTCACCCGGCATCGGCTCGCTGACGCGATCGCGGATACCGGCGACCTCGGCGTTGAAGGCATAGATCGCGAAGAGCGCTGAGCGCTTGTGCTCGGGCGCATAAAGCACGGACAGGTAACGGTCGCGATCCGCCTCGCGAACCAGTTCAGCCACCGTTTCGACGCCCGACTTCACTTCAATCGACGGCAATGAATGCGGCCGCCACAGCACGGTCTTCGGCGAGCAGCACGTTGTAGGTGCGCACCGCTGCCCCGGTCGACATGGGGTCCGCCGAGATCCGGACTTCCTTGAAGGCCGCGCGGAGTTCGGCAGGAAGCCGCATCAGCTCCTTGCCGGTACCGACGAGCAGGATCTCGACCTGCGCCGCCTCGGCGATCACCTTGGCGAAATCGGCCGGCGTCAGGGCCGACGGGTCCGCCGGTTCCCAGCCATAGATGCCGGACGGCAGGCAGAGGATCGAGCCGCGATGCGACATGTCCGCGAAGCGGAACCCGCCGTCGCCATAGGCGTCGACGGGAGCCCTTCCGGGATAGTGCGCCTCGCGCATGACCAGGCCTGCAGCCATTGTTGCTACGACTTCGTCGGCTGGACGTTGGTCGGTACCGCCGGCTTATCCTTCTCGTCGGCTTCGAAGGCCTCCGGGCGCAGCCTGAACAGGATCAGCAGCGGACCGGCCACGAAGATCGACGAATAGGTGCCGACCAGGATGCCGAAGATCATGGCGAGCGTGAACGACTGGATGACCTCGCCACCGAACAGGTAGAGCGAAATCAGCGCCAGCAGCGTGGTCACGCCCGTCAGCACGGTACGCGACAGCGTCTGGTTCATCGACAGGTCGAGAAGCTGCTCGATCGGCATCTTCTTGTACTTGCGCAGGTTCTCGCGAACCCGGTCGTAGACGACGACCGTGTCGTTGATCGAATAGCCCACGATGGTCAGGATCGCCGCGATACTGGTCAGGTTGAACTCGATGCCGGTGATGACATAGAGGCCGATCATCATGGTCACGTCGTGGACGGTCGCCAGGATGGCGCCAAGGCCGAACTGCCACTCGAAGCGGAACCAGATGTAGATCAGCATCGCCGCCATCGAGGCAAGGACGCCGAGGGTACCGTACCAGGCGAGTTCGCTCGACACCGTCGGGCCGACCGATTCCACGCGCCGGAACTCGTAGTCGTTGGCGAGTTCGCTGCGGACCTTCTCGACCACGCTCTGCTCGGCATTGTCACCGGCATTCTGGCCCTCGACCCGGATCAGCAGGTTCTGATCGGAGCCGAACTCCTGCACCTGAACGTCGCCGAGATTAAGCTCGCTCAACCGGGCTCGCACGTCGCCGGAATTGGCCGTGCCTTGCTTGGCCTGCACCTCGATGCTCGTGCCGCCGCGGAAGTCGATGCCGTAGTTCATCTCCACGGAGAAGAAGAGAACCATGGCTGCGACGGAAGCGGCCGCCGAGAGCGTGAAGGCATAGCGCCGCCAGGACATGAACGGGAAGCTGGTGTTGTCGGGCACCAGTCGCACCAGGCCCTTGGGCAGTTCCTTGGGCTTGGCGCGGCGCAGCCACAGGGCCACCAGCCAGCGAGTCAGCGTGAAGGCCGTGAAGACGGTCGTCACGATACCGATCGCGAGCGTGACCGCGAAGCCGCGCACGGGGCCGGAGCCCAGGTAGAAGAGGATGATTGCGGCAATGAAGGTGGTGAAATTGGCGTCGACGATGGTCGCCAGCGCCCTGGCAAAGCCCGCGTCCAAAGACTGCACCAGGGAACGACCCAATTGTCGCTCCTCGCGCACGCGCTCGTAGATGATGACGTTGGAGTCCACCGCCATGCCGACGGTCAGCACGATACCCGCGATGCCAGGCATGGTCAGCGTCGCGCCGAGGAGCGAAAGCGTCGCAATGATCAGCCCCACGTTGGCGATCAGCGCGATGTTGGCGATGATGCCGAGCGTCCCATAGGCGAAGAGCATGAAGGAAACGACGAGGATACCGGCGATGACCGAGGCGAACTTGCCGGCCGCGATCGAGTCGGCGCCGAGGCTCGGGCCGACGGTACGCTCTTCGACGATGGTCAAGTCGGCCGGAAGCGCGCCGGCACGCAGCAGCACTGCCAGGTCGTTGGCGCTCTGTGCGGTGAAGCTGCCGGAGATCTGGCCAGTGCCGCCAAGGATGGGCTCGCGGATCTGCGGCGCCGAAATCACCTGGTTGTCGAGGATGATGGCGAACAGGCGGCCGACGCCCTGCTGGGTCGCCTGACCGAAGCGGGCGGCACCCTTGGCGTCGAAGCGGAAGGAAACGACCGCCTCGCTCGTTCGCTGGTCGAAGGTCGCCTGCGCATCGACGAGGTTCTCGCCGGAGACGATGATGCGGTTCTCGATCAGATAGGGAACCGGCGGATCGTCCTGCGAATACATCACCGTCGAGCCGGCCGGCGGACGGCCCTGCAGTGCCTCCTGGGCGGACATCGACTGGTCGACCATCTGGAAGGTCAGCTTGGCGGTCTTGCCGAGGATATCCTTCAGACGCTGCGGGTCCTGAAGGCCGGGCACCTGGACGAGGATGCGGTCGGCGCCCGCGCGCTGGATGATGGGTTCGTTGGTGCCGAGTTCGTTGACGCGGCGGCCGACGACCTCGATCGACTGAGTGACCGCGTTGCTGACGCGGTGGTCGATGCCTTCGTCAGTCAGCGTGAAGCGGAGAATGCCTGGCTCGGGCTGCTCCAGCGCCAGTTCAGAGATCGAACCGCCGCCGAACATGCCGGACGAAACCGGCTGCGTCAGCGCTGCAAGCGCGGTCTTGGCCGGTTCGACTTCGTTTGGATCCGTGATGCGGACCTGCACCGTCTTGCCGGTGCCGGTGAGACCAGTGTAGCCGATCTTGGCGTCGCGCAGCAGCGTGCGGATGTCGTCCCGCGTCGCTTGAAGCCGCTCATCGACCAGATCCTGCCGCTCAACGGCAAGCAGGATGTGTGAACCGCCCTGGAGGTCGAGGCCAAGCGTCATGGAGCGCTTCGGGAACCACCCCGGCAGCGAATCGAGCTGCGATTGCGTCAGCAGGTTCGGGATGGTGAAGATCACCCCGAGGAGCACGACGGCCCAGATCGAGAATGTCTTCCAGCGCGAAAAATAAAGCATTTGGCCTCGTCCGATAAGGCGTGAAAGCGGTGCGTTCCGCCTTTACTACGGTTATTTCTTGGCGTTCTGGTTGGCGATCGGCTCGCCCTTGACCCGAACGTCAGAAATGGTGGCCCGCAGCGCGGTCACCTTGACGCCATTACCCAGATCGACCTCGAGTTCGTTGTCGTCGATGACCTTCGTCACTTTGCCGACAAAGCCGCCGCCGGTGACGACCGTATCGCCGCGACGGATGGCATTGAGCATCTCTCCGCGCTTCTTCAGCTGGGTGCGCTGCGGGCGGATGATGAGAAAATACATGATCACGAAGATCAGTACAAACGGCAGAATGCTGATGAATACGTCGGGCGTGGCCCCCGTGGCCTGTGCGTATGCCGGCGTGACGAACATGAATGTCTCCTGAGAAGTGACCGGACACCGTAAATCCGGCCCCCGGGAAATGTGCGCGGAATATAGTCGCTAAAGCCACCAATGCAACTGCGCTTGGCCCAAGCAGTGCGGCTTTTCCGCGCATTCCGAGCATGATAGAGCGGCTCGCAACCGGAATACCGCAAGGGAATGATTGAAATGGACAAGGCGATCGAAGCGCTCAACGACAAACTCGACCGTTTGATCGCAGCGGTGACGCGACTGGCCCCGCCGGCAGCACCGGCAACGGACCTCGATATCGCCGACTGTTTCGTCTGGGCAGCTGATCCAGGTTACCTCGAACCGGTGCAGCGGGTGAACAGGGTCGACATCGGCCTCATCAAGGGCGTCGACCGGGTGCGCGACATCCTGGTGGACAACACCGAGCGCTTCGCCGCCGGCCTGCCGGCCAACAACGTGCTGCTGTGGGGCGCGCGCGGGATGGGCAAGTCGTCGCTGGTCAAGGCCGCGCACGCCACCATCAACGCCTCGGGCAAGTACGACACGCCGCTCAAGCTGATCGAGATCCACCGCGAGGACATCGACACGCTGCCGAAGCTGATGGGCCTGCTCAAAGCAGCCCCCTACCGCTTCGTCCTGTTCTGCGACGACCTCTCCTTCGACCACGACGACACGTCCTACAAGTCGCTCAAGGCGGCGCTCGAGGGCGGCGTCGAGGGCCGGCCCGGCAATGTGATCTTCTACGCCACCTCCAACCGGCGCCATCTCTTGCCGCGCGACATGATCGAGAACGAGCGTTCGACCGCCATCAACCCGTCCGAGGCGGTCGAGGAAAAGGTGTCGCTGTCGGACCGCTTCGGCCTGTGGCTCGGCTTCCACAAATGCTCGCAGGACGAGTACCTGGAAATGATCAGCGGCTATGCGAGCTATCACGGCCTAGATTCCGATCCGGAGCGATTGAGGGCCGAGGCGCTCGAATGGGCGACCACGCGCGGCAGCCGTTCGGGCCGCGTCGCCTGGCAGTTCATCCAGGACCTCGCCGGCCGCACGGGCAAGCCGCTCAAGGACTGACTACAGCGCCGCGCGCCCTATTGGGCGCGCAAAGGATGCTGTAACACTTTGAATTTGTGCGAAAGCGAAAACGCCCGCCCCTTGGCGGGACGGGCGAAGCTGGCGGATCTGATGGAGGTCGGACGATCCGCGAATTCCTATTCCAGATAGGTCGACGGATCGACCGGCGTCGAATTCTTGCGCACTTCGAAGTGAAGTTTCGGCTGGTCGGTGGCGCCGCTCATGCCGGAGAGCGCGATCTCGTCGCCCCGCTTCACCTTCTGACCACGCTGCACCTTGATCTCGCTGGCGTGGCCGTAGACCGTGACCAGGCCGTTCTCGTGGCGCACGAGCACGGTATTGCCGAATTCCTTGAGCCCGTCGCCGGCATAGATGACGACGCCGTTCTCGGCGGCCTTCACAGGAGTGCCTTCCGGAACCGAAATGTCGATGCCGTCATTGGCTTTGCCGCCGCCCTTGCCGTAGGACGACACGACCCGGCCGCGGACCGGCCAGCGCATGCGGTCGATGCCCGTGGCGTTTGGCGCGGCCTCGGCGCCCTGTTCGGCCTGCTGGGCGAGCCGCTCGGTCTTCGGCGGCGTGTACGACGCCGTGGTGGGAGCATCGGCCGGCTTGGCCGCCGCGACGGCCGGCTTGGCCGGTGCCGGCGTGCTAGTCACGACGGGGTCGACCGCGGCAGGTGCAGCCTTGGCCACGGCAGTGGTAGCCGCCGGGACCTTGAGCGTCTGGCCGATCCGAATGCGCCCGTCCTGCAGACCGTTGGCTTCCTTCAGCGCCGCCGTGGTGACGCCGAGCTTGCCCGCGATGCGGTTGAGGGTATCGCCCTCGACCACCTTGTAGCCGCCGGCACCGGCCGAACCAGCGCTTTTGCCAGTCGACGCGTCCAGTTGGGCAGTGGTGGTGCCTTCCTTCGCCTTCGGCTGCTGCGGCAACACTGCCACCTTGTCGGTCGACAGCGGCTGCTGGTTGTTCGGCAAGGGCTTCTTGCCGGCGGGCACCTTGAGCACGTTCTCTTCGGCCTGGGCGACCTTCGGCTGCACCAGTGCAGGCTGGGCAACGCTACGATCTACGGCAGGCGCCAGCGCAGGTGCCTGGGCAACGGCCGGAGCCATCGCAGGTGCCTGGGCGACTGGAGCCGGCAGCGGCTGCGACGACACTGGCTGGAGGCTGCCGCGGCTGACCGAGCCCGAATTGCTCGCCACGAGAGGAGCCGCCTGCGTATCGCCCGGATAGGCCTGAGGCTGATTGATTATCGACTGCTGATTGGAGGTCGAGGCGGTGAACAGATCGTCCACGCCACCACCGCCGAATCGCGCAACGCTGGAACTGCAACCGGCGGCAACGCCGGCCAGAATGAGAGCGGCGCCACTACGCGCCAAAGAGCGTCCATTCGCCTTCAGAATATTGAAACGCATCGCTACGACCCGCGCTTTTACCCGATACCAACTGGGTATGATTAAAGCGCGTTAATGTTACTGGTCAGTTAAGGGAACGAAAGAAAACAACGGCTTCGTAAAACTCGTTGGTGCCGCGTCGGCGGTCACGTGGCAGCCTGCATCCTGCCCCGGTGCACTCAGAGAGCGGCGGCGACGCCCTTGGCGAGGGGTTGGAGGCGTATCACGCCGAGATCCTCGCGCTCGAACCGGCTGCCGATCTTGGTCAGCTTGCAGAGGACCTGCTCGCCCTCCTCGGGGCCGATCGGGGCGATCATCGTGCCACCGCTGGACAGTTGGTCGACGAACATGCGCGGATGGCTGTCGAAGGCCGCCCACACGACGATTCGATCAAATGGCCCCTCGCCCGGCAGGCCGTTGGAGCCGTCGGCCTGGCGGACGAACGCATTGCTGATGCCGAGTGCCTCGAAGCGCTGCCGTGCCTGTTCGGTGAGCGTCTTGAACCGGTCGACGGTCACGACCCTCGCGGCAAGCCTCGCCATGACGGCGGCGGTGTAACCGGTGCCGGTGCCGACTTCGAGGACGCGGCTACTCGCTTCGACGTTGAGGGCCGCCAGGATCGCGGCCTGGATGTCGGCCCCCTCTATCGCCTCGCCGCACTCGATCGGCAGCATGCGCTCGCTCCAGGCGAGCGAATGGAAATGGCCGGGCAGGAAGTTGCGCCGGGGCGTCGCCTCGAACGCGGCGATCAGGCTCTTCGGAACAACCCCTCGCCCGCGCAAGCGAAGAAGGAAGGCGGCGAAGCCTTCACGGTCGTCCGACATGATGTTCATGCAATTGCCTTGGCCAATTGATCGCGCAATTCGTGCGCCGTCATGTCCAGCTTGAGCGGGGTGACGGAGATCTGCTTGTTGCGCACTGCATGCAGATCGGTGCCGGGTTTCACTTCCGGCTCGTCGCGGCCGAATCGCAGCCAGTAATATGGCAGGCTGCGGCCATCGCGGCGTTCCTCGACCCAGATGCCGTAGGACAGCTTGCCCTGGCTCGCCACGACCGGACCGATCACCTCTTCTGGCGGGCAGTTGGGGAAGTTGACGTTGAGCAGCACGCCGATCGGCAGTTCGGTCGCGATCAGCTTCCTGAGAAGCGCCGGCGCGAGCGCTTCGGCCGTGCCGTAGGGCACGACGCGCTCGTCGTTCTCATAGTTGTAGGCCTGGCTGAGCGCGATGGAGCGGATGCCAATCAGCGCGCCTTCCATGGCACCTGCGACCGTGCCCGAATAGGTCACGTCGTCGGCGACGTTCAGGCCCGAATTGATGCCCGAGAGAATGAGATCCGGCGGGCTCGGCAGGATCTTGCGGGCACCCATGATGACGCAATCGGTGGGCGTCCCGTTCACCGCATAGTGCTTGTCGCTGATCTTGCGCAGCCTGAGCGGCTCCGAAATCGATAGCGAATGGGCATAGCCCGACTGGTCCGTCTCGGGTGCGACCACCCAGACGTCGTCGGAAAGCTGGTTGGCGATCCGCTCGAGGCAGGCGAGGCCCTCGGCGTGGATACCATCGTCATTGGTCAGGAGAATGCGCATTTCAGTTCGCTTCGATCTTGGCCAGGCCACCCATGTAAGGGCGCAGCACTTCAGGAATCGTTACGCTGCCATCCTCGTTCTGATAGTTTTCGAGGACTGCGATCAGCGCGCGACCGACGGCGACGCCAGAGCCGTTGAGGGTATGGACGAAACGCGTGCCCTTTTCTTCCTTGGGCCGGTAGCGGGCATCCATGCGGCGCGCCTGGAAATCGCCGCAGACAGAGCAGGACGAAATCTCGCGGTAAGTATTCTGGCCCGGCAGCCAGACCTCGATGTCGTGGGTCTTGCGGGCTCCGAAGCCCATGTCGCCGGTGCACAGCACGACCGTGCGGAACGGTAAGCCGAGGCGCTTGAGCACCTCTTCGGCGCAGGCCGTCATGCGCTCGTGCTCGGCAAGCGAGCTCTCCGCGTCGGTGATGGATACGAGCTCGACCTTGTAGAACTGGTGCTGGCGCAGCATGCCGCGGGTGTCGCGGCCGGCGGAGCCCGCTTCCGCGCGGAAGCACGGCGTGAGTGCGGTCATGCGCAACGGCAATTGCTCATTCGCAAGGATTTCCTCGCGCACGAGATTGGTCAGCGGCACCTCGGCGGTCGGGATGAGACCCAGTCGGCTATCGCCGTGCGGCACGAAGAACAGGTCTTCCTCGAATTTGGGCAGATTGCCAGTTCCGTACAGCGCATCGTCACGCACCAGAAGCGGCGCCTGAACCTCGGTGTAGCCGTGCTCGGTGGTGTGCAGGTCGAGCATGAACTGACCGAGCGCGCGTTCCAGGCGCGCCAACTGGCCCTTCAGCACGGTGAAACGCGAGCCCGACAGCCTGGCTGCGCGCTCGAAATCCATCAGGCCGAGCGCCTCGCCGATCTCGAAATGCTCCTTGGCCCAATTCGGACGGGGCTGGACCATGCCGACCTTGCGGATCTCGACATTGTCGTTCTCGTCCTTGCCGACCGGCACGCCCTCCAGCGGAATGTTGGGGATGACCGCAAGCGCGTCGTCGAGCGCCTTGTCGAGGTCGCGCTCACGGCCCTCGCCGTCCTGGATGAAGCCCTTAATCTCAGCCACCTCGGCCTTGAGCTTTTCGGCCAGGGCAGAATCGCCTGCGCGCATGGCGTTGCCGATTTCCCGCGAGGCGGCGTTGCGGCGCTCCTGCGCCTCCTGCAGGGCGGAGACGTGGGCCCGGCGGGCCTCGTCCTTCGCGATCAGGTCTTCGACCGTCGACCTCGCGACCTCCGGCGACTGTCCACGCTTCGAAAGCGCTTCGACCAGAGCTTCAGAGTTTTCGCGAATCCATTTGATATCAAGCATTTAAAAGGTTCCGGTCGCGGCAGTTGTCGAAAACGACCGCGACGGCGGATCGGGCTGTCAGCCGGCGTTCGTGCCGCTGCCTGTGCCTTCGAGCGGGGTCGATGCTGCCTGCGATTGCTGGGCGTTGCCGTCTTCGGCATCCTGCTTCTCGCTCGCCAGCTTCTCCTGCTCGCGTTTCCTTTCGATCATCCGGGCGGTCCAGATGGAAATCTCGTAAAGAAGGATCGTGGGAAGGGCAAGGCCGATCTGGCTGACCGGATCCGGCGGGGTGAGAACCGCGGCGACCACGAAGGCGATGACGATCGCCCACTTGCGCTTGTCCGCCAGCCCCTGGGAGGTGACCATGCCCACGCGTGCCATCAGCGTCGTGACGACGGGCAACTGGAACACCAGGCCGAAGGAGAAGATCAGCGTCATGATGAGGCTGAGATACTCCGACACCTTGGGCAGCAGCGAGATCTGGACTTCGCCATTACCGCCGCTCTGCTGCATGGCGAGGAAGAACCACATCACCATGGGCGTGAAGAAGAAATAGACGAGCGCGCCGCCCATCAGGAACAGGACCGGCGAGGCGATCAGGAACGGCAGGAAAGCAGACCGCTCGTTCTTGTACAGGCCCGGCGCCACGAATTTGTAAATCTGCGAGGCGATCAGCGGAAACGCGATGACCAGGCCGCCGAACATGGCGAGCTTGATCTGCGTGAAGAAGAATTCCTGCGGCGCGGTGTAGATCAGCTCGACCTTCTGCGGATCGAGCCCGGCCCACTGCGTCGCCCACTTGAAGGGGATGACCAGCAAGTTGAAGAGCTGCTTGGCGAAGAAGAAACAGACGAGGAAGGCGACGAAGAAGCCGCCGATGGACCACATCAGCCGCGTCCGCAGCTCGATCAGATGTTCGATCAGCGGTGCCGATGACTTGTCGATCTCGTCGTCTTCGGCGCTCACGAGGCTTTTCCTGATTTCGTCTTGCTTGCGGCGGGCTTCCCGGAAGCCACCTTTTCCGTGGTCGGCGCCTTCGCAGCAGTAACCTTGGCAGGCGCCTTGGCACTCGCCGTGGCCGCCTTAGCTGGCTTCGCTACTGTCTTGGCCTTAGCGGCCGCCTTCTTTGCCGGCTCACCCTTCGCCTTCACCGCCTCCACCTTGACAGGCTCGGTGGATACCGCGGCTGCCGGCGCCGGTGTCGACCTTGCTTCCGCAGCCGGGAATATCGGTGGCGCCGGCATCGCGTCAGGTCCGGCAACACCGGGCATTGCGGTTGCGCCGGTCTTCAGCGGTTCGGCAGCCTGGGGTGCCGCGTCTGCAGCCGCAGCCTCGGCGACTTCCGCCGGGGTCGGCTTCATCGCCGAATCGAATCCGCTGCGAATGTCGGCCGCAGCCTTTTCGAACGGATTGAGCTGCTTGCGTATCTCGTTCGCGGGGTTGAGCCCCTTGAGCTCGTCGACCGACTTCTTGAGGTCGTCGAGCTCTGCTTCCTTCAGCGCCTCGTTGAACTGGCGCTGGAAATCGCCAGCCATGGAACGGGCCTTGGCCGTCATGCGCCCCATGGTGCGGAGCATGCGTGGCAAATCCTTCGGCCCGACGACCACGATCATGACGATCGCGATCACCAGCATTTCGGTCCAGCCGATTTCAAACATGGCGATGCGGTCCGGCTAACGGAGGATCGGGCTCAGCTCTTGCTGGCCTTTTCCTTGGCCGAGTTCACGGTCTCGTCGGAGCGGTGCTCGACGGTCTTGGTGTCGTCGGCGTCGTCTTCCGACATGCCCTTCTTGAAGCTCTTGATGCCCTTGGCCATGTCGCCCATGAGTTCGGGGATCTTGCCGCGGCCGAAGAGCAGCAGCACGACGACCAGCACGATCAGCCAGTGCCAGATTGAAAAGGAACCCATTGAAGTCTCTCTCGAAGTGTTTCCTGGGGAATGATCTAGGCTTTTTCGCCGCCGGTTTCAAACACTAGAACGTCCGCCTTCCGCAGCGTCAGCCATATATCCCGGGATTTATTGGACAAAGCGCCGCACCTAATTCTCGCCCGGACCGGCGTCTCGGCGCCCGGCACCGCCAGTTCGAGCAATTCGACCACTCCGAGATAGCGCCGCGATATGATGCGGGCCTGCGTTTCCCCGGTCGTTTCGCTGACATCCATGCCATTGAGTCTCACCGCCACCGACACGTCCGTACCGTCGGCCAGATCGGTTTCCACCTGACCGACCGGCGTATCGGCATAGCCGTCAGAAACCCTGGCCGAAAAGACGTTGAGTTCCGAGAAGAACCCGGCGACGAACAGGTTCGCGGGGCGAAGATAGAGATCCTCCGCCCTGCCCGTCTGCACCAGCCTGCCATCCTTCAGGAGTGCGATCCGGTCGCCCATGCGCATGGCCTCCTCGGCATCGTGCGTCACGACGATTGCCGTGGCGCGGCTCTCGCGCAGGATGGCCAGCGTTTCGGCGCGCACCGAATCCTTGAGGCGCGAATCAAGGCCGGAGAACGGCTCGTCCATCAGCAGAACGGCTGGCCGGGGCGCCAGTGCTCGGGCAAGCGCGACGCGCTGCTGCTCGCCGCCCGAGAGCGAATGCGGGTAGTTGTCGGCGTAGTGTTCCAGCCCGACCCGCGACAGGGCGATCAGCGCCTCGCGCCGCCCCTCCTCGCGCGACAGCGCAGTCAGGCCGAAGCGCACATTGTCCAGGATCGTCAGATGCGGAAACAGCGCGAAATCCTGGAAGACAAGTCCGATGGAGCGCTGTTCGGGCGGCAGGAACACCGAAGGACCGGCGATCTCCTTGCCGTTGAGCAGGACGCTTCCGGATTTCTGCGGCTCGATGCCGGCGGCAATCCGAAGGAGGGTCGTCTTGCCCGAGCCGGACGGACCAAGCAGGCACAACACTTCGCCCGGCTCGGCCGCCAGACTGACGTCGCGCAGCGTCTCCGCACCGTTGGCGAAGGAATGGCGGATGTTCTCGAAGGCGAGGCGGGCGGCAAAAGTCACGCCCGCCGTGACGCGGGCTGCCGTCTGGGCTTGGTTGGTCTTCACGGGATGGACCTCCGGGGGCCGGTTCCTCACCGGCGCCGGTCAATCATCTGTGGCCTTGGGTGTCAACAGGCCAAGCTCCTCGAGGTCGATGTCCGTCAGCGGATCCTCGTCCTCAGCGAGCAGGTCCGGATCGGACGGCGGAACAGGCACGGAGAAGCCCGGAGGCATGCGCGACGACAGCAGCCCTGCCCCCTTCAGTTCTTCGATGCCGGGCAGGTCGCGAATTTCCTCGAGGCCGAAATGGTCGAGGAACTTGTCGGTCGTTCCGTAGGTCACGGGCCGGCCCGGCGACTTGCGACGGCCGCGCATGCGCACCCACTCGGTTTCCATGAGCGTGTCGAGCGTGCCCTTCGACGTCTCCACGCCGCGGATGTCCTCGATCTCGGCACGGGTCACCGGCTGGTGGTAGGCAATTACAGACAGCACCTCGAGTGCCGCGCGCGACAGCTTCTTCTGCTGCACAGTATCTCGGCTCATCAGGAAGGCGAGGTCGCCGGCCGTGCGGAACGCCCAGGCGTCCCCTACCCTCACGAGGTTCACGCCGCGCCGTTCGTAGAGCCGCTGCAACTCGGCCATTGCCGCCGGAACGTCCACCCCCTCGGGCAGGCGCTGGGCGAGTTGGCGCTCGCTGACCGGATCGGCGCTGGCAAAGACGATCGCTTCCGCCATGCGCGCGGCCTCGGCCAGAAGCAGCCGGGCGGCCGGGTTTACCTTGACGGTCTCGCCGTCCTCGTCCTCGACAGAGAAGGGAACGACGTTCGATCCTTCGCTCATGACGTGCCTTCGGTCTGCCGGGCGGCGTGCTGGCGGTCGCGCAGATAGATCGGCGCAAACGGTTCGTGCTGCCTGATCTCGACATGCCCCTCACGCACCATTTCCAGGCTCGCGGCAAAGGAACTGGCGATCACGGTCGACCGCTGCTCAGGGCTCGTTGTATAGCGGATCAGGAAATGATCGAGCGAGGTCCAGTCGTTAAACTGGCCGATGAGACGGGTCAGGATCTCGCGCGCCTGCTTGAGCGACCAGACGCCGCGCTTGGCGATCTGCACATTGGTGATCGCCTGGCGCTGGCGCTGGCCGGCATAGGCGCTAAGCAGGTCGTAGAGCGACGCCGAATACTCGTTGCGCTTGTCGATGATGACCATCTCAGGCGCACCGCGCGCAAAAACGTCCCTGCCGAGCCGGTTGCGGTTGACCAGCCGGGCGGCAGCGTCCCGCATCGCCTCGAGCCGCTTCAGACGGAATTGAAGCACTGCGGCGAGTTCCTCGCCGCTCTCGCCCTCCTCGCCCGGCTGCTTGGGAATGAGCAGCTTCGACTTGAGGAAGGCAAGCCATGCCGCCATGACCAGATAGTCGGCGGCGAGTTCCAGGCGCAGTGCCCGGGCCCTGGACACAAATTCCAGATACTGTTCCACCAGCGCAACGATGGAAATGCGCGACAGGTCGACCTTCTGGCTGCGTGCAAGATGAAGCAGCAGGTCGAGCGGCCCTTCGAAGCCGGCGACGTCAACGACCAGCGCGGGGTCGTCCGACGTGCGGTCGTCGGCGTCATCCGC
Source organism: Mesorhizobium sp. SCN 65-20 (assembly GCA_001724355.1). Lineage (GTDB taxonomy): Bacteria > Pseudomonadota > Alphaproteobacteria > Rhizobiales > Rhizobiaceae > Aminobacter. The sequence goes on along the minus strand of MEEF01000010.1, from coordinate 99,657 downwards.
CCACAGGCGGTCCATCGGTGCGGGCTTTGCAGCCTTGCTTTCCAATGCTTCCGCCAAGTTCCGCGCCTTCTCTTTGAGAGGCTATGCAACTGCCTCGAAAAATTGTCCGAATTCAGCCCTGACCTGCGCTTCGTCGCGGCCATCGCCCACAGAGATCGCCTTGAGCGCCTTTTCGGCGCGTTCCAGCGACCTGCCCGCCAGCGGAATGGCACGCGATGCAATGCCTTCCATCTCTTCCATCACCCCGTTGCAGTGAAGGACGAGATCGACGCCCGCCGCAAGGATCGCGGCCGACTTTGACGGGAAATCCCCAGAAAGTGCCTTCATCGAGATGTCGTCGCTGACCAAGAGCCCGTCGAACCCGATCTCGCCGCGCACGATCTCCTCGATCACCCTGCGCGAGGTCGTCGCGGGCGCATCAGGGTCAACGGCACTGAAGATCACATGTGCAGTCATTGCGACCGGCAGGTGATTGAGTGCCTTGAACGGGGCGAAGTCGTGGGCACGCAGTTCGTCGAGCGGTGTGTGCACCGTCGGCAGCTCGAAATGCGTGTCGGCGGTGGCGCGGCCATGCCCGGGAATGTGCTTCATGACCGGCAGCAAGCCGCCAGCCAGCAGCCCCTCCGCCGCCGCGCGACCGAGCGCTGTGACCACCTGCGGGTCGCGGCCATAGGCACGCGCGCCGATCACGTCGCTCGCACCTTCCACCGGCACGTCGAGAACCGGCAGGCAGTCGGCGGTGATGCCGTAGCGGCGAAGGTCGAAGGCATGCAGGCGCGCATGTAGCCAGGCCGCCCTCAGACCGGCATCGCGGTCGCTCTGGTAGAGTGCGCCAAGCGCACCGCCGGCGGGATAGTTCGGAGCCAACGGCGGACGCAGGCGTTGTACCCGCCCGCCCTCCTGGTCGATGAAGACGGGCGCCTCCGGCCGCCCGACCGTCTCGCGCATCGCGGCTACGAGATCGCGGATCTGCTCCGGCTCCTTGACGTTACGGGCAAAGAGGATGAAGCCCCAGGGCCGCTCGCGCCGGTACAGCGCGACTTCTTCAGGGGTGAGCGAAAGGCCTGCGCAGCCAAGGATCATCGATTTTGATTCGGTCATGACGTCAAGCTTAGCGCCTTTTTGAGACCGATAGAATCGGCCCGAAGCCCGGAAAAACGAAAACGGCGCGGCAGAGCCGCGCCGTCAGATTGCAATGCGCCTTGCGTCGATTACTTCGAGACGAAGCAGTTTCCGCCGGCGGCCTTATAGCTCTCGCAGAGCGCGACCGCGTCGTTGCGGGTGCCGGCCGGCACGCGAACGCGATAGAAGGTGCCCTTGCCCGCGATTTCCGCCTTAACGATGCTGACTTCCCGGCCATTGAGCACGCTGCCGTAGCGCTTCACCAGATCCGCGTAGGTCGACTTGGCAGCCTCCTCGCTCGGCTGGGACGCGATCTGCATCGCCCATCCACCTGCGGCGGCAGTGACCGGTGCCGCGGGAGCGACTGCCGCCACCTGGTCCGGTTTGACCTCGCCGACCACGTTGACGGGCTGCTCGGACGGACGCTGCGGTGCGATCGGGGCGCTGGCCGGAGTGTTGGCCGTCTCCGCCGGCTTGGCGGGCACCGGCGCCAGGGCCGGAGCGGTTGCGCTCGCGGCGGGCACTGTACCGGTGGCCTCGGCCGGCTGGTTGGCTACGCGCTGCGGGGCCGGATCGGACGGTTCGGCGGCGGCGACCTGCGGCGCAGGAGCCGGCTCCTCGCGCGCAACCAGAGTGCCGTCCGGGCGAACGACCATGGTGCGCACCTTGCGCGGCGCGACAGCGGCGGTTTCCGCGCTGGTGTCCGGCTGGCCGTTGTCGATCGCCTGCTGGACGCGGTCCTCGGACTTCGCAGCCGGTGCCGCGGCCATGTCATCCCCGCTCGACGCGGGATTATCGTTGGCGCGCGCCTCGGCCTCCTGGGCCACGACGTCGATTGGCTCTTCGGTGTTGGCGACGAGCTTCTCCTGCGTCGGGGCTCCCGGAGCAGCGCCAGCGACGCGGTCGTAGACCTTGTTGTCCTGATTGGGGACGACAGCTCCGCCCGGATTCTCGGGGCGAACCTTCATCGGACCGTCATCGGCCTTCACGATCACCGGAGCCTCGGCTCCGTCGCCGCCTCCGAAGGAGAAGGCCAGCGCGCCGAGGCCGCCGATCACGGCCACAGCGCCGACGACGGCTGCGATCATCATTCCGCGGCGAGCCGGACGCTTGGCCACCGGCGTGCCGGCGAGGCCGGAAGACTCCATCGCCTCGTCGAAATCCGGATCGTAGCCGAAATCGTCCTCAGGCCCCTGCTCAGCAGAGCTTGCGCGACCCTGAGCGGAGCCGAAATCGAAACCGGCGAGCGCATCATTGCTGTTACCGGCCTGCCGATCACGGCCGGCCAGAGCGCCGGCAGCAGCGAGCGCGCCGGCTGCGGCGGCAGCCGGGAATTCGATCGGCTGGGCCGGCGTGACCTCGCGGAGCTCCTGCCGGTCGAAGCCAGCTGAATACGGATTCGACTGATAGCTCGGCGTCGCCGCGGCGGGAGCCGTCTCGGCAACGTTCATTTCGTGCATCAGGCTGGAGAACTCGTTCTCCAGGTCATCGAAGGCCGCGGCAGGCGGGGTGTCGTCCTCGAAGGAAAGCTCGGGGATGTCGAGGTCGTCCGCAATTGCGACAGCCTTTTCAGGCACGTCCACGGTCTCGATCTCCGGCGCATCGTCTGCCGCGGACACCGCCGCGAAGAGCTCCGCCTCGAGATCGTCGTGCAGGTCGATCGCAGGCTCATCCTGCGGCGCCTGAACCGAAACCTCGGGGGCAGGCGCGTAGGCCTGGGACGCCGAGTGCGAGACATAGGCTGCCGCAACTGCCGCAGCCGCCGGCGCGGCGTAAGCTGCCGGCCTGTAGCTGGCATAGTCGGATTCCGGCGCGACCTTGGGCGCAACCGGAGTGCCAAGGCCCCAACTGCGGGCCTGTTCGTAGCGCGATGCGGCAAGCGGGCGCTCGGGCGCGCGCTGGACCGGCGCCGGCGCGATCTCTTCGACCGGCTCTTGGTTCTGCTCGAACGCGGCGTCGAAGGCGTCGTCGTCGAAGCTGACCTCGTCGTGCTGCTCGGTCTCGAGCACCGGCTCGTCGTAGGTCGTCTCGTCGAAGGACGGCGCAGCTGCTTGCACCTCGAACTGCGGTTCCTCGACCTCGGCCGCTTCATCGGCGTAGGTCGCGGCGGGCGCATAGGCGTATGCCTCGGCAACCGGCTCGTCGACGTTCTCGACGGGTTGTTCGGGAGCCCAAAGCGACTTGGCGTGGACAGGCTCGGTGACGACGGACTCGGCGGCCGACCGAAGCGGCACGACGGCCGGATTGACCAGCGCCTTGACCTGGCTGCTCATGGTGCCGAGGAGCGCGGCGAGTTCGTCTTCGAGGCTGTCCTCCTGGCGCGCCGCCACTACTGGCTTGTCTTCCTCGACAGCGACGGGCTCATAGGCAGGCTCTTCAACCACGGCCTCATAGACCGCATCGGCAGCCTCATATGCAGGCTCGTCGTCTGCAAGGGCGCTGTGCAAGGAGCGCTCGAATTCGTCATAGTCTGCAGCCTGGGCAACCGGCGCCGGTTCCTGCGCCTCGTCGACCAGGTCCTGCTCCGAGAATGCCATCTCCGGCTCGGCCGGCTGATAGTCGCCAAGCGTCAGATGATCTTCTTCCGCGACGACCTCGGCCTCGTACTGCGCATTGTCATGGGCAGCGAAGTTCATGTCGACATTCGCCATGGCGGTGTCGAAATCGGCGTCCAGCTCCGCCTCGGTCCGCTCGCGGTAAGCGGCGGGCGCGTCAAACTGGGCTTCCTGGGCGTCGGCAGGCAGCAACTCGTCTTCGAGCATGAAATGTTGCTCGAACGATGCATCCAACGCGTCGTCGAAGGCCTGCCCAGCTTCCGCGGCTGGCTCGTAGTGCGCGGCAGCTGGGGCGAAATCCACCTCCGGCTCGTTTCCGTATGCCGGCTCGGCGATCAGCTCGTTTTCAAGCTCAAGCCCCTGCTCGAACGACGCGGCCAGCGCATCGTCAAAGGCAGTGTCGGCATCGAAATGCGGCTCGCGCGACTGCTCGTACCGAGCTTCGTCCTCGAACACAGGCGCCACGGGCTCGTCGGCGGGCGCATAGCCACCCTGGGCATAGGCTACCGGCTCATCGGCTTCGACATAGGCCTGGGGCTCGGCATACTGAGGCGCGACGGAATGATCGTCGCCGGCCAATTCGCCAAGCAGTTCCTTTTCCAGATCGATGCCGAAGTCATCGTCCAGCGCAGGCTCCACGCGCGCGCCAGCAGCGCCAGCGTCGTTGCGCACAACGGGCTGGCGAGGGTCGAAGCCCATGATCCTCGTCAGTTCAGCGAACGGATCTTCTTCGGCGAAATCGTTCTTGTTATCGGCGATCTTCAGCTGGGTTCTGTCTGCCATTATTTTTCCCGAACTCGCACTTTTCGGACGCCCGGGGACGTCGCGTAAGGTTGGCCCTTACCAGCGCAATGTGGGCAAAAGGTGACAGGAAATCCCAGCAAACCTAGCGCATTTCGGTGGGGGCATCCGCTCCGATCAACGCAAGGCCCGACGTCAAAACGTCCGAAACAGCCTGCACCAGCCCGAGTCTGGCATAGGTCAATTCTGGCTCGTTAACCTTAACAAACCGTAAGTCTGGGTTGTCCGTGCCACGGTTCCAATGTGAATGGAACGTGCTGGCAAGATCATGAAGATAGAAGGCCAGCCTGTGCGGCTCCATCGACTGGGCGGCGGACTCGATCAGGCGCGGATACTCGGCGAGCTTCTTGACCAGCGCGATCTCGCCCTCGTCCGTCAGCCGCTCGACATGCGCGACCAGGCTGCCGCGAGCGAGGTCGACGTCGCCAAGCTGCTCCTTCGCCTGCCGGAACACCGAATGGCTGCGTGCCGAGGCATACTGCACGTAGAACACCGGGTTGTCCTTGGACTGCTCGGTGACCTTGGCGAAGTCGAAGTCCAGCGGCGCGTCGCTCTTGCGATAGAGCATCATGAAGCGGATCGCATCGCGGCCGACTTCCTCGACCACCTCGCGCAGGGTGATGAACTCCCCTGCCCGCTTGGACATGCGCACCGGCTCGCCGTCGCGGAACAGCTTCACCAACTGGCAAAGCAGGACGTCCAGCTTGACCGCATCCCCGGCGACAGCCTTGGCGAGGGCTTCGAGCCGCTTCACGTAGCCGCCATGGTCGGCGCCGAGCACGAACACCAGTTCCTGGAACCCGCGATCGACCTTGTCCTTGAGATAGGCGACGTCGGCGGCGAAATAGGTGAAGGAGCCGTCCGACTTCACCAGCGGCCGGTCCATGTCGTCGCCGACCTCGGTCGAGCGGAACAGGGTCTGCTCGCGATCTTCCCAGTCTTCCGGCTTCTCGCCCTTGGGCGGCGGCAGCGTACCCTTGTAGATGTGGCCCTTGAGCGTCAGGTCGTTGATCGCCGAGCGGATCGCCTTTGCGTTGTCGGCGTGCAGCGTGCGTTCGGAGAAGAACACTTCGTGCCGCACGTTGAGCAGCGCCAAGTCCTCCCGGATCATGTCCATCATCGCATCGATGGTGCGGTCCTTGACGAGCGAGAGCGCCTCGTCTTCCGGCATCTCCAGCAGCTTGCGGCCGAATTCCTTGGCCAGCGCCTGGCCGACCGGGACGAGATAATCGCCCGGGTAGAGCCCGGCAGGAATCTCGCCGATGTGATCTCCCAGCGCCTCGCGGTAACGCAGCATCACCGAGTTGCCGAGCACGTCGATCTGCACGCCGGCGTCGTTGATGTAGTATTCCTTGGTCACGTCGTAGCCGGCGAAGCCGAGGATATTGGCGAGGGCGTCGCCCACCACCGCGCCGCGGCAGTGCCCGACATGCATCGGACCGGTCGGATTGGCCGAGACGTACTCGACGTTGACGCGCTTCTTCTGGCCGAAGGTGGAGCGGCCATAGTCGGTGCCGCTCGCGAGAAGCGCGGTCAGGTGCCTGTGCCAGAAGTCGTCCTTGAGCTTCAGATTGACGAAGCCTGGGCCGGCCACTTCCGCCTTCTCGACATCCGTGTCCTTGGCGAGTTCCGTCACCAGCCGTTCGGCCAGCGCGCGCGGGTTCTGGCCGGTGGGCTTGGCCAGCACCATTGCCGCATTGGTCGCGAGGTCGCCATGGCTGGCGTCTCGCGGTGGCTCGACGGCGATACGCGTCAAATCGAGCACGCCGCCATCTTTCGGAGTCAATTCAAGCGCTTCGACGGCTTTGGTGATCCGCTCGTTGAAATCGGCGAAAATGTTCATCTGCTCGGCTCTGGGTGGCATTGCGTGAAAACCGGCACAAATGCCGGGAATTTGCGTCCGGCCTAAACCAAATCGGGCGTATGGTCAAACAAGCGTCGGTGCTCCTTGACCGCATAGGTGTCGGTCATGCCGGCCAAAAAGTCCGACACATGGCGCGCCTTGACCCGATCCTCGCAGCGATCGAGCCCCTCGCGCCACCCCTCCGGCATGGCCCGGGGATCCGCAAAATAGGCATCGAACAGGTCCCGGACGATCGCATCCGCGTTCGCCCGAACCCTCATGACTTCCGGATGGCGGTACATGTTGCGATAGAGGAAGGTCTTGAGCTCCTTCTCCTGCACCGTCATCTCAGTCGAGAACGTGACCATCGCCTCGCCGGCAGCCCGAACGTCATCGGGGCTGGCCGGTTTCATGCGGGCGATCCGGTCCGCGGAAGTGGCGATCACGTCCTCGACGAAGATGGTGATCTGGCGCCGCATCAGCTCGTGACCGGTGCGCACTGCATCAAGCGAGGGATAACGCTCGCGAACGCCGCGCAGGATGCTCGCCGGCAACGACACCTCGCCGAGCATGTCGAGCGTGAGCAGCCCGGCTCTCAGGCCGTCGTCTATGTCATGGGTGTTGTAGGCGATGTCGTCGGCTATCGCCGCGCACTGTGCCTCGAGGCTGGCGAATCGGTCGAGTTCAAGGTCGTGCAGCTCGGAATAGTCGATGATCGCCTGCGGTACAGGCCCCTTCAATCCGTTGCCGGCAGCGTCGGTGAGCGGGCCGTTGTGCTTGACCAGGCCTTCCAGCGTTTCCCAGGTCAGGTTCAGGCCGTCGAATTCCGCATATCGCCGTTCGAGCTTGGTTACCACGCGCAGTGACTGGGCGTTGTGGTCGAAACCGCCCCATGCCGCCATTCGCTCGTTGAGCGTATCCTCGCCGGTATGCCCGAACGGCGTGTGCCCGAAGTCGTGGACGAGCGCGATCGCCTCGGCCAGGTCCTCGTCGCAGCGCAGCGCACGCGCCAGCGCTCGGGCGATCTGCGCGACCTCGATGGTGTGGGTCAGCCGGGTGCGGAAATGGTCGCCCTCATGCGCGACGAAGACCTGGGTCTTGTGCTTGAGCCGGCGGAAGGCGGTCGAATGGATGATGCGGTCGCGGTCGCGCTGGAACGGCGTGCGCGTCGGGCTTTCGACCTCGTCGACCAGGCGCCCGCGCGAGCGCGCGGGGTCGCAGGCATATGCGGCCCGCGGCCGGTAGCCGAAGCCAATGTCGCCAAGTTGCCGCTCGCCGTCCATGCTCCCAACCTGTTGACTTGCCCTGGGTCGCTTCATACCTATCATGAAAACCAGAAAGCAAGGTGACGCCCATGGGCGCAGACGCCAAGACCGCCATGAAAGTTGACATGACCGAGGCCGCTGCCAAGCGGATCGCCAAGATCGTTGCCGGCGAACCCGGCAAGACGGCGTTGCGCATCTCGGTGGAAGGCGGCGGCTGTTCCGGCTTTTCCTACAAGTTCGACCTGGTGGAAGGCCGCAACGACGACGACGTCGCCATCGAAAAGGACGGCGCGACGCTGCTCATCGACGACCTGTCGCTGGTCTACATGGGCGGCTCGGTGGTCGACTTCGTCGACGACCTGATGGGCCAGTCGTTCCATATCAAGAACCCCAACGCGGTCGCCGGCTGCGGCTGCGGCACCAGTTTCTCCATCTAGCATGCGCAGGCCGCGAGCGCTCCGCCAGGTTGCGCTCTCGGCCGGTCGCGATATCGACGCGACCCTCGCCTTCTGGCTCGAGGTCTTCGGGCTGCACGTCCATGCCCGCTATGACCCGCCCGGCATCGGCTTCATCCTCGTCGGCGACGTCAGGCTATTCTTCACCGGCGGCGTGCCCCAGGGAACCGTCTATCTCGACATCGACGATCTTGATGCGTTCCACGAACGGGCGTCGGAACACGGCGTCCCCTTCACCGCCGCGCCTGCCCTGGTGCATCGCGACACCGAAGGCGTGTTCGGGCCGGCCGGCGACAGCGAATGGATGGCCTTCCTGAAGGATCCGGCGGGCAACACGATCGGACTGGTCGAGAGGCGATCCGAAACAACCATAAATTGATATTTGTGTGCCAGTGTCTTCGAGCGTTGCATGAAGCGCCAAGAGGAGACATCGCAGATGGCATTGTTTGGCAGACGCAAGCAACCGCCCGCGGGCAACTCGACAATGCCGATCATCTTGTCGGATTCGTCTTTCAATCAAACAAAATACCGCGACGACGACATCGTCCAGGGTGTAGTCGACTACGTCAACGCGATGTTCGACCGTGGCCTGTATCGTCGCCACGAACTGCCCTCACTTGCGCTGCAGGCCTACCACGCCGACTTCTATCTGGCGCAGGTCAACAATGGCGGTCACAGCCAGTTCATCCACAACAGTGGGCACAAGGCAAAGCACATCTTCGCCGATGCCCTGGCGGGGTTGATAGCCATGGGCGCAGCCACCCAGGCGGGATTGCTGCAGGAGATGATCGCCTGGGTGGATGCCAATCCGGCAGCTGCAAGCGAGCAGACCGGATTCTCCGGCGGCCGTGCTCCATTCCTGAACAGCCTCGATGATCGTTTCTACGCTGCGGAGAAGGCAGATCCGATTTCCCGGCGTGCGGCCGAGTGGATTTCGCACTGCCCAGAGCTACGAAAGGTGGAAGACGCTTCCTATGCGGCCGCGATGGAAGGGCTCATCCTTGCCAATCCCAGGCGAAGCAAACGTCTTTCCGCTGCTCGCATAGCGGGCTTCCACCATTCACTGACCGACCCGCTGTGCGTAGCCATAGGCCTTGCTGCAGCATCGGCCGAAACGCCCGAGGCGCCGATCGGCATTCGCGGCGGCTACTCGGTTGAAATCCAGGGCAAGGAGGAGCAGGGCTGGGTCGTCGACACCGATGGCGGCATCCGGATTGCCGTGGCGAACGACACCGGAGCGCGACTCTACGAGTACATCGAGGGATACGGTGACGCTCTCGGCAAGTATCGGCCGCCCGCTGCTGGACGGTTGCTTGGGCGGGTGGATGCCCGGTCGGTCGACGCCCTGATTGCCTATGCAACAAAAAGACCGGTAGCCGCCGCGGGCGACCTTTTGCTGCGGCGTGCCCGGCCTCTCATCGAGGATGCGGCCATGTCGGCGCAAGCGGTCGCGGCCGATATTCCAAACCCGGTATTCTGGATCCTGCTTGCGGAGGAGAGTCTTGCTCTCGTCGAGACACCCAGGGGCTTCGTGCTTGCCGGCAGCGCGAGCGGCGAGACCTATGGCCCCGTCAGCCTTCATGAGGCGGCAAGTCACGCCGCGGCATCGCGGGAACACTGACCCGCAAACGCCTGCGGGTGGATCTGCCCGCCCCCACGCGGACAGATCCACCCGTGTCGCTACCGCTACAGCGCCGCGCTTCCTGTCGGACGCAAAGGGCGCTGAAGCACTTTGAATTTGTGCATGACCCCGAAAAATCGATTCCGATCTTCGGGGTCATGGAATCGCGTCAGGCCTCGGAGGCCATTGCCGCCTCGCGGATCTCTTCCTCGTTCACCTTGGTGCCGTTGAAGAAGGCGTTGAGCACGACGGCCGAGACAGCGGCCAGCAGGATGCCCGACTCGATCAGCGGATGGATGTTGTGCGGCATCCACATCTTGAAGTCGGGCGCGACCAGCGGGATCATGCCGAAGCCGATCGACACAGCCACGACGAACAGGTTGTTGCGGTTCGTCTTGAAGTCGACATTCGCGAGGATGCGGATGCCGGTCGCCGCGACCATGCCGAACATCACCAGGCCAGCGCCGCCCAGGACAAAGACCGGAAGCGCCTCGACCAGCGCGCCCATCTTGGGCACGAGGCCGAGGATAATCAGGATCACGCCGCCGGCAACGCAGACGAAGCGGCTCTTCACGCCGGTGACCCCGACCAGGCCCACGTTCTGCGAGAAGCTGGTGTAGGGGAAGGTGTTGAACAGGCCGCCGATCACGGTGCCCAGGCCGTCGGTGCGAAGACCTGCGGAGAGCATCGGCTGCGTCACCTTCTTGCCGGTCATGTCACCGAGCGCCAGGAACATGCCGGTCGACTCGATCATCACGACGATCATGACCAGCACCATGGTGATGATGAGGATCGGATCGAAGATCGGCATGCCGAAGCGCAGCGGCGTGATCAGTTCGAACCAGCCGGCGGAAGCGACCTTGTCGAAGTTCATCATGCCGAGGGCCGCGGTGACGACGCCGCCGATGACGATGCCGAGCAGCACGGCGATGTTGGACATGAAGCCCTTGCCGAACTTGGCGATGGCGAGGATGGAAAAAAGCACGATCGCCGAGATGCCGACATTGGTCAGCGGCGCATAGGCGGGGTTCTGCACCGACGGCGCAAGTCCGAGCTTCTCCGGAATCGCCGGGATGGTCGAGCCGGTCGCGGCCGCCATCTCGGTCACCGACTTCAGCCATTCGGCGTGCTCTGGCGCCACGATGCGGGGCGCGGTCGGGCCGAAGGGATTGCCGAAGATCCAGTTGATGCCGATGCGCATCAAGGATGCACCGATCACCACGATGATCGTACCGGTCACCACTGGCGGGAAGAACCGCAGCATGCGGCTGACGATCGGCGCAATGAGCAGGGCAATGATGCCCGCGCCGATGATCGCGCCGAAGATCATGCGGGCGCCGTCAGGCCCCGGATTGGCGTTGGCCATGGCCACCATCGGACCAACGGCGGCGAAGGTCACGCCCATCATGACAGGCAGCTTGATGCCGAACCACTGGGTGGCGCCCAGCGACTGGATGATGGTGACGACGCCGCAGACGAACAGGTCGGCGGAAATCAGGAAGGCGACCTGCTCAGGGTCGAGCTTGAGCGCGCGCCCGATGATGAGCGGCACGGCGATGGCACCGGCATACATGACCAGCACGTGCTGGATTCCGAGCGCAGCAAGACGAGGCGCTGGCAGCACCTCGTCCACGGGATGTGGACTGATAGACATGGCGTTTGTTCCCCTTTTGCAACCGGTCCAATTTTTGGCAAACGGAACCGGTTCCCTTCTCCCGAAGGATGATGCAGGATCGTCCGGAACCGCCTCAACGGCTATCAAGAATTATTTGAAATAATCGCGTGAAATTCATGAAGATCGTGACCTGGAATATCAATGGCGTCAGAGCTCGCATCGGCAATCTGCTTCATTGGCTCAAGGAAAGCTCGCCGGATATCGTCTGCTTGCAGGAGATCAAAAGCGTAGACGACCAGTTTCCCCGGGCCGAGATCGAGGCGCTGGGGTACAACGTAGAAACCCACGGCCAGAAAGGCTTCAACGGAGTTGCTATACTTTCGAAGCTGCGCTTCGACGAAGTCAATCGCGGGCTGCCCGGAGACGATGCCGACGAGCAGGCGCGGTTCATCGAGGGCGTATTCTCGACCGACAAGGGTGCGCTGCGCGTCGTCTCGCTCTACTTGCCAAACGGCAATCCCGTCGGTACCGACAAGTTCCCCTACAAGCTGTCCTGGATGGCGAGGCTCGAACGCTGGGCCGCCGAGCGCCTGGCCCTGGAGGAAGCACTGGTGCTGGCCGGCGACTACAACGTCATCCCGGAGGCGGTTGACGCGCGCTTCCCCGAGCAATGGCTGGGCGATGCCCTGTTCCAGCCCGAGACCCGCCAGGCATTCAGGCGGCTGAAGAACCTCGGCTTCACCGAAGCGGTCCGCGCGGTGACCGACAAGCCTGACGTCTATACCTTCTGGGACTATCAGGCCGGCGCGTGGCAGAAGAACAACGGCATCCGCATCGACCACCTGCTCTTGTCGCCGGAGGCCGCCAACCGGCTCGGCTCGGCATCCATCGAAAAACACGTGCGCGCCTGGGAAAAGCCGTCCGACCACGTGCCGGTGGCCATCCATCTTGAACTCACCGCCGCCTAGGCTGCGGCGAGAGCGTGACCCGGCTCGCCAGCCGGGTCATACGACTTAATCGGCGACCTTGCTAAGGCCGGCCCTGAAACGCTTCTGGTTCTGGACATAATCCTGGGCTGACTTGCGCAGACGATCGGCGGCGGCATCGTCGAGGGTCCGGATCACCTTGGCGGGCGAACCGACGATCAGCGAGTTGTCCGGAAACTCCTTGCCTTCGGTCACTAGCGCGCCCGCGCCCACCAGGCAGTTGCGGCCGATCCTGGCACCGTTGAGCACGATCGCTCCCATGCCGATCAGGCTGTTGTCGCCCACCGTGCAGCCGTGCAGGATAGCGCGGTGCCCGATGGTGCAGCCCTCGCCGACGGTCAGCGGATATCCCGGATCGGTGTGCATCACCGTGTGCTCCTGGATGTTGCTGCCGGCACCGATCGATATCGGCTCGCGGTCGCCACGGATCGCGGCGCCGAACCATATGCCTACGTCACGGGCGATCCGGACATCGCCCACCACAGCCGCGTCCGGTGCGATCCAGTTGCTGTCGCGGTCCTCGAATTGCGGTTCGATCCCGTCGAGTGCGTAGAGCGGCATGGCAAATCCCTTCCTTGGTCGGGCGCAACCTATGGATTGGCTTGGCGTCAGGCAAGCCCGCCGCAACTCTTAACGCGCCATTAACCATAGGCGCGCAATGTGATCGCGCATCGGGCCGCCGCCTCAGGCCACGGCCCGACAGCGGAAGCCGGCACGTCGGCCTTCCGCTTCCCCAGCCGACAGGAAGGCCGGGCACCCCGGAGACATCGATGAAACAGCAGGCGACGGATACCCCCGGCTTCGAGGTCGTCAACTCCGCACTGGCAGTGAAGGTCTTTTACGGCTTCGCCGTGCTTGCGGCGCTCTCGGTCGCGATCAGCGCCGGCGGCCGATGGTTCGGGCATTCGATCGCACTGGCTGGCTACAGCGACGACACAAGCCTGCGCGAGATCGTCATCGACGACGATGTGGTCTCCGCCCCCGCCAACACGATCCGCTTCGAAAAGGCCCGGCATGACGGCATCGCCGACCGGCTCGACCTCTTCCTCCGCTGGCCGGAGATGGACGGCTACAGCGAAACAGCCCGCGCCGCGTTCAACAATACCGACGGCAGCAAGCGCATCGTCTTCCTCACCTTCGAGCCGCGCACCATGAAGCGCGACATGAGCGGCCGGCTCGGTCCGATCTATGACGCGCTTACCGTCAAGCCGGGCGTGCCGGGCCCGGACGGAACAACGCTCTTCGGGTTCACCGAAAACTCCGGCTATCTCAACGAGGTTCTGGCAGTGGCGGCCCGCCCGGGCGAGCCCGCTTTCGTGGCACGCTGTCTCAACGGGGTCGAAGCCGATGAATCGCTGGCGCCCTGCGAACGCGACGTTTTCGTCGGCAAGGACCTCAGCCTGACCTACAGGTTTCCGCGTGAACTGTTGGGAGATTGGCGCGCGCTCGACGAGGCGGTGGTCGCCCGTGCGAACATGATGCTGCGCGAGAGGTGACGGCCGCGCGTCAGGCGCGCGGCGTCGGTCGGCCGCTCGGCCTTACAGATCGACGTCGAGGATCGCCATCGAGAAATTGTAGTCGCCGTCGTCTTCGTCCTTGAAGACGATGCCGAGGAATTCGTCCCCGATATAGACCTCTGCCGAGTCGTCCTTGCGCGGGCGAGCCTTGACCTGGAGGTTCGGGTTCTGGAACTGGCGCTTGAAATAAGCGTCGAGCTTTCGGATTTCTTCCGGCTTCAACTGGCTTCTCCGGCTTGTCGTTTGAGAGAGGCGCTTCTGACACGCTCGACATGGCAATGTAAAGGCAACGCGCCGCCTGCATCTCGCAATTCACGCATTATGCGCAAGCGGCACAAGCCGACGAACATCAGATGTCGAAACTGACGACGTGATCCATGCTTTGCGACGGCAGCAACTGGTCCATCTGGCTCGACGGGCGGTCGCAGCCGGTTTCGCCCACCACGCGCGCGGGCACACCCGCGACCGTCTTGTTGTGCGGCACGGGCGAGAGCACCACCGAGCCGGCCGCGATCTTGGCGCAATGACCGATTTCGATGTTGCCGAGGATCTTGGCTCCGGCGCCAATGAGCACGCCGTATCGCACCTTGGGATGACGGTCGCCGCCGGTCTTGCCAGTGCCGCCGAGGGTCACGCCGTGCAGGATCGACACGTCGTCCTCGATGACGGCAGTCTCGCCGACCACCAGCCCGGTGGCATGATCGATGAAGATGCCCTTGCCCATGCGCGCAGCCGGGTTGATGTCGGTCTGGAACACGGAAGAAGAGCGGCTCTGCAGGTAGAGCGCGAAATCCTTGCGGCCGCGGTTCCACAGCCAATGCGCCAGCCTGTGCGTCTGGATCGCGTGGAAGCCCTTGAAATAGAGCACCGGCATCAGATAGCGGTCGCAGGCCGGGTCGCGGTCGTAATAGGCCTGGATGTCGGTGCGGACCGTCTCGCTCCACTCCGGCCGGTCTTCCAGCATGGCATAGAAGGTCTGGCGCAGGAGATCGGCGCCGAGGTCCTGGTGCGCCAGCCGTTCCGCGAGGCGATGGATGACCGCCTCTTCCAGCGTATCCTGGTTCAGGATCGTGGCATACAGGAATGCCGCCAGCAGAGGGTCGCCCGCCACCGCGTCCGCAGCCTCGTCGCGCACCGATTGCCAGATCGGGTCGACAGGCTTCAGCGACCCGTGCCGCACAGCGGATATGGTGTTCATCGACGGTCTCCGTTCACTGTCGGCTTGTGCATTCCCGCGCGGGACATATAAGCCACATGTTAGCACGATTGAACTCAATTTTCCTTAGCGGTCGTTCAGATCGTTTCGTTCGTGCCGCTTCAGATGGACCAGGTTCACGGATATTCAAGACGCCATGGAAACCGAACCGCTGCAGGTGAGCACTAAAGACGGCGTCGCCACCATTGCCATCAACCGTCCGTCGCGAAAGAACGCGATCACGCAGGCCATGTGGGTCGATCTGGCGTCAATCCTCGGCCGGCTGTCGGACAGCGGCAGTGCCCACGTGATCGTGCTGCGCGGCAAGGGCCAGGACTTTTCCGCCGGTGCGGACATCTCCGAGTTCGACACCTTGCGCGGGACGGCCGAAAGCGCCCGCACCTACGAGGCCACCAATTCCGCTGCTTTCGCGGCACTTCGCAACTGCGCCGTGCCGGTGATCGCCGCGATCCGCGGCATCTGCTTCGGCGGCGGATTCGGCCTCGCCGCCGCCTGCGATCTCAGGATCGCCACGCCTGACGCACAGTTTTCGGTGCCGGCCGGGCGTCTCGGCCTCGCCTATCCGCAGGACGCGATGGGCGACATCGTCTGGTCCGCCGGGCCGCAGATGGCGCGCTACCTCACCTACACCGCCGGCAGGATCGACGCGACAGCCGCCCTCGCCGCCGGGTTCTTGCTGGAGACCGTCAAAGAAGCCGAGTTCGACGCCCGTATCGAGCAGATCGCCAGGACGATCGCCGGCAACGCGCCCATGTCCATACGGGCGTCGAAAGCCGCAATCCGCGCCGCACTGAGCCACGATCCGGCGGAGGCAGCCATTGCGCAGGCACTCGGCGACGCCACGTTCCTCAGCGAAGACTATGCCGAGGGCCGCGCCGCCTTCCATGCCCGCAGAGCACCGCATTTCAAGGGACGCTGACCGATGTCGCTGGTCGACGCCGCAACGAAAGCCGAACTGACAGCGCTCTACCAGGCGCCCGACCGCCATTATCATGGCGTCAGGCATATCGAGGCGCTGCTCTCTTTGCTCGGGGAGCACCGCCAGGCTTTCGCCGATCCCGATGCCGTCGAGGCCGCCATCTGGTTCCACGACGCGATCTACGACAGCCGCCGCAAGGACAACGAGGCGGCCAGCGCCGCCCTCGCCGCCGACAGACTCAGAGGGCACGTCGATGCCCCTCGCCTCGCCCGCATCGTAAAGATGATCGAAGCCACCGCCGCACATCAGATCCCGGAGTTCGAGGACGGGACGGCACGGCAAGACGCGGCCCTGTTCCTGGACATGGACCTGTCGATCCTCGGCGCGCCGGCTGAAGCGTTCGAGGCTTACGAAGCTGCCGTCCGGCGTGAATATGGCTGGGTCAGCTACGAAGACTGGCGCGCCGGCCGCGCAGCCGTACTGAAGAGCTTCCTAGCAAGACCGCGAATCTTCCACACCGATATCTTCGCCGAACGCTTCGACACGCAGGCACGGGAGAATATGTCGCGGTCGCTGGCCAGGTTGAGCAGCTGAGCCAGTTGCTCAGTCCTCAAAATTCTCCATGCGCTGTATGAACGGCCGGAAACCAGCTCGGTGGTACACCTTTTGAGCATGTGGATGATCGTTCGTGTCGGTGTGCAACCAAATGCGTTTTGGCGCCAGTTCCCAGATCGCTCGCAAGGAATGGTCGAGCAGATAGGGGCCAAGTTTTCTACTCTGGTGTTCAGGGGCCAGCCCGAAATGCGTAAGCTCGACGTCTGGCTGGCCGACAGCCACGAACTCGCAGAATCCTGCGGCCTGACCGTCAATACGCAGAACATACACATGCACGCCATCGTCTCCGAGCAGTGCTTCAAGCGCCTCGGCTGGCATGTGCAATCGCTGATCCCACTGAAGCGGCTCGCCGACACGGCGATACAGCGTCAGATAGTCGGACGGCCTCAGGTGTTCCCGTTCGATCCGTATGCCAGCAATCGGCTGCGGAAGCGGCTCTCCGTCAGGGCGTTGCGTCATCTCCAGGTAAGTGACGAGGAGATTGACCATCTCGCTCAGAGCGGATGCTCGGCATAAAACTCCAGCACGCGCTTCTTGAAGGTGCGGTCGCCGACGGCGAGCATGTGGTCGCGGCCTTCGATGTCGAAGCTCTGAGCGTTCGGCATCAGTGCCGCCAGGTCGGCAGCCGAGCCGCCGATGTCGTCGGTTGTGCCGACCGCCACCAGCGTCGGCTGGGTGATGCGGGACATGTCGTCCTCGGTCAAAAGCTCGCGCGAGGTGGCGATGCAAGCGGCTAGCGCCCGCCTGTCGCTGCGCGTCTGGTCGGCAAAGGCGCGGAACGACTTGCCGCGGCGATGGGTGATGCTCTCGGGGTCCTCGGCCAGCAGCGCATCGGCGATCGGGTCCCAGTCGCCGACGCCGTCGACCATGCCGATGCCCAGTCCGCCGAACACCAGCGTCGCCACGCGCTCCGGTGCTTCCAGCGCCAGGAACGCCGAAACGCGCGCGCCCATCGAATACCCCATGACATGAGCGCGTTCGATGCCGAGATGATCGAGAAGCGCCACCGCGTCGCTTGCCATCTTGGGAGGCGTGTAGTCGGCCTCTTCATAGCTTTTCGACGACAGGCCATGGCCGCGATTGTCGAGCGCGATGGCGCGGTAGCCGGCTTCGCTCAATGTCTTGAACCAGCCGGGCGACACCCAGTTGACGTAATGGCTCGAGGCGAAGCCATGGATCATCAGCACCGGTTCCCCGCTGCCCGCCGCAGAAGGCGGCTGGTCGAGGAAAGCCAGATCGAAGCCGTCGTGGGAGAAATGCTGGACTGCCATGTATCGTCTATCCGGGATTGGCCGCGCCGGCCTTGGTGATGACGCGGTGCTTTAGCTGGTCGCCGTCCCTGATGCCATTCTTCTCGGCCGTGCCCGCCTTGAGCTCCAGCACAAAGCGCACCGGTTCGTCCGCCGCGATGACCGCTTCCGAGAAGGGCACGCCCTGCTGGATATCGCGCACCTTACCGTCCTCGCCGATGAACAGCAGGTCGAGCGGCAGCGGCGTGTTCTTCATCCAGAAACCGACCGGCTGGGTCTCGTCGAACACGAAGAGCATGCCCTGGTCGTCGCCCAGGTCGGTGCGGAACATCAGGCCCATCGATCTTTCGGCCGGTTCGTCGGCAACCTCGATGCGGAAGCGAACCTCGCCCTTGGCCGTCACCGCAACCAGCGCCTCCGGATCGGCGGGAAGCGCCATCGGTTGGCTTTCGGCGAGGCTCGCCGTGGTCAAGCCGAAGGACGTGGCCGCGGCCATAGCGATCAGCGCGGCGCCGATCGCGCCACCCATCAGGAATTTGCGTCTGTTCATCGATTCCCCCGCGTCCGGCCACAGCACGACCGGCAAAAGTTCGAACACTTGCCGTCGATCGCGCTGACCGTCTTCAGTGCGCGACCGGCAATGTTCCTAGATCGGGGTGAATTTCGGCAGCCATAAGGCCTTTGTCGCCGCGTCCGTAACGGACGAGGACCACCTGGCCGGGCCGCAGTTCGGTCACGCCGTAGCGGCGCAACGTTTCCATGTGGACGAAGATGTCCTCGGTGCCGTCGCCGCGCGAAAGGAACCCGAAGCCCTTGGTGCGGTTGAACCACTTGACCAGGGCACGCTCGAGCCCGCTTTCGGCTGTTACCGCGACGTGCGTGCGCTGCTCCTGCATCTCGGCCGGATGAACGGCCGTGGAGGTGTCCATGGAGAGAACGCGGAAAGCCTGAAGTCCGCGATCGCCCTGCTTGACCAGGCAGACGACGCGCGCACCCTCGAGTGCGGTCTGGAAGCCGTCGCGGCGCAGGCAGGTGACGTGGAGGAGAACATCGGCGGCACCGCCGCCGTCGGGAAGAATGAAGCCGTAGCCCTTGGCCACGTCGAACCATTTGATGGCGCCAGAGATCTCGAACAGGCCGAGATCGGTGCCGTCATCCGCGACGGCATCCCGAACCGTGTCCTGCATAAAGAGAGAGGCCTTTTCCCCCATAGAACGCCCCCTTTCCTTGCAAACGCCATTACTGATTCTTGACGTAAGATTAACACTTGCACTTTGCTCATGCGCAAGGGCCGCCCAGCCATTTTTCATCTTAGTCACTGGAATATAGAAAGCCGGGCATCTGCCTTACGGCAAATGTCCCTCGCGCGGTTGCCGAGCGTGGCCGGGTCGCCCTATGTATCGGCCAACCCAAACAGCTGAGGAACAGCGATGCGCTATCTGCACACCATGGTCCGCGTCACCGACGTCGACGCCTCCCTCGACTTCTACTGCAACAAGCTCGGAATGAAGGAGGTCCGCCGCAGCACCAACGAGAAGGGCCGCTACACGCTGATCTTCCTGGCTGCTTCCGAGGACGAGCATGGCGGGACAAGCGTGCAGGCGCCGCTTCTGGAACTCACCTACAATTGGGATCCGGAAGACTACAAGGGCGGCCGCAACTTCGGCCACCTCGCCTACGAGGTCGACGACATCTACGCCACCTGCCAGAACCTGATGGACAAGGGCGTGGTCATCAACCGTCCGCCGCGTGACGGCAACATGGCCTTCGTCAGGTCGCCTGACGGCATCTCGATCGAGCTGCTGCAGAAGGGTGAGCGCAAGGCCCCGGCCGAGCCGTGGCTGTCGATGCCGAACACCGGCGCCTGGTAAAGGTCAGGCGCCGCGCGCCATGTCGAGCAAGGCCAGCACGGTGCGCCAGTTGCGCGCCGTGCCTGGAACCTTGAGCACGCGCGGCAGCACTTCCGCAAACTTAGACTTCCCCAACCCGTCTGGCGCATGCAGGTAGAGAGCGTCGCCCCTGGCCTCGAAACGCTCCGGGCCGGTGCAGCGTTCGGCGAGAGGCGCGATCTCTTCGACCGTGGGGGTACGCTCCAGCGCATAGGCGTGCAGCTTGGTATGATCCCCGGCAACCTCGGGATACGGGTTTTCCGCCACCAGCCGCTCGAGCCAGGCCGCGTCACGCACCATGATGCGCGAGTGAAATCCCCAGCGTTGCTCGAAAGCCTTCTCCAGCCTGGTCGTCAGACCTGCAGCGTCCCCGTCACCGGCCGCAAATACAACGTTGCCGCTCTGTATGTAGGTCGCCACGTCCTCGAAGCCGAGTTCGCAGAAGAAAGCCTTCAGCTCTGCCATCTTCACGATGCGGTTGCCGCCGACATTGATGCCGGAGAACAGCGCGACGAACACGGTCATATGATGAAGCCGCCGAGCGTCTCGTTGTCGGTGATGTCGTGATACTGCACGCCCTCGACGTCGAAACGCGCCTTGAGCAGGTCGAAGTTGCGCCTGTCCTTGGTCTCGATGCCGATCAGGACGGAGCCGAAGTTGCGCGCCGACTTCTTGAGATATTCGAAGCGGGTGATGTCGTCGTCGGGGCCCAGCAATTCGAGGAAATCGCGCAGCGCGCCGGGGCGCTGGGGAAAGCGGATGACGAAATACTTCTTCAGCCCCTCGAAGCGCAGGGCGCGCTCCTTGACGTCCGGCAGCCGCTCGAAGTCGAAGTTGCCGCCTGAAACCACGGCGACCACTGTCTTGCCCTTCAGGTCCTTCTTCGGGAAATCCTTGAGCGCATCGATCGCGAGCGCACCCGCCGGCTCCAGCACGACGCCCTCGACGTTCAGCATCTCGACCATGGTCGCGCACAGCCGGTTCTCCGGAACCAACCTCACCGCCTCGGCCGGGAAATCCTTGAGGTGCCGGAGCGGCTCTCGGCCGATCTCGGCGACGGCGGCGCCGTCGACGAAGTTGTCTACCTTGGCGAGCTTCACCCTTTTGCCGCTGGCGAGGCTGTCCCGGAGGCTCGGGGCACCGGCAGGTTCACAGAACACGAAGCGCGGCTCGCTTCCGATATCGGCAAAATAGCGTGTGACGCCGGCGGCAAGCCCGCCGCCGCCAACCGGCAACAGGACCATGTCAGGTGCGCGGCCTCCTGGCATCTGCGCCGCGATCTCGAGGCCGACCGTCGCCTGCCCCTCGATGATGTCCTTGTGATCGAAGGGCGGCACCATGTGGCCGCCGGAATGATCGGCAAATTCCATTGCCGCCCGCAGGCAGTCGTCGAAGAAGTCGCCCACCAGCCTGATCTCGACGAACTCGCCGCCGAACAGCTTGGTCTTGTCGATCTTCTGCTGCGGGGTCGTGACGGGCATGAAGACCACGCCCTTCTTGCCGAAGTGGCGGCACACGAAGGCAAATCCCTGCGCATGGTTGCCGGCGGAGGCGCAAACGAACAGTTCCGCATGGTCGCCGGCCGACAGCGCCTTGCGGAAGAAGTTCAGCGCGCCGCGAATCTTGTAGGAGCGAACCGGTGTCAGGTCTTCACGCTTGAGCAGCACCCGTGCGCCGGTCTTGCGCGACAGATAGTCGTTCAGCTGCAGGGGCGTTTCTGGAAAGAGCTGTCGAACTGCCTCGGCCGCCAGTGCAACCCTTGCGGAAAAACTGGTCATGGCGATGGCACTCCTGAACTCGGCCGGGCAAATGCTGTGGCCCGCTCGCATGCGCTATTGCATATTCGAAGGCGCGAAGCCACTGTCCGGCTCCCGCGGGCTGCCCGCGCCGGATCGGCGGCCTGCCGCGACAATCTTGGGGGAAGGTCCCGGTGAACAGAATAGCCGTCCGCGCCGCGATCCACGTTGCGGCGGTCTTTGCCATCTATCTTTCGGTGGCGATGCTCATCCCGGCCGCCGTCGACCTCTTCTACGGCAACGACGACTGGCGCTCCTTCGCCTTCACGGCAATGTTCATGGGCGGCCTGGCGCTGGCGATCGCGCTGGCCACCCAGGGGCGCAAGCCGCCGGCCAACACGCGGTTCGGTTTCCTGCTGGTCAATTTGTTGTGGCTGACGCTGGCAATCGCCGGCGCGGTGCCGTTCATGACCTCGTCGTTGCAGCTCAGCGTGACGGACGCCTTCTTCGAATCTGTTTCCGGCATCACCACCACCGGCTCCACCGTCATCAACGGGCTCGACACCGCCCCGCCCGGCGTCCTCATCTGGCGGTCACTGCTCAACTACATGGGCGGCCTCGGCGTCATCGCGCTCGGCCTGTTCCTGCTGCCGTTCCTGAACATCGGCGGCGTGTCCTACTTCAAGATCGAGTCGTCCGACATCGAGCAGCGCCCGTTCGAACGCTTCCACACCTTCGCCGTCAGCCTCATCAGCATTTACACGGCGCTCGTCACCGCCTGTGCTATTGCCTATGCAGCCGCCGGCATGAGCGGGTTCGATGCCATCAACCATGCGATGTCCACGCTGGCCACCGGCGGCATGGCGACCAGCGACACCTCCTTCATCCGCTACGCAGGCCAGCCGGCGATCCTGTGGGTCGGCACATTCTTCATGTTCATCGGCAGCCTGCCCTTCTCGATCATGATCCTGTTTGCCGTGCGCGGCCGCCTCGACGCGCTGCGCGACCCGCAGATCAGGGTTTTTGCCGGCTACTGTGTCGTCTTCGCGGTTGCGGTCGCCGTCTATCTCAGCGTCCGCACCGGGATGCCGTTCCTGACGGCACTGACCCACTCCGCCTTCAATTTCATGTCGGTGATCTCGACGACCGGCTTTGCCAGCGACGACTACAGCCTGTGGGGGCCGTTCGCCGTGGCCTGCATCTTCGTCGCCACCTTCCTGGGCGGCTGCTCGGGCTCCACCACAGGCGGCATCAAGGCCTACCGCTTCCTGATCCTGTATGAACTCATGGCAAACGGCCTGCGCCGGCTCATCTATCCCAATTCGGTCACGCCGGTCCGTTATGGCGATCGCGTCGTCGATGCCGACATGCAGCGCGCAGTGGTTCTCTTCATCGCCTCGTTCTTCGTGATCTGGGCTATCGGCACAGTGCTCATGGCAGCAACCGGGCTCGATCTCGTCACGTCCATGACCGGCGTGCTGACCGCGCTCACCAATGTCGGCCCGGGCCTCGGGCCGATCATCGGTCCGGTCGGCAATTTCTCGTCCCTGCCGGACGCCGCAAAGTGGATCTCGTCGGCCGCGATGCTGCTCGGTCGTCTCGAAATCCTCGCCGTGCTGGTCATCTTCACCCCGACTTTCTGGGGCCGCTGATTTCGCGAACTGCGCAGCGGAAGTCCCTGTTTCCGCCACGATTTTGGCATTCGCGCAACACCTGGCGACAGACTTGCTGCACTGCACGCCTTTTCGGCTGGACCCGACTTACTTCCGCCACTATCAGCCGGTCCGGAAGAGGCACGCTGTACGCCTTGCCCGTCAGAGAGATCATAAAAGTGTCGCCGTCCAAGTACTCGCTTGTCATTGCCGCCCTCCTGCTTTCCGGTTGCATCAACCAGCCTTCGGGCGAGCTGTTGACGGGCGCGGTCGTCAACGTCCCGGTCTCTGAAATCGCCGGCAACCATGCCATCTTCATCGCCTCGACGCGCGAGCGCGCCGCCGACGACAAGCAGGTATTCGCCCGCGACCGTTCGGCGATGCTCAATTTCGCCCGCGTCAACGTCACCGTGCCTCAGATTCACAAGGTCGGTCAGATCGAGTTGCGCAAGAAGGGCAAGGAGGCCGATCCGAGCAAGTACTTTACGGCCACCGACGCCGTTACCTTTGAAACGCAGCCCGAATTCTCCAAGGCGCTCAGCGCCGACATCGCCGCGCGCGGCGGCCGGGCCATGGTCTTCGTACACGGCTACAACACCTCGTTCGACGCCGGTGTTTACCGCGCCACCCAGATCGCACAGGATTCGGGCTACACCGGCACACCGGTGCTGTTCTCCTGGGCCTCGGGTGGCAGCACGGCCGACTACGTCTACGACAAGGAAAGCGCGTCGGTTGCCCGCGACCAACTCGAGGCGACGTTGCGCATGCTGGCCCAGTCAGGTGCGCGCCGCATCGACATCGTCGCGCATTCGATGGGCACCTGGGTCACCATGGAAGCACTGCGTCAGCTCGCGATTACCGGCGACCGCGACCTCGGCGGCAAGCTGGGCGACGTCGTACTTGCCTCGCCCGACATCGATGTCGACGTCTTCAAGAGCCAGATGCGCCGCTACGGCAAGCCGGCGAAGCCGTTCTTCCTGATGCTGTCGGACGACGACCGCGCCTTGAAGCTGTCCGGGCTCATCGCCGGCTCCAAGCCGCGCCTCGGCGAATACAAGAATGCTGCCGACCTCGCCGACTATGGCGTGATCGCAGTCGACCTGTCCGACACCAAGAGCGGCGACGCGTTCAACCACACCAAGTTCGCGGACAATCCGGAGATGGTTCGGCTCCTTGGCCAGCGCCTGCGCTCGGACGACGGCTTTGCCAGCGACCGCGAGGTCACCGATCGCATCAACATGCTCGGCGGACTGATGTAGGGTGCGCCCTGCCCGTTCGCAGGGCCACGAAATACGAGTGGGGCCGACACGGCCCCATCGTTAGGCGCCCTCCGACAAAGCGTCGGCAACGCCTTCAGACGAAAAGGTCGACCTTCTCGAAGGTCGTCACGTCGACCAGCCCGACATCCGAGATGCGCAGTTCGGGGATGACCACCAGCGCCAGCAGCGAGTGCTGCATGTAGGCGTTGTTGAGGCTGCAACCCATGTCTTGCATGGCTCGCACCAACTTGTCCGCCTTGGCAGCGACGATCTCGGCGCGCTCGTCCGACATCAGTCCGGCGATCGGCATCTCCACACGCGCCAGTTCCTTGCCTTCCGAGAACAGCACCACGCCGCCGCCCACTTCGCCCAGCCGGTTGGCCGCAAGCGCCATGTCGGCCTTGTTGGTGCCGACGACGATCATGTGGTGGCTGTCGTGGGCCACAGTCGAGGCGATGGCGCAGTCCTTGACGTAGCCGAAGCCGGAAACGAAGGCGTTGGTCACCGCGCCCGTGCCGCGATGACGCTCGACGAGCGCGATCTGGCAGACGTCGTTGCGGCGGTCCATGCCGACCAGCCCGCTCTCGACCGGAAGGTCCGCCTCCAGCGCGCGCGTCGGCGCCTGGTTCTCGATCACGCCGATGACGCGCACCCGCACCTCGTTGGCTCCCTCCGGCGCCTTGATGTCGAAATCGCCGGCGGCAAGCTTCTTGCCGAGCTTCACCGTGTTCTTGGCCTGCGCCGGATAGGCGTAGGCGGGAATGTCGATGTCGAGCTTGCCCGCCTTGGCCACGCGGACGCCGCGGGCATAGACCTCGTCGATGCTGAGATCGGCCAGGTCGGAGACGATCAGGAGGTCGGCCAGCCTGCCCGGGGCAATCGAGCCGATCTCGCGCTCCAGCCGGAAATGCTGGGCGGTGTTGATCGTTGCCATCTGGATCGCCGTCACCGGCTTCAGGCCTTGCTGGATGGCATGGCGCACGACACGGTCCATGTGGCCGTCATGCACCAGAGTGCCGGAATGGCTGTCGTCGGTGCAGAGGATGAAGTTCCTAGGGTCGATGCCCATCTCGGTCACGGCCTTGATCTGGGTTGCGACATCGTACCAGGCCGACCCCAGGCGCAGCATCGCCTTCATGCCTTGGCGCACGCGGGCAATGGCGTCCTCGGCGCGGGTGCCCTCGTGGTCATCCTCAGGCCCGCCGGCGACATAGCCGTGGAACGGCAGGCCGAGATCGGGCGAGGCATAGTGGCCGCCGACGGTCTTTCCGGCCTTCACGGTTTCGGCGATCTCGCCCGACATCACCGGATTGTTCGCGGCAACGCCCGGAAAATTCATCACCTCGCCGAGCCCGATGATGTTTTCCCAGGTCATCGCCTCGGCAACGTCCTCGACAGTCAGCACCGCACCCGCATTCTCCAGTCCCGGCGCCGAAGGCACGCAGGACGGCATCTGCACGTGCACGTTGATCGGCATGGCCAGCGCCTCGTCGTGCATCAGGCGCACGCCCTCGAGGCCCAGCACGTTGGCGATCTCGTGCGGGTCGATGAACATCGAGGTGGTCCCGTGCGGGATGACCGCCCGGGAGAACTCAGTCACCGTCACCATGCCGCTCTCGACATGCATGTGGCCGTCGCACAGCCCCGGCACCAGGTAGCGGCCGCCGGCATCGACAACCTTGGTGCCCTCGCCGATGGCGTGGCTGGCGTCGGGCCCGCAATAGGCAAAGCGGCCCGCCACGATGGCGATGTCGGTGCCGGCAATGATCTCGCCCGAGTGCACGTTGACCCAGCGGCCGTTGCGTACGACGAGGTCGGCCGGCTTGCGCCCCACGGCGACATCGACCAGTTGCGGTGCGGTCTCTGTCCACGGAAGCGGCTTGGCGAAGCGTACGGTCTTGGGCATGTCGGGGGAATCCTGTGTTCTTTCACCTCGACTGTAGCGAATGCCGCGCGGGAAAACAGGGGCTTGGTTGTCTCGTTGCCACGCGCCGCTATACTTCGGACCCCGAAGATGGGTTAGCTCCAACCGATGCCGCAGTTTCTTAGAGGTCGCCGCTGGGTCCTGCCCGGCCTTGCCCTTGCCGCTCTCGCGCTGGCGATCGTCGTCCTCGGCGGCAGGCTTGCCGCCGCATGTACATGGACGAGGCCGCCGCGCGCGGCGAGACGACGTTGCGCCTCGCCGTCGCCGCCCTCGCCGGCCACATGAGCCGCTACGAGCCGCTGCCCGAACTCATCGCCGATCATGACGACATCAAGGACCTCGTCAGCGACCCGGACAATGCCTGGCTGCGCGCCCGCGCCAACGATTACCTGAAGGAAATCAACGCGCTGCTCAAGTCTTCGGATATCTACGTCCTGACCCCCGGCGGCGACACCATTGCAGCCAGCAACTACGACCAGCCGATCAGCTTCGTCGGCGAGAACTTCTCCTACCGTCCCTACTACCAGGACGCGATCCGCGGCAATCTCGGGCGCTTCTTCGCTCTCGGCACGACGTCGCTGAAGCGCGGCTACTATTTTTCCTCCCCGATCCGGATCGGCATGGAGATCCGAGGCGTCGTCGTCTTCAAGGTCGACATCGACGGCATCGAGTCCTCGTGGAAAGGGGGCGAGCAGGAGATCATCGTCACCGATCCCGAGGGCATCATCTTCATGACCGGGCGGCCGCAGTGGCTCTACGCCGGTCTCCTGCCGCTGACGCCCGAGCGCCTGGCGCGCACCGAGGCGTCGCGCCGCTACGCCGACGAGATGCTGCGCGAATTGCCCGTCAGCAAAGCGAAATCGGAAGGCGGCCATCCGCTGATGCGCGTCGAGGAAGGCGGACGGACGCGCGAATTCATCGAACTCGCGGAGGAAATGCCGGAAGAAGGGTGGACCGTTCGCGTCCTCGCCGACACGTCCTCCGCCCATGCCCAGGCGTTGACCGCCGTGATTTCCGCCCTGCTCGCGCTCAGCCTCGCCACGCTGGGCGGCGCGGTGATCCTGCAGCGACGCGCCCGCCTCGCCGAGCGCCTGCAGTTGCAGCAGTCGGCCCAGCACGAACTCGAACGCCGGGTCGAGGAGCGCACCTCCGACCTCGCGCTCGTCAACACCCGGCTGGAGACGGAGGTCGCCGAGCGGCGGGCCACCGAGCAGCAGTTGCGCCAGACCCAGGCAGACCTCATCCAGGCCGGCAAGCTCGCAGCACTCGGGCAGATGTCGGCAGCGCTGTCGCATGAGTTCAACCAGCCGCTCGCGGCGGTGAAAACCTATGCCGACAATGCGGCGGTGCTGATCGAACGTGCCCGCATCGATGAAGCGCGCGACAACATCTCGCGTATTTCGAGCCTCGCCGACCGCATGGCGTCCATCAGCCGGCATCTCAGGAACTTCGCCCGCAAGCCCAACCAGAAGCTCGGGGCGGTCGGCCTCGACGAGGTCGTGCGCGACACCCAGGAGATCGTGGCCTGGCGGCTCAAGGCGGCTGATGCCACCCTGATGGTCGACCTCGGACAGACGCCATTAGCGGTCAAGGCCGGGTCGGTGCGCCTGCAGCAGGTCCTGGTCAACATCATCACCAACGCCGCCGACGCCGTCGAGGGCCGTGCCGACCGGCGCATCGAGCTTTCGGCCCGCCGCAAGGGCGGCAAGGTCACCATTTCCATCCGCGACCATGGGCCGGGCGTGCCAGCCGCAGTCGCAGACCGCATCTTCGACCCGTTCTTCTCTACCAAGGGCGTCGGCAAGGGCCTTGGATTGGGCCTTTCGATTTCCTACAATATCGTCAAGGACTTCGGAGGGAGTCTTGGCGTGGTGAATCATCCGGAAGGCGGGGCCTTGTTCACAATCGAACTCGACGCAGCGAGATCGTCCGTCCGCGAGGCGGCGGAATGAAGCCACCCGTCGTCCTGCTCGTCGAGGACGAGGACGAGTTGCGCCGCTCGACGGCACAGTCGCTCGACCTCGCCGGCTTCACCGTTCAGGAAACCGCCTCCGCCGAAGGCGCCCTCGACTTCATCACGCAGGGCTTCAACGGAGTGGTCATCTCCGACATCCGCATGCCGGGCATGGACGGTATGACGCTCATGGGCCGCATCCGCGAGATCGACGCCGACATCCCGGTCATCCTGTTCACCGGTCACGGCGACGTCCAGCTCGCCGTCCGCGCCATGCGCGAAGGCGCCTATGATTTCGTCGAGAAACCCTTCGTCACGCAGCATCTCGTCGAAATGGCCGCCCGCGCCATCGACCGCCGCAAGCTGGTCCTCGAGAACCGCGAACTGCGCGCGGTCGCCGGCAAGCGCGACGACATCGAGGCCCGGCTGCCCGGCCGCAGCCAGGTCATGGTCGACCTGCGCTACAAGCTCAGGGCTGTCGCAGCCACCGATGCCGACGTGCTGATCATCGGCGACACCGGCACCGGCAAGGAAGTTGCTGCGCGCGCCCTGCACGACATCAGCAGCCGCGCAACCAGGCCGTTCGTCGCCATCAATTGCGCCGCCCTGCCCGCGACCCTCATCGAAAGCGAGCTCTTCGGCCACGAGGCCGGTGCTTTCCCCGGCGCGCTACGCCCCCGCTACGGCAAGTTCGAGCACGCGCGCGGCGGCACCGTACTGCTCGACGAGATAGGCTCCATGCCAGCCGACCTGCAGGCAAAGCTGCTGCGGGTCATCCAGGAGCGGGTCATCACCCGGCTCGGCTCCAACGAGACCATTCCCCTCGATGTGCGCTTCATCGCCCTCAGCAAGGCCGATCTCGACGCTGAAGCCGCGGCCGGCCGCTTCCGCGCCGACCTGCTCTATCGCCTCAACGTAGTGACCCTGCGCATGCCCGACCTGGCGACGCGCCGCGAGGACGTGCCGCTGCTCTTTCTCCAGCTGGTGCGGGAGGCCACCGCGCGCTACCGGCGCGACGCCGTCGAGGTGCCGGCGCAGGTCGTGGCGGATGTCGCCCGTCGCGACTGGCCGGGCAACGTGCGCGAATTGCGCAATGCGGCCGACCGCTTCGTGCTCGGCCTCGGCCTGCAGCAGCCCGCGGAAGCGGAGACCAACGGTTCGGCGGAAAAGCTGGCCGACCGTGTCGCCGAGTTTGAAAAGAACGCAATCGCCGCCGCCCTGCTCGCCCATGGCGGCAGCCTCAAGCCGGTCTACGAGACCCTCGGAATTTCGCGCAAGACCCTCTACGAGAAGATGCAGCGCTACGGCCTCGACAAGAATCGCATCAGTGGCATCGAAGGCTTCGACGGGTAAAGCCGACCCGATGTGTGGAATTCCACACATGCCACCAAGCCGATGTTACCGATTCCACCCATCACCTGCTCCGAGATCATCTTTTAGCCGCCGGCAACCGATCACGCACGTTGCGGAACGCGGCCTGCCCTCGCCCTAATTGGCAATCCACTGCCGGTGCCGGGAGGGTCGTTGGCGCGGGTGGAGGTCACGAACAAGACCCTGGGAGGAAATCCGTGAAGAAACTTTTCGCCTCGCTGGCGACTGCCGCTACCGTTGCCATTTTCCCGCTCGCCGCTGACGCGCAGAGCTACCCCGAGCGCACCATTACCGTCGTCGTTCCGTTCTCGGCCGGCGGCCCGACCGATACCGTCACCCGTCTCGTCGCCGAATCGATGTCCAAGGACCTCGGCCAGCAGGTCATCGTCGAGAACGTCGGCGGTGCCGGTGGCACGCTGGGTGCCGGCCGCGTCGCCAGTGCCGATCCGGACGGCTACACGCTGCTGCTCCACCATATCGGCATGGCCACCAGCGCCACTCTCTACCGCAAGCTCGCCTACGACACGCTGAACGCCTTCGAATATGTCGGCCTCGTCACCGAAGTTCCGATGACGATCGTCGCCCGCAAGGATCTCGAGCCGACCGATCTCAAGGGTCTGGTCGACTATGCCAAGGCCAACAAGGACACCGTCACCGTCGCCAATGCCGGTATCGGCGCGGCGTCGCACCTGTGCGGCATGCTGTTCATGAGCTCCATCGGTACGCCGCTGGTTACCGTTCCCTACAAGGGCACGGGCCCGGCGATGACCGACTTGCTGGGCGGCCAGGTCGACATCATGTGCGACCAGACCACCAACACCACGAAGCAGATCCAGGGCGGCACCATCAAGGCCTATGCCGTGACCTCGCCAGCCCGGCTCGACGTGCTGAAGGACGTGCCGACCACCAAGGAAGGCGGCCTGGAGGGCATGGAAGTTGGCATCTGGCACGGCGTGTATGCACCGAAGGGCACGCCTGCCGAGGTGACCGAGCGCCTGTCGAAGTCGCTGCAAGCGGCACTCAAGGACCCGAACGTCGTGGCCCGCTTCGCCGAACTCGGCACCGTGCCGTCGCCGGAAGCCGACGCCACGCCGGCCGCGCTCAAGACCAAGCTCGAAGGCGAGATCGCGCGCTGGAAGCCGATCATCGAGGCTGCGGGCCAGTACGCCGACTAAGGCCGGACGGCAGTTGCGGAAGGGCACCGCTGATTTCGACAGCTGCCCCTCATCCGCCTGCCGGCCCCTTCTCCCCGCCTTCGGGGAGAAGGCAGACTGCCGCACACCACTTCGCCAGCGTCGCCGACTTCTGCGCGGCCGCTGATGCCAAGTCCCTTCTCCCCGTCATAACGGGGAGAAGGTGCCGGCAGGCGGATGAGGGGCGGCGTTTCCAGCCATCCAAAGAGGCGATCAGCCGATGAACAAGCTTTCCATAGATCCCACCAACGGAGCCTGCGGCGCGCTGCTCACCGCGACCGGCGCCTTCTTCGCCTACCAGTCACTGGGGCTCGAACTCGGCACCTCGCTGCGCATGGGACCCGGCTACTTTCCGCTGGTGCTGTCGCTGGTGCTGGTTCTCCTCGGGCTCATCATCATCGTCCAGGCAACCCGCGTTGCAGGAGAGCCCATCGGCCCGATCGCCTGGCGTGGCATGGCCTTCATCCTGCCGGCGCCGGTCTTCTTCGGACTGACCGTGCGCGGGCTCGGCTTCGTGCCGTCGCTGTTCATTACCTGCCTGATCGCCGCCTTCGCCTCGTCTCGCATGAAGCCGCTGGGTGCGATCGTGCTCTCCGCCCTGGTGACGCTGTTCTCGGTCATGGTGTTCAGCTACGCGCTCGGCCTGCCCTTCCAGCGCTTCGGCCCCTGGCTGCCGTTCTGAGGAGGACATCTCAGTGGAACTCTTCAGCAACCTCGCGCTCGGCTTCTCGACCGCCTCGACCATCGCCAATCTCGGCTTCTGCCTGATCGGTGTGCTGCTCGGCACGCTCATCGGCGTTCTGCCCGGCATCGGCGCCACCGCCACCATCGCCATGCTGCTGCCGATCACCTTCCAGATCGGCGATCCGGTGTCTTCGCTGATCATGCTCGCCGGCATCTACTACGGCGCGCAGTATGGCGGCTCGACCACGGCCATCCTGATCAACATGCCGGGCGAATCCTCGTCGGCGGTGACGGCCATCGACGGCTACCAGATGGCCCGCCGCGGCCGTGCCGGTGCGGCACTCGCCATCGCCGCCATCGGCTCCTTCTTCGCCGGCACTGTGTCGACCTTCCTGGTCGCCATCTTCGCCCCGCCGCTGACCGCGATCGCGCTGCAGTTCGGCGCGGCCGAATACTTCTCGCTGATGGTGGTGGGCCTGGTCTCGTCCATAGCGCTCGCCCACGGCTCCATCGTCAAGGCGCTGGCCATGGTGGTGCTCGGGCTGCTGCTCGGCCTCGTCGGCACCGATATCTACACCGGCACGCCGCGCTTCACGCTGGGCATCCGCGAGTATGCCGACGGGCTCAACTTCGTCGCGGTCGCCGTCGGTGTCTTCGGCATCGCCGAGATCCTGCGCAACCTCGAAAGCGAGAAGACCCGCGAAGTGCTGATGGCCAAGGTGTCCGGCCTGATGCCGTCGCGCGAGGATTTCAAGGCCATGGCCGCCCCCATCCTGCGCGGCACGGCCATCGGCTCGGCGCTCGGTATCCTGCCCGGCGGCGGCGCGATCCTCGCGGCGTTTGCCTCCTACACGGTGGAAAAGCGCGTCTCCAAGAACCCGGAAGAGTTCGGAAAGGGTGCGGTCGCCGGTGTCGCCGGTCCGGAATCGGCCAACAATGCCGGTGCGCAGACTTCCTTCATCCCGATGTTGACGCTCGGCATCCCGGCCAACCCGGTCATGGCGCTGATGATCGGCGCGATGATCATCCAGGGCATCGTCCCCGGTCCGAACGTCGCCACAGAGCAACCGGCGCTGTTCTGGGGCATCATCGCCTCGATGTGGATCGGCAATCTGATGCTGATCATCCTCAACCTGCCGCTCATCGGGTTGTGGGTGAAGCTGCTCACGGTGCCGTACTACGTGCTGTTCCCGATCATCATGGCGTTCTGCTCGATCGGCGTCTACAGCGTGAACTCCAACGTCTTCGACCTCTACGCGGTCGCGTTCTTCGGCCTCATCGGCTACGCGCTGGTGAAGCTGCGCTGCGAGCCGGCGCCGCTGCTGCTCGGCTTCGTGCTAGGTCCCCTGCTTGAGGAAAACCTGCGCCGCGCCATGATCCTGTCGCGCGGCGACCCGACGACCTTCGTCACGCGCCCGATCAGCGCCCTTCTGCTCGCCATCGCCGCCGCCGTGCTGGTGGTGGTGCTGCTGCCGGCGGTTCGCAAGAAGCGCGACGAGGTCTTCGTCGAGGAAGACTGAGGCAATCGGCTTGGACATCCATGCAACGGGCGCCCTTTGGCGCCCGTATTTGTTTCCGCTCACCTGAACGCCCGGATTCAGGGCTGCCATGCCGCTCTGATTTCTCGCCAATGTAAGGTATCGTAGGCTCCGCAATCGGAGGTAGGCGACGGCTGCCTCGACGAACCGGGCATCACAGGAGAATTGTTTCAAACCATTCCGGAGGGAGCGATGGCGGACATATCACCGAAAGAGCGCTTGAGACGCGTGGCGTTGCTCAGGGGACTTCTCGGGCTTCGCGAGGTGGCCGCCGCACTTCCCATGCCGCCGGAAGTTGCGATCGTCAGTTGTGCGATCCGCCTGTGCGAATACGAAGGCAGGCCGGCCGACACCGCAACCCTCGCCGAGCTCACTCACCTCCCTCGCGAAACCGTGGCGGAACGAGTCGCGGTGCTCACGGACCTGGGCTTGCTGGAAGGAAGCGACGAAGGATCCGTGCGGGAGGCCCCACTGACCCTACTGCCGGAGAACCCGATAGTCGCGGCCTTCTATTCGAGGCTTTCCGACGTCTTGTCGCGGGTACTCCACGACCTAGACGAGGCGGACAAGCAAGCCGGCTAGCGGACCGAACCGGGTGCCGGAGCTCATTGGCGCGCGGGCGCAAGCTCAGCTGGGATGGGCGCTGCTGATTTCGCGCTTCTTTCGCCGCGCGCTTCTCCACTCCTCGAAGCGCTGCAGGACCACGAAGAACGAGGGCACGAACAGGACGGCAAGGCAGGTCGAGGCGATCATGCCGGAAAAGACCGTAATGCCGATCGATCTGCGTGCGCTGGCGCCCGCCCCGGTCGCCACCACCAGAGGAGCAACGCCGAGGATGAAGGCGAAGGAGGTCATCAGGATGGGACGGAAGCGCGAACGCGCGGCTTCGACCGCGGACTCGACGATCGGCTTACCTGCGGCGCGCAGCTCACGCGCCACCTCGACGATGAGGATCGCGTTCTTGGCCGACAGCGCAAGCAGGAGGATGAGGCCGATCTGGACGTACAGGTTGTTGTCCACGCCGGCGCCGGTCAGCACAAGGACCGGTCCGACCAGCGACAGCGGCGCTGCCAGCAAGACGGAGATCGGCGCGAACCAGCTCTCGTACTGGCCGGCAAGGACCAGATAGACGAGCAGCAGCGCCAGGGCGAAGACCAGGTAGATCTGGTTGCCGACGAGCTTTTCCTGGAACGACAGCGCCGTCCAGTCGAAGCCGGTTCCGGCCGGCAAGGTGTCGGCGGCAATCTCCTCCATGAGCTTGATTGCGTCGCCCGACGAGAACCCGGTTGCCGGCACGCCGACGACCGAGGCCGACGGGTAGAGATTGTAGAGGCTGATCAGCGAAGGGCCGACGCTCGGCGAGATGGTCAGCACCGTACCGATCGGGATCATGTCGCCATGCTGGTTGCGCACAGTCAGGTTGGCGATGTTCTCGGGCGTCAGCCGGAATTCCGAATCGCCCTGCACATAGATCTGAAATACCCGCCCGAACTTGTTGAACTGGCTGACATAGCTGGAGCCGAGATATCCGGCGAGGGTTTGAAACACCAGGTCGGTTGTCAGTCCCAGCGTCTGCACCTTCTCGCGATCGATCTCGACGCGATACTGCGGGACGTTGGCGCTGAACGGGGCCCAGACCCGCTGGATGCCCGACTGCGTTTCAGCGGTTTTCACGATGGCGTTGGCCGCGCTCTGGAGTTTGGCGAGATCGAAACTGCCATCGCGGAGTTCGACCTGCATGGTGAAGCCCGCCGCGTTGCCGATGCCCTGGATTGGTGGCGGCGGCAGCACCAGAACTGTGCCGTCCTCAACCGCGGACAGGTCTTTGTTGAGCGTCGTGTACAGGGACAGCAGGTCCTCGCCCTTCCCGCGCAGGCTCCAGTCCTTGAGGATGATGTAGGCAACCCCGGCATTGGCGAGCGGGGCGTTGTTGTCGAGCGCCGAGACGCCGGCGATCGTCACCACCTGGTCGACGCCGGGCGTTGCCTTGGCAATCGTCGACATCTGCTGGAGAGTTTCCTGCGTCCGGCCCAGCGAAGCGCCGTCGGGCAGCCGGACGGAGGCGAGCATGTAACCCTGGTCCTCGACCGGGATGAAGCCGGTGGCGACCCGTGACATGCCGTAACCGGCCGCCGCTATGATCAGCAGCGCGATTGCGACTGCCACGGCGCTGTGGCGCACCATGGCTGCGATCAGCCTCACATAGCCGTCCTCCATGCGCTGGTAGACGGCGTTGAAGCCGCGATAGAAGGCATTGCGCTGTTCGGGAGGGACCGGGCGCCTGAGCCAGGTCGCGCATTGCGTCGGCTTCAATGTCGCTGCATTGATGGCGCTGATCAGGGCGGTAGCCGCTATGACCAGCGCGAATTGCGCATACATCCTGCCCGTGAGGCCCGGCAAGAAAGCTGCCGGCAGGAACACGGCCATCAGCACCAGCGTAATGCCGATGATCGGTCCGAAAAGTGCTGCCATCGCGGCGATCGACGCGTCGTGGCCGTTCATGCCGCGCTCCATGTTGTGCGCGGCCCTCTCCACCACCACGATCGCATCATCCACGACGATGCCGATGGCGAGCACGACGGCGAACAAGGTGGACAGGTTGACCGAGAAGCCGAGTGCAATCATCGCGGCAAACGCCCCGATGATGGTCACCGGAACGGTCGTCGCGGGCACCAGCATGGCCCTCCAGTCCTGCAGGAACACGAGGATGACGATGAGCACCAGCACGGCGGCCTCGAGCAGCGTCTTGTAAACCTCGTTAATCGCCTGGCTGACGAAGATCGTCGTGTTGAAGGGGATCGCGTATTGCATTCCTTGCGGAAATTCCCGCGACAGCTCCTTCATCCGGGCCTCGACGCGCCCGGCAACGTCGAGCGCATTGGCGCCAGGCGACAGGAAAACTGCCATGCCCGCGGCCTGCTGGCCGTCGACGTTGAAGAACTGTCCATAGGTCTGCGCACCGAGCTCGACGCGACCGATGTCGCGCACCCGCGTCAGGTCGCCTTCCGAGCCGGTCTTGACGATCACGTCGTCGAACTGGCTTGGATCGTCCAGCCGGCTGGTGACCTCTATCGTGTACTGGAAAGACGTGCCGTCGGGTGCCGGCGGGGCGCCGACCTGGCCCGCGGTGACCTGCTCGCTCTGCTGCTGCAGCGCCTGGATGACGTCCTGCACGGCAAGGCCGCGCGCCTGCATCTTGTCGGGATCGAGCCAGACGCGCATGGAATATTGTCCGGCACCGAAAACGCTGACATTGCCCACGCCCGGCAGGCGCGAAATCTCGTCCCGGAGCCGGATCGTCGCATAGTTGCTGAGATAGAGGCTGTCATACCTCTTCCCGTCCTGGGCAGTGAGCGTCACGATCTCCAGGATCGCGGTCGACTTCTTCTGCACGGTGACGCCCTGCACCTGCACCGCCTGCGGAAGCGAGGCCAGGGCCGCGGACACCCGGTTCTGCACCAAGACCTGCGCCTGGTCCAGGTCAGTGCCGATCGCGAAGGTCACCGTCAGGTTGTAGCTGCCGTCCGACGCCGCGAAGGACTGCATGTAGATCATGCCCTCCACGCCGTTCACCTGCTGCTCGATCGGCAACGCCACGGTGTCAATTACCGTGCGCGCGCTGGCACCCGGGTAGCGGGTCGTCACCGAAACGGTTGGCGGCACCACGTCCGGATATTGCGCCACTGGCAGCGAATAGAGGGAGACGATGCCGATCACGACGATGAGGATGGCGATGACGTTTGCGAGAACCGGCCGCTCGATGAAGAACTTCGAGATCATTGCGCGCCGCCGTCCGCCGCGGCCGCCTCGAGTGTCTTCGTCTGGGGTTCGATCTTCTGGCCGGGCACGGCCGTCAGCAGGCCGGAGACCAGCACGCGGTCGTCTTCCTTGATGCCGGAGGCGATCACCCGCAACTGGCCGACCAGTTGCCCGATCTCGACCGGGCGCTGTTCAACCATGTCGTCCTTGCCGGCAACGAGCACGTAGCGGCCGCCCTGATCGGTGCCTATGGCCCGGTCGGGAACGAGCAGCATGTCGGGATCCTCGCCGAGAGGCACCCTGATGCGGACAAAATAGCCCGGCAGCAGTTGGCGGTTCTCATTGGCAAACACGGCGCGCGCAGCCAGCGTCCCGGTGGACGAGGTCACCTCCGGAGCGGCGTAGTCCATGTTGCCTTTATGGGGATAGCCCGTCTCGCTCTGCAGCCCGACTTCGACCGACACCTTCTTCAGATCCTGGGCCGTCATGCCGCGCTTGGCCATGGCCGCGCGCACCCGCAGCACGTCCTGCTCGCTGACGTTGAAATTGACGTAGATCGGGGCGAGCTGAACGATAGTCGCAAGCGTCGTGGCGCTGCCGGCACCGACGAGCTCGCCTAGCGACACTTCGCGCGCGGTCACGATGCCATCGAAGGGCGCCTTGACCTCGGTATAGCTCAGATTGAGCTCGGCCTGCTTGATGTCGACTGCTGCCTGCTGCTGCTTGGCGACGTCGACCTGGGCGGCAGCCGCGGCCTGGTCGGCGGACGACTGGGAAATCACCTTCTGGGTGAGCAGGTCCTGCTGCCGCTTGTATTCGGCGCCGGATTGCTTGCTCGAGGCGTCAGCCGAGGCCTGCCCGGCCTTGGCCTGCTCCAGCGCCAATTCGTAGGGTTGCGGCTCGATCAGGAACAGCCTGGTACCGGCCTTGACCTCGTCGCCGTCCTTGTAGTCGATGCTCTGGAGGAAGCCCGACACGCGAGCGACGAGTGGTACGGTATTCACCGCCGCAGTGTTTCCGCTGAGGAAGAGATAGGGCGTCACCGTCTGCTTCAGCGGCAGGGCGACATCGACCTTGGGCGGAGGTGGCGGCACGTATGAGTTTTCGTTGCTGCACGCCGTCAGCAGAGCCGCCGCT
Organism: Mesorhizobium sp. SCN 65-20; assembly: GCA_001724355.1. Taxonomy (GTDB): domain Bacteria; phylum Pseudomonadota; class Alphaproteobacteria; order Rhizobiales; family Rhizobiaceae; genus Aminobacter. The sequence goes on along the minus strand of MEEF01000010.1, from coordinate 61,781 downwards.
GTCAAGAAGCCGGCGACCGGCGGGGCAACACCTGACACCTTAAGCATCTTGTCCCCTCCAGAAGTCTGCAACTATAATTTACATCGCATTGATGTGAAAGCGGGGCGGCGCTGAACTCCTGGATGGGTGGAACTGCCATGCGGATCGCGTTCAACTTGTTGCTACTTGCAGCCATGTCGTTGACTGACGTTGCCCTCGCACAAACCGCGGCGGAACGAGAAGCCTGCAAGGCCGACTTCGAGAAATTCTGCCCAGGGGTCGAACCCGGGGGCGGCCGCATCATCGAGTGCCTCGCACAGCACCTCAACGAATTGACGCCCCAGTGCCAGAAGGCTGTGAAGGCGCATATGCCACAGTAGGGGCGCCGCGCGCGACCGGGCCATCGTCGATGTGTGCCACGCAAATCCGTTTGACCAAGCGGGTGCGCAGGCAGGTCCATGGCTCAGACATTGATGCGAGAATGCAATAAGATGAGATGAGCACACTTTGGCTGCGGGCGACTGGATGGCCCTTCGCCGATGCACGCTCAGTCGACGCCTGCTGGCGTCCTCAGTCGAAGGGTTGCGTTTATGAACCGCGTCCTGGGCGAGTTGCGAAAATCCCCCCTGCTTTGGCTCTTGATCTTTGTTCCCGTCACCCTTGCCGGCGAACGCCTTTGGCCGGAGCGACACACGCTGCTCTTTCTGCTTTCGGTCCTGGCGATCATCCCCTTGGCCGCACTCCTGAGCACTGCCACGGAGTCGGTCGCCGAGCGAACCGGGGATGCGGTCGGCGGCCTCCTGAACGCCACCCTCGGCAATCTCACCGAACTCGTCATCGCGCTGACTGCCCTGCAGGCCGGCCAGTACCTGCTGGTCAAGGCCTCGATTGCGGGGGCCATCGTGACCAACGCCCTCTTCATGCTCGGCGGCGCTTTCCTGATCGGTGGCCTCAAGCACCACGAACAGCAGTTCAACCGGGTAAACGCTCGCGTTCAGTCGAGCCTGCTCTTCCTCGCGGCCGTGGCCTTGGTCGTGCCGTCGCTTGTCGCCCAGGTGGACGGCCGGCAAGCTATCACCCAGTCACTTAGCCTGGGACTGGCCGTTTTGTTGATCATCGCTTACGCGCTTTCAATGGTGTTTTCCATGAAGACCCACAAGGAGGCTTTCGCGAGCGCCGGCCACGCTGAGGCCGCCGAGGCGCCCTGGCCCATCGCAGTCGCCCTGATCACGCTCGCCGTGGTTACGGTCTTCGTCGCGCTGGTCAGCGAGGTTTTTGTCTCGTCGGTTCAGAGTGCGGCCGAGACCCTCGGCATGACCCCCGCCTTCGTCGGCTTCGTCATCGTGGCAATCGTCGGAGCCGCCGCCGAGATGACCACCGCCTTCTCGGCGGCCGCCAAGGATCGGCTCGATCTCAGCGTCGGCATTGCGTTCGGTAGCGCAGTGCAGATCGCACTGTTCGTTGCGCCGCTCCTCGTAATCCTCAGCTATGTCATCGGCCCATCGCCGATGGACCTCCAGTTCTGGCCCGGTGCGGTCGTGATGGTGCTCATCGCGACCCTGGCCGCGACGCTGATGACGAACGGCGGCCGCTCCGCCTGGTTCGTTGGCGTGATGATCCTGATGGTCTACGCAATCTTCGCGCTGACCCTCTTCCTGCTTCCGCCGGCGGCATGATTGCGAGAGCCAGACTACCACCGGTAGTTGCGGGGAACAGTTGGTGCCCATTCACGCCACCACGGGCAAGGCCCGAACCGCATGGTCTGATCGAAGACGACTTTTTAGCGGCGCTCGCATCATTGGGGGGCACCAGCCGCAAGGAAGGGCGCGGCTCCAGGCGCAATGCATCTATTCGGTGTCTTCGTCTGTCGCTCTTAGCGCTTGCACGCTTGCGGCCGCGACGAGACCGGTCAGCACGATGCCCGAAAGGCCGATCACCAAAGCCAACAACCGAGAAGACAAATGCGTGGGGGTGATGTCGCCATAGCCGATGGTCAAACCAGTCACGAAGGTGAAGTAGAGCGCTTCGTCGATCCGCCATCCTTCGACGCGACCAATAATGACCCCACACCCGGTCATGGCGACCACGATACCGGAAAATATCGGCCACAGGATGTGAGCTTGCTGGAAAAGCTCACGGAAGAACAGGCGTCTCATCCTCTTCGCATGCCGACGTGCATCTGACGCCATTGGCCTTCCTCCGTCTCAAGAGGAGACTCGGAGATATTTCGACACGGACGTTTGAGCGCGAACTCTTACGCAGCGACCGCAGAGGACTCGGGCGACAGTCAGAAGGAACCGAGCCCTCTCCGCGCCGGCTATCATAGCGCCAACCTGGACGTGCAGCCAGCAATCTGCTCGCACGGTAAGAATGGTCGCTGCCGGCCATACCACCAGTGGAGTCCAAGATCGAGTGGTCGCGGAGCTTCGCCTGGACGATCTGGTGCGGACGGCGGGGATCGAACCCGCATAGCCGAGGCTGAGGGATTTTAAGTCCCTTGCGTCTACCAGTTCCGCCACGTCCGCGTCGCGCGAGGTTGTAGACGGGATGCGTCCGCCCGGTCAATTCGCGGCCGAGACGCAGCTCAACTTGTCCCCGGCAGACCACTCATCAGCCGCACATATCGCGTGCTTCCCTTCCGTGGCAGTCCGTCGCCTCAGCTCTGGGCCTGCTGGAGCCGTTGCAGCAGCACGATCGTCTTGAGATCGCAGATCTCGCCGGTTCCCACCTTCGAAATCGCTTCGGCCAACGGCATTTCCAGCACTTCGATATCCTCATGCTCGGAAGCCAAGCCCCCGCCCGCGGAAACCCTGTCGGAAGCAGTGTAGGTGGCCAGATACAGGGCGATGCGCTCGGTATTCGCGCCGGGGCTGACATAGGACGTCGTCACGTGCCAGAGGCCAGCGAGGCGATAGCCCAGTTCTTCCTCCGCCTCGCGAAGCGCCGCGGCTTCCGGATCGTCCTCGTCCAGCTTGCCGGCGCAGACGGTCAGCATCCATTGGTCGGCTCCGGCGCAATATTGCCGGACCAGCAGGACCGTGCCGCGTCCGCTGTCGAACGGCAGTACGGCGCACGCATCACCGCTCGTGAACACCTCGCGGATGAGCCTGGCCGTTCCCCCTGCGATCTGGTCGACCTCGACGACACGTCTTTCGAGCGCGGCCCAGCCGTTGTGAAGGACGGTGGTTTCGACGACGGTACTTTTCATGCTGTCCTCTCGCAACAGATTCACCCTAGACCGCACCACTACACGGCAATGTCAAACGTACCTTTCCATCCACCGGATCCGGCATCGGCGGACCGTGCAAATCAGCTTGTCGCGTAAGCGCCAGGCGGACAGCCCGTCGTTGCAGAAATGTCACGAGGACGCATATTCGTCACCCCGATTCGACCGTGGAAAATTGCGGTTCGCCCCCGGCTGCAATACAACTTCGCCGCGTAGAAGTAAGTGGGGAGTTGCGTTATGCAGTACAACTGGGAACGTGCGCCGTACTTCTGGGAAAAACACCCCAACGCCTGGTATGGCGTCGCCGCTGCGATCTGCAGCATCTGGGTGATCCTGTCGATCGTACCGCTCTAAAGCCGAACAATCCGACAATGCTGGCCGCCGGCGTCGACGGCCATGCAACCATTTGCCGCCATCAGCGTTTGAGCGGCCATGACCGCCCTGGAGCCCTTCGTGCCCCCGCTGATGGTGGAACTCGGCCGCCCCGGCAACTTTCGTCGTGTAACCCATGCCGGCGAGGCCGCCGAATGCCTGATGACCGCCTGGCCGCTCGAGCGCGGCCCGCGCCATCGCGAAGCCGTCGGGACCTGCCTGAAGGTCCTCGACGGGCGTCGATCCGCCGAAGACGCACGCAGGGCCTTCCTGGAGGCATGCCGGGAGGCCAATGTGCCGGTCTCGGAACTGCCGGAGCCGTAATCACAGCAAGGATCGATGATGGCCAAGATCGTCTATGAAGTCGTCCAGCACGACGGTGGCTGGGCATACAAGGTCGGCGACACGTTCTCCGAGACCTTTGCGAGCCACGAGGACGCATTGAGAGCTGCCGAGACCGCCGCGGCCGAGCAGCGCGTCTCCGGCTCGACCGACGGGATACAGTTCGAGGACGCGGAGGGCCGCTGGCACAACGAGGTCGCCAAGGGCGACGACCGGCCCGACACGGAAGTCAAGGATTAGGCCTTGTCGGACTGGGCTGCAAAGGCCCTTTCCGCTACGCGCCGGATCAGCGCCTCGACGCGTTGCGGCTCGACGAACTGCGGCATGTGGCCCATGCCCTCGACCAATTCGAGTTCGAGGCTCCTGATCCGACCGACCAGAGCTTCACCGTTCAGCCGGTGGTCCAGAACGCGGTCCGCGGTCCCGAAAATGACGCCGACTGGCACCGAAATCTCCTCAAAGCGGGCCTCGATGCTGGCGAGGTCCCTCTCGATCGCGACCAGGTCGGCTGAGGTCGCGAAGATGTGGCTGGGGCGGAGACCCGCGAGCCCGCCGCCGCCCGTCCCATAATCCGTCGTCGGCTTTTGCGGTCCGAACACGAAGTCGAGCGTTTGCGCAGCATATTTGAGCGACGTCGGCACCCATACCGTCCGCGCCAGTATGTGCCGCAGAAGCGGCGACCGAACGTAGAGCGCCTTGAACTCCGGCCTCAGTTCGCCTTCGAGATGCGTCAGTGGCGAAAGCAACACCAGTCCGGAAATCCCCTCCGGATGCTCCAGCGCCAGGGCCAGGGCGACAGCCCCGCCCAGCGAATGGCCGACGACCAGCGGTCGGTCGAGCCCGCGCTCTTCGATGAATCGGTGGACGAGTTCGGCCTGCTCCATCAGCGAGCCGTCGAACGCCGCCGGCCGGGTCGAGTAGCCCGAGCCCGGGCGGTCGAGCGCGACCAGTCGAAACTGGTCGTCCAGTCGCGAGAACAGCGTGTGGCGGAAATGGTGCAACTGCCCGCCCAGCCCATGGATGAACAGGATCGGCCTGCCCTGCCCTTGTTCAACGAAATGAATGCGGTGGGCGCCGATCTGGACGAAGTCTCCAGCGGGCGGCACGGCGCGTTCGGCCTCCATGGCGATGCGGCGCGTCGCGAGTACGAAATAGCCGACGACCAGGACCGCGGCGAGCACTGCGATGTTGCCAATCCAGAAAACTACGGAAACCACCCAAACCCTCACCGCGGACCATCCGGACAACTTATCGGCGGCCGCCCGTCTGTATGCACAAGTTCGGAAGCGCTCAGGCGGCTTCCTGCTCGGACTTGGAACCCTTGCCGTGCAGGCGCATGGTGATCTCGGCCACGCGCTTGCCCTGGAAATGGGCGCCTTCAAGCTCCTGTGCCGAAGGCTGGCGCGAGCCGTCGCCGTCGGAGGTGGTGGTCATGCCGTAAGGCGCGCCGCCGCGAACCACGTCGTTGCCCATCTGGCCCTGGTAGGCATAGGACAGCGGCACGATGACCATGCCGTGGTGCTGCAGGTGGATCTGGGCGTTGATCAGCGCCAGTTCCGCACCGCCATGCTGGGTAGCGGTCGAAACCATCACCGAGCCGACCTTGTCGAGCAGCGCGCCCTTGGCCCAGAGCGGGCCGGTCTGGTCGAGGAAGTTCTTCATCTGCGAAGCCATGGTGCCATAGCGGGTGGCGGTGCCGATGATGATGCCGTCATAGTCGGCCAGCTCAAGCGGCTCGGCGATCGGGGCTTCCTGGTCGAGCTTGTAGTAAGCGGCCTTGGCGACAGCCTCGGGAACCAGCTCGGGAACGCGCTTGATGGTCACGTCGGCGCCGGCTGCACGCGCGCCCTCGGCAGCGGCCTTGGCCATCTGCTCCATGTGGCCCCAGCTCGAATAGTAGAGAACAAGAATCTTAGCCATTTCAATCTCCAGCGGAAAATTTCGTTGCGCCGTCTTGGGTCGGCGATTGCTTGGACATGTAACGCAAAGCCCGTTCAATGAAAGCGCAGCAATCCGTGACGGATCGTTCACAGATCGGCGACTATTGCCGCTTGGCGCCTGCGGCTGTATCTGACTTGGGCCCACAATGGAGCGCGCAAAATGGCCGACATCGTCACCGCAGCAATGATCGTCATCGGCGACGAGATCCTGTCCGGGCGCACCAAGGACAAGAACATCGGCCATCTCGCCGACATGATGACCGGGGTGGGCATCGACCTCAAGGAAGTGCGCATCGTGCCGGACGAGGAGGACGAAATCGTCGCCGCCGTCAATGCCCTGCGGGCGCGCTATACCTACGTTTTCACCACCGGTGGCATCGGCCCGACGCATGACGACATCACCGCCGATTCCGTCTCCAAGGCGTTCGGCGTGCCGTGCGAATACGAGCCGCGCGCCTATGCCATGCTCGAAGCGAACTATGCCTCGCGCGGCATGGAGTTCTCCGAGGCCCGCAAGCGCATGGCGCGCATGCCGCGCGGCGCAGACCTGATCGAGAACCCTGTCTCGGTCGCGCCCGGGTTCCGCATCGGCAACGTCCATGTCATGGCCGGCGTGCCGTCGATCTTCCAGGCAATGCTCGACAATGTCGTGCCTAGCCTCACGACCGGCGCGAAGCTTTTGTCCACCACCGTGCAATGCCCCTATGGCGAGGGCACGATCGGCGGTCCGCTGGGCGAGATCCAGAAGGCGCATCCGGACACCATCATCGGCTCCTACCCGAAATACCTGGACGGCAAGTTCTGGACCGAACTCGTCGTGCGTTCGCGCTCGCAGGAAGCGATGGAACGTGCTCGCGCCGACATCGAGGCTATGCTGTCGGAAATAGCAAAAGCAGCGTAGTATCGGATTGACGCCGATCAACCCGGAACAACTGCGGGCACGATACTGTTTCTTTGTCGGACCAAGACTTTAGGTTCAAGCAAAGGAGGTTTCCATGCCGTTCAAGACCATCGTCGCCATCATCCAGAGCGAGCGCGACGTCGCACGCGTGCTCGATGTGGCAATCCCCTTTGCCGAACGACATGAAAGCCACCTCATAGGCGTCCACGCGGAAGCCCTGGCCATGCCCTACACCACCGCCGTCGGCTTCCCGGACACCGAGTTCATCCAGGCCAACGCGGAGCTCTGCAAGGAGCGCGCGGAGAAGATCCAGAAGGCGTTCCTCGGCCGCATCGAGAATGCCGGCGTGTCGTTCGAGTGGCGCAGCTTCGAGAGCTTTGCCGGCGACAGCGCGCTCTCCGGCGTCGCCAGTGCCCGCTGCGCGGACCTGGTCATGGTCTCCCAGGGCTCGCCCGATGCCAAGGATTCGATCGCGGCGGACGTCGATTCGCTGATCTACGAGGCCGGACGGCCGGTGCTCGTCATTCCACATTCGGGGCCGCTGATCTCGACATTCGATCGCCTGCTGGTCGCCTGGAACGGCAGCCGCGAGGCAACCCATCGCCGGCGGCGTCGAGAGCATGTCGCGCGCGCCCTTCGTGCTGCCCAAGGCTGAGAGCGCCTTCTCGCGCCATGGCGCCAAGGTCTCAGTCAGCGTCCAGGAATCCCGCGGCCATTCGGTCGACGCGGTCATCCACGACAAGGTCACCGAGACCGGGGCCGACCTGCTGGTGATGGGCGCCTACAGCCATTCCTGGCTGCGGGAATTCCTCTTCGGCGGCATCACCCGCAGCGTCTTGCAGGCCGGCGACATGACGGTGCTGCTGTCGCGGTGAAAACCTGAAGCGAATCTAGATGCGCCCCGCTTGCCAAGGGCGGGGCTTTCCGGCTAATTCCGCCTGCATTCCTCTATTTTTCGCGCGCGGATGGCGCGCCAGCCGGAGTGCGCGTCAATGTCCCTTCCCGAAAAGGCCTTTCCCGTATCCTGGGACCAGTTCCACCGCGATGCCCGCGCGCTCGCCTGGCGGCTTTCCGGCGTCCGGACCGAGTGGAAGGCGATCGTCTGCATCACCCGCGGCGGGCTGGTGCCGGCGGCGATCATCTCGCGCGAACTCGGCATCCGCGTGATCGAGTCGGTCTGCGTCGCCTCCTATCACGACTACACCTCGCAGGGCCAATTGCACGTCCTCAAGGAGATCACCCCTTCCCTGCTCGAGGGCGAGGGCGAAGGCGTTCTGATCGTCGACGACCTCACCGACACCGGCAAGACCGCAGCCATCGTGCGCGCGATGATGCCCAAGGCGCATTTCGCGACCGTCTACGCCAAGCCCAAGGGCCGGCCGCTGGTCGACACCTTCGTCACCGAGGTGTCGCAGGACACCTGGATCTATTTCCCCTGGGACATGGGCTTCACCTACCAGAAGCCGATCGCCGACGATCACAAGGGCTGAACCGCCCGGGCCGCAGGGCCGATCACCGGAAGTTCAACGCCCGGCTGCCCGCAGCCGGGCGTTTCGTTATCAATCTATTCACTTTTGTTACGGAGGATTAACCCTACGCTTGATGACGCAGCAATTGAGTCCATGACTGGGGCAGGACGCCGATGCTGGTGAACAACAATTATCTCGTCGAACGCTTGCGCCGGCTCTTCGGCTCTCCGGCCTGCAGGCTCCAGGTCGCCGCCCTTCCCTGGCAACGTACCGCCGCCGGCGGAATAGAGCTGATGCTGATCACCAGCCGCGACACCGGACGATGGGTCCTGCCCAAGGGCTGGCCCGAGGCATCGGAACGGCTTTGCGAAACCGCCGCCCGCGAGGCGAGCGAAGAAGCCGGATTGAGCGGGTCGATCGAAGTCAACGAGGCCGGACGCTACTACTACGTCAAGGAGCTGGCGACCGGCGAGCGCGTCGATTGCGAGGTGCTGGTGTTTCCGCTCGAGGTGCGCAAGGTCGCGGAGAAGTGGAAGGAACGGCGCCAGCGCACGCGCAAGTGGGTCGCCCCCAACGAGGCCGCCCGCATGGTCAACGAACCGGAGCTGGGCCGGCTCGTGCTGGCCTTCGGTGCCGAGCGGGGAAAGTTCGCCGCCTAAGATGAACGGCGGGCGCCGCGCCTGCCCGAATTTCGTGTTCCCAGCGTCTCGTGGCGGTCGTTTCGCCGCGTCGTTCTCCCCGATATCCACACTTGTCCCACACAAGATATTGGGGTCACAAAAACTGCGTAAACGACTTCTTGACGTTGTAACCCGAGTCGCTTTTTATGACTCAAGCGCGCTTGTTGAGCGTGCGGCCGGAAAGTTTCGCGCCCGGTCCTTTTCCCTGATTTAGTGAGTTGCCGCTCGCATTTGCACCCGCCAAGGCGGGGTGCTGACGCGTGCGTTTTCGGGGTGTCCGAGGGGTTGGCATTTAAAGGTTGGGGACTGGCGGAAATCTTCTGTTAACACTATATTTAGTGTTTGCAGGCAGTCTGAACGCTAGATAGTGTGAGTTGTCCCTCAATGAGGGAGTCGCAATCAAAGTTTCAGTTCAAAGGGCCCGAAGCGGTCCGCAGGCTGGCGGGAATGGATCTCCCAAGGGAGAATCTCCGGTCGGTCGACGGATAGTTCGGGGATAGGCAACCGGCCGTTCGGGCGGTCGGAACAAGCGGGCACGCGGCTTTCGCAATCACCACGGGCATTCTCCGGCGAAAGACGCTATATATAGACAAAAGGAAATCGACCGATGCAGATCGAGCGGCGTTTCACCAAGGATGGACAATCGGCCTATGCGGAGATCGAGTTCCGCAAGGCGATCTCCGAGATCAAGAATCCGGACGGCTCGATCGTCTTCCGGCTCGCCGACATCGACGTGCCTGCCCAGTTCAGCCAGGTGGCGGCCGACATCCTCGCCCAGAAATATTTCCGCAAGGCTGGCGTTCCCGCGCGCCTGAAGAAGGTCGAGGAGAACGACGTCCCCTCCTTCCTGTGGCGTTCGGTTCCCGACGAGGTCGAGCTGGAAAAGCTCCCCGAGAACGAGCGCTATGGCTCCGAGACCGACGCCCGTCAGGTCTTCGACCGTCTCGCCGGCACCTGGACCTACTGGGGCTGGAAGGGCGGCTACTTCAAGAGCGAGGCCGATGCGCGCGCCTTCCGCGACGAGCTCGCCTACATGCTCGCCACCCAGCGCGTGGCCCCGAACTCGCCGCAGTGGTTCAACACCGGCCTGCACTGGGCCTATGGCATCGACGGCCCCGGCCAGGGCCACTTCTATGTCGACCCCTTCACCGGCAAGCTGACCAAGTCCAAGTCGGCCTATGAGCACCCGCAGCCGCACGCCTGCTTCATCCAGTCGGTCGCCGACGACCTCGTCAACGAGGGCGGCATCATGGATCTGTGGGTGCGCGAGGCGCGCCTGTTCAAATACGGCTCGGGCACCGGCTCGAACTTCTCGCATCTGCGCGGCGAAGGCGAAAAGCTCTCGGGCGGCGGCCGCTCGTCCGGCCTGATGAGCTTCCTCAAGATCGGCGACCGAGCTGCGGGCGCCATCAAGTCGGGCGGCACCACCCGCCGCGCCGCCAAGATGGTGGTGGTCGACGCCGACCACCCCGACATCGAGGCCTATATCGACTGGAAGGTGAAGGAAGAGCAGAAGGTCGCGGCTCTCGTCACCGGCTCCAAGATCGTGCGCCAGCACCTCACCAAGATCATGGCAGCCTGCATCAACTGCGAGGGTCAGGACGACGACTGCTTCGACCCGGCCGTCAACACCGCGCTCAAGCGCGAGATCAAGGCCGCCAAGAAGAGCGCGGTTCCGGAAAACTACATCAAGCGCGTCATCCAGTTCGCGCGCCAGGGCTACACCTCGATCGAGTTCTCGACCTACGACACCGACTGGGATTCGGAAGCCTACCTCACCGTCTCGGGCCAGAACTCCAACAACTCGGTCTCGCTCAAGGACAATTTCCTGCGCGCTGTGGAGCAGGATGGCGACTGGCACCTGACCGCCCGCAAGGACGGCAAGGTTTTGAAGACGCTCAAGGCCCGCGACCTGTGGGAAAAGATCGGCTACGCCGCATGGGCTTCGGCCGATCCGGGTCTGCACTTCAACACCACGATGAACGACTGGCACACCTGCGCCTCCGCGGGCGCCATCCGCGCGTCGAATCCGTGCTCGGAATACATGTTCCTCGACGACACGGCCTGCAACCTCGCCTCGATCAACCTCCTGCCCTACCGCATGGAGAACGGCGAGATCGACATCGCGGCCTATGAGCACACAGCCCGCCTGTGGACCATCGTCCTCGAAATCTCGGTGATGATGGCGCAGTTCCCGTCCAAGGAAATCGCCAAGCTCTCTTACGAGTACCGCACGCTCGGCCTCGGCTACGCCAATATCGGCGGCCTGCTGATGACCTCGGGCATTCCCTACGACTCCGACGAGGGCCGCGCCATCTGCGCAGCACTCACCGCGATCATGACCGGCGTCGCCTATGCCACCTCCGCCGAGATGGCTTCCGAGCTCGGCGCCTTCCCGGACTATGAGCGCAACGCCCAGAACATGCTGCGCGTCATGCGCAACCATCGCCGCGCCGCCTATGGCGACAAGGCCGGCTATGAAGAGCTGTCGGTCAATCCGGTGCCGCTGGTCGCTTCCGACCTCAAGCAGCAGGAACTGGTGACGCATGCCCGCGCCGCCTGGGACCAGGCCATCGCGCTCGGCGAGAAGCACGGCTACCGCAACGCCCAGGCGACCGTGATCGCGCCCACCGGCACGATCGGCCTCGTCATGGATTGCGACACCACCGGCATCGAGCCCGACTTCGCGCTGGTCAAGTTCAAGAAGCTCGCCGGCGGCGGCTACTTCAAGATCATCAACCGCGCCGTGCCCGAGGCGCTGCGCACGCTCGGCTACAGCGAGAGCCAGATCGCCGAGATCGAGGCCTATGCCGTCGGCCACGGCAACCTCAACCAGGCGTCGGGCATCAACCCCTCGACGCTGAAGGCCAAGGGCTTTACCGACGAGAAGATCGAGGCGCTGAATGCGGCGCTGAAGAGCGCCTTCGACATCAAGTTCGTGTTCAACAAGTGGACGCTGGGCGAGGATTTCTGCAAGGACGTGCTCGGCCTCACCGACGCGCAGCTCGACGACTTCTCGTTCGAGATGCTGCCGGCGCTCGGCTTCTCCAAGAAGGAGATCGAGGCCGCCAACATCCACGTCTGCGGCGCGATGACCCTCGAGGGCGCGCCGTTCCTCAAGGACGAGCACCTCGCCGTGTTCGACTGCGCCAACCCGTGCGGCAAGATCGGCAAGCGCTATCTGTCGGTCGACAGCCACATCCTGATGATGGCCGCCGCCCAGCCATTCATCTCGGGCGCCATCTCCAAGACCATCAACATGCCCAACGAGGCGACAGTCGAGGACTGCAAGAACGCCTACATGCTGTCGTGGAAGCTGGCGCTGAAGGCCAACGCGCTCTATCGCGACGGCTCCAAGCTGTCGCAGCCCCTCAATGCCTCGCTGATCTCGGATGACGCCGAGGACGAGGACGACGCGGTCGAGGCGCTGGTCGCGGCCCCCGCCGCCGCCAAGGCCGTGCAGGTCACCGAAAAGATCGTCGAGCGCGTCATCGAGCGTCTCTATCGCGATCGCGAGAAGCTGCCGAACCGCCGCAAGGGCTACACCCAGAAGGCCGTCATCGGCGGACACAAGGTCTACCTGCGCACCGGCGAGTTCGACGACGGCCGCCTGGGCGAGATCTTCATCGACATGCACAAGGAAGGCGCTGCCTTCCGTGCGATGATGAACAACTTCGCCATCGCGATCTCGCTCGGCCTGCAGTACGGCGTGCCGCTCGAGGAATATGTCGAGGCCTTCACCTTCACCAAGTTCGAGCCGGCCGGCATCGTCATCGGCAACGATGCGATCAAGAACGCCACCTCGATCCTCGACTACGTGTTCCGCGAGCTGGCCGTCTCCTATCTCGGCCGCAACGACCTCGCCCATGTCGACACGTCCGACTTCGGCAACACCGCGCTCGGCCGCGGCATCAACGAAGGCAAGGCCCTGCCCTTCTCCAAGGGCCTGACCCGTGGCGCCCCGCTCAAGGTGGTCTCCGGCCTCACCGGCTCAGACCCCAAGGGCTCGGCGGCTCCGGCCTCCGCCCCCGTGAAGTCCGCGCCGACCGCGTTCTCGGGCTCGAACGTGCGCGCCATCTCGTCCGGCGCCACGGTGACCGCCCTCAAGTCGGTGACCTCGGAACTGCGCGAGGAGGCAACCGCCTACAAGCGCGACTACGAGGAGCGGGCCAGGGAGTTGGCCGAGGACGTCGCCGAGGAAGAGACCGTGGCCGAGACCACCTCGGCGCTGTTCTCCGACGCCGCCGCCAACGAGGCGGCCGAGGCCAAGAAGCTCGCGGCCGCCCGCCGCAGCCAGGCGATGATGCAGGGCTACACCGGCAACGAATGCCTCGAGTGCCACAACTTCACCATGGTGCGGAACGGCACCTGCGAGAAGTGCGACACGTGCGGTGCTACGAGCGGGTGCAGCTGAGGGGTGGGCGCAGCAGCAGCCGCTGCTGCTGTCAGCGGAACCATAGTTTGGTCAGAAAATACCAATCTCTGCCTCTAGTCACGAAAAAACGGCCCGCCTTTCAGGCGGGCCGTGTGCTTTCTGAGAACCTAATTCACTGGCAATGCGCTCAAGGGGTCCCTATTGCGCGCCTCGATTGGCTCGTCTCCTTCGTCCGCCATGAGGACCGCCCTCCCGCATCACCGCATCTTGCTCCGCGTCAAGGTAGACTTGCAGTCCCGCGACGGGTCCCACGCCGTGGGGGTCGGCCTGGCCAGGCCGTCGCCGGGGCCAAACCTAATGATGGAGGCGCAAGCTTCGAAGTTGTCTGCACCCGAGGCCCCTAGACAACAATAGGATCGAGCGTAGTCTCTGGAAGATGCCACGCCACCGCTGGAATGCGGCCTTTTGGCTCACTACGCGGCCGAGTTCACCCGAACCCCTTGGCCTCGTTGCGGCAGTTGTCCCCGTTGCAACACTGGTTGGCCTTCTTGGTCTCTCATTCTTCCTTTTTGGCGACAGTGCCGCCGGCGGCCCAAACCAGGTCGCTCTGGTGTTCTGCTCGCTGGTTGCCGTCTACGTCGCATGGCGGCACGGACATTCGGTCGCGGACATCCGCGATGCTGCTGTCGCGAGCGTCAACACTGGCCTCACGGCGATCTTCATCCTGCTCGCGGTAGGGTCACTGATCGGCACCTGGGCACTCAGCGGCACCCTGATCGCGATGGTATACTACGGGCTCAAGCTTTTGAGCCCTGACTACTTCTACATGACCGCCTGTCTAATCTGTGCGGTCATCGCGCTGTCGATCGGCAGTTCCTGGACCGTCGCCGGCACCATAGGCATCGGGCTCATGGGCATTGCCGACAAGATGGGTTTGGACCCGGCAATTACAGCTGGTGCAGTGATTTCCGGTGCCTACTTTGGCGACAAGTCTTCACCACTGTCGGATACAGCCAACCTCGCCTGTGCGGCAGCCGGCTCCAATCTATACGACCACGTGCGCGAATCGTTGTGGACATCAGCGCCATCGATTGCCATTGCCCTCGCCCTGTTCTGGAGCCTCGGGTCGGCTGGCGATTTCGACGCATCGGCGGTGGCGAGCCGGATCGAGGCGGCGTACCATCCATCGCTGGTTCATTTTCTTCCGCTCGTGCTTGTACTGGTGCTGGCGCTGCTCCGCTGGCCACCTTTCGTCACAGTCTTTCTCGGCGCGCTGGCCGGCGGCCTCCTTGCCGTGATGATCGCCCCCGAAAGGGTCGTTGCTCTTGCGGGCTCCGGTCACTCCACCGGTCTTTTGCTCATCAAAGGCGTATGGGCGGCGCTCGCCACTGGCAATGTTTCCACCACCGGTGAGCCGGCAGTCGACCAATTGCTGTCGCGTGGCGGAATGGAAAGCATGCTCGGCACAGTTTGGCTGATTTTGGTGGCGCTCGCCTTTGGCGGCATCGTCGAAAAGGCAGGCGTGCTCGAGCGGCTAATCCGCCCGGTGATCGCCGCGGCGCGATCCGTCGGAGCGCTGATAACGACACTTGTCGGCGCGGCCATCGCGACCAATGTGCTTGCTTCCGACCAGTACATCGCCGTCGTGCTGCCGGGCCGCATGTTCCGCAGCGCGTTTCAGGAGCGTGGTCTAGCTCCTGTCGTGCTGTCGCGTGCGCTTGGCGATTCAGGAACCGTGACCTCGCCACTCATCCCCTGGAACAGCTGTGGCGCCTACATGGCCGCAACCCTCGGCGTGGCCACCACGGCATTTCTTCCGTTTTGCTTCTTCAACCTCTTGAACCCGCTCGTTACCATCGCCTTCGCCTACCTCGGAGTTCGCATGCTCGCTTCGCCGCCAAGCGGGGCGCTCTCCGACTAAGGCCGAGTGCTATGATTTGGGCAGACTTGGCGTCTCGAGCGGTGGACCTTTGATAGGTGTCTGGCGGCAGGAACAAGGGAGGCAATCACGCCTGTCGGTATCCTGCATGCAAGCCACCTGCGAAACTCGGCGAATCCGCCCTTCCGTTAGACAGAGTTCATCAGAGCGATCGTATTTGCATAGGCAGCGAAGCAAACCCGCTCGCCGGATAGATCGCCGAGACCGGCAGTTTGCCTGGCGCGAAGGCAATTTCGGTCACCAGCAGTTCTTCCATGACGATACGCAGTTCCAATCGGGACAGGTCCGCGCCCGGACAGACATGGATGCCGGTGCCATAAAGAAGGCTCTGTGTTGGGTCCCGGTCGAGCCGGAATACATCGGGGTCGCCAAAGACAGCTTCATCGCGGTTCGCCGACGACCACATGAGCGTAATCCGTTCGCCCGCCGCGATCTTGCGTCCGCCAATTTCGACCGGCCTGGTTGCGACCCGGCGATTGGAGATGAGAGGCGCGCGCATCCGCAGTATTTCGTCTATGGCGGCCGGCAACAGGGCCATGTCAGCTCGAAGCTGCCGCTGTACTTGCGGATGTTCGGCCATGTAGTGAGCCAGAATACCTACGCTCGCGGCTATGGTGCCCAGTTCGCCCACTGTCCAGTTTCGCAATATGCTGACGATTTCCTCCTGGCTCAGGAGTCTGTCACCGATCCGTTGCCGAAGCAGGCTCGTGGTAATGTCATCGGGCGCAGCGTCTCCAGCCTCGCGGCGAACATCGAGCAATGCCCCGATGTAGCCGTCGAATTCGAGAGCGATGGCGGCCATCTTCTCGGTGTCTCGCGCCAGCGTGGCCTCATGGTTTTTCTGGATCCACTGGCGCAGCGGTTCGTGCAGGCTGGCCGGCCAGCCAAGAAAGGCACACTGAATCTGAAGGGCGAACAACTGGGCAAATTGCGTTACCAGGTCGATTTCAACGCCCCTTGGCAATCTCGACACCAGATCGGCCGAGATTGCCCGACAGATCGGCGCGAAGGCGTCGGTCCGCTCGGCAGTGAAATAGGGTTCGATGAGCTGGCGGTATCGAGTGTGCTCGGGTGGATCCATCCCGTTTGGCACCGAAAGATGGCTGGAGGCGGCGTTGCTGAAGGTATCATGATCATTCAGCACCCGCGTCATGTCGTCGTGGCGGAACAATGACCAGCCGAGATAGTCGCTGTATGCCACCGGACAGCGTCGCCGCATTCTGTCGCAGGTTTCCGTCGGCTGTGACAGCACTGAGCTGGATCTGGGATCCCAGTCTGAATGCGGATTGTTCGGCATCAGGTACAGACCCTTTCAATGGCAGCGTCTCGTCCAGAAAGCCCGAGACCCAAGCTCCGACCAACTGACCGGGTGAACTTAGCTGTCGCCATTGGGAGCTTCTTTGGCGTAGCTCAAACAAGCGGATGCCGCCTGCAGGTGAACGAAGTTGTTGGATCGCGTTCCGTAACGGGATCGCCGCCGAGACAATTGCCTCGTTTTGTCGCTCGTGAGGGATTCGCTGCGGGCCTTCGGCGCGAGCGCCCATGCTCTGGCTCCCCAATGGAACTTTTGATAGTTTCCCGAAGGGGTCGCTACGGGTAGGTTCACATGAGCACCGAAGACCTGAACACGATGATCCGCCGCAACATGCTGCTTGGCATGTGGGCGGCGAAGAAGCTGGGGCTCGAGGGCGAGAGCGCCGACGCCTATGCGGACGACCTCGCCAGGGGCACGCTCGATTTCGAGCGAAGCGACGTCTTGAGCAAGCTCCGCAAGGACTTCAAGGCGGCCGGCATCGAGCAATCCGACGAAGACATCTTGCAGGTGATGAACGAGCTCTGGCTCCGCGCGGCGGGCCAGACGCAGACAAGTCGAACAGATTCTACCGACGCCGCCTCAATCCAGTTGGCGCGCAACTTGCTGCTGAAATGAAGAGAGCCCTCGGCCGTGCAATTGGGCACGGCGAGGCGATGCCTCGTTCCGTCAGTCCTCTTCGCGCCTCTCGTAGGCCTCCAGATGGCGGTCTATCGCGACAAGTCGCGATAGTGTTCGTCCAGCAAGCGGTCGATCGAATCCATCTGTTCGATCGACACGGCGAATATCTCCTGGGCCGCGGCGCGAAGCCTGGAGTCGGAAACGCTCTCCATCAGGATTTCGAGCGCATCATAGCGGTACCGGGCACGTGCGAGCGCATCCTTCAGGTCGATGACCTGCTTTCGGAGCGGGTCGAGCACCTCCCCCAGCTTTTCCATGGCACGTCTCCGGCTGTCTTCGAGTTGGCCAAGGAAGGTTAGCCCCATATTTTCAGGACGCCAATCGCACCAAGGCGTGGAGGTGGTTCGCAACCGCCCTCCCGCCAAGCACCGACAACGGGCAGGCAAGTAGCCGAGCAGATCGGCCAGCGCGGCGCCCAGATTCCTTGGCGCCATGGGCGTCGGCGCGATAGCCTCGGCCACCTGAGCTTTGCCAGGCCTGCCCGAAAAGGGTGGCAGCGAAGATGCTCAACCGCCCAGCGCGATGGTCAGTGCGACCAGGATGCAGCCGACGATGACCATGGAGATTGCCATGACCAGCGGCCGATAGCCCGCCGCTTGTCCGAATGCGTAACCCAGGACGAACATCATCGATACCGCAATCGCGTTCGACGTCCGCAGGGCGGTGACGGCATTGTCCAGGAACAAGAACGGCAGAGCGACCGGAAGGGTCGAGGCAACCACGAGGAAGAAGACCGCGGCTGCCCCAACGAGGTCCTGCCTGCCGATGCTCGGCCCCTCCGGTGGAGCTTGCTTGAGATTCAATTCCTCCCAGATCTCACGGCTGATCTGGGGAGACATCACGGATGCGACGACGGGCGGGAGGCTTTCGGCGATAACCTCGCCTGCCTCCTCCGCCGTGCGGGCCTGCCGGACGGCCTGCCAGGTCCGGAGATTGGCGGCGCGTTCCGACAGGCTGCCCATGAGATAAAACAGTGCGTCGATGAAACCCCAGGCGAGATTGCAGCCCACTGCCGCAATCAACATGGTGCGCACCTCGGACCACCCCGCATCCGCCACGCTGAGCGACCCCGTGAACGTCAGAACCATGATCAGTCCGAACAGCACTTCGGATATTCGGTCGAACGGCTCGAGGATTCTTTTGGTGGTCCTGTCAGGCATAGACTTGGGCTTCTCCTCACGGATTGTCATCGTCCTTCCAGTCGACATCGTGCGTCTCGAGATAGTCGTGCACCGCGGCCCCAACGGTCGGGTAGAAAGCCGCCTCGCCCATTTCCGCGAACAGGCCGAAGCGCTTCAGCTTGTCCTTCACGGGATCCTTGAGTTCGGCGAAGCGGAAGGTGACGCCCTTTGCCCGCAGGTCGTTGACCAGTTCCGCCAGGCTGTCGGATGAGGTGACATCGATGCTCGTGACCGGCTCCGCAGCGACGACCACCCAGTTTACCGCCGTCGGCGAGGCGGCAACCGCCTCGACCACCCTTTCCTTGAACAGCTCCGCGTTTGCGAAGAACAGCGGCGCGTCCCAGCGGAAGAGCACGAGGCCGGGTATGCGCCGGGCATTCGGGTATCGCGTGACATCGTGGTAGCCCTTCACGCCGCTCGCGCGTCCGAGCACGGCCGAATGAGGTCGCCAGCCATCCCAGAGAAACTCGACAACGGCGATG
Source organism: Mesorhizobium sp. SCN 65-20 (assembly GCA_001724355.1). Classification (GTDB taxonomy): domain Bacteria; phylum Pseudomonadota; class Alphaproteobacteria; order Rhizobiales; family Rhizobiaceae; genus Aminobacter. Next base: position 42,902 of record MEEF01000010.1, on the reverse strand, counting down.
AAGATCGCGAGGCCTATTCCGGGAATGGCGCCGAACACCGCCACGCCCACGAAGCAGAGCATCGACAGCCAGAACTCCCAGCGCTGGATCCGGTAGATGCGCTTGAGGTCGGCAAATTCGAACAGCCCGATCGCCGAAGCGATGACAACAGCCGCAAGCGCGGCGTTGGGCAGGCTCTGCAGGAGATTTGGCGCAAGCAGCAACAACAGCGCGACCGCGATCGCTCCGACGATGCCGCACACCTGCGTCCTCGCGCCGGCCGCCTCTGCGACGGGAGTGCGTGAGGAACTGCTGCTGATGGGGAAGCCCTGGAACGAACCCGCCGCGAGATTTGAGACACCGAGCGCAACCATCTCCTGGTTGGGATCGACGCGGTACCCCATGCGGGCCGCGTAGACCCGCGACAGCACGCTCGTGTCGGCAAACGAGACCATCGCCACCGCGAGCCCGCCGATCAGGACGGGGATGATGTCGGCGGTCCCGATCAGGGGAATTTGCAGCGACGGCAATCCCTGCGGGAGCGGTCCGAGCACCGACACCCCCGCTTGATCCAGTTGCAGCCAACCGGCGGCAAGAGTTGCGGCAACGACCGCGATGAGGATGCCCGGCACGCGCCTGTAGCGCTTGAGCAGCAGGATGACTGCCAGCGTTCCGCCGCCAACCGCAAACGCAGCCCAGTTGACGCGGCCGGCGAACACTCCCTCGCCGATTGACCAGAGACCGCGCAGCGGCCCGCCTCCTTCGCTCGAGAAGCCGAGGAGCTTGGGGACCTGGGTGAGAAGAACGGTCAGCGCTATGCCATTCATGTAGCCGTAGCGGATGGGTTTCGAGAGCAGTTCGGTTATGAAGCCGAGACGTGCAACCCCCGCGAGGATGCAGACCAACCCCGACACCAGGGCCATGGCACCGGCAAGCGCGACAGCACGCGCGGGATCTCCTCCCGACAGCGGCAAGACGGTGCCGAGGATGATGGCCGCCAGCGACGAGTCGGGCCCCAGGACCAGAATCCGGCTCGGGCCAAACAGCGCATAAGCCAGCAATGGGACGATCGTCGCGTAGAGGCCGTAAATCCCAGGCAACCCCGAGGCTTCCGCATAAGCGATGCCGACCGGCACCAGCATGGTGGTCAGGACAATTCCGGCCACGACATCATTGGGAAGCCAGCCAGCCCGGTACTGCCGCAGGATCTGAAATCCAGGCAACCAGCGGATGAGGCGGTCTCGCGCCGCTTCAGACAACTGCTCTTCCGCCCCGTTCATCCTGGTCACGCCCGCTACAGCCGACTTTCGGATTTGTCCCCCTTCTGTCGCCATTGGCAAAGGGTTTTGACACGTCGGCAACGTGGTTTTCTTCGCGGCAACAATAGCGGCTGTATGGAGCGCACTTCATCCGACGCACTGCCAATCTGCACCTCGTAGCGGCAGCGCTACTTGCGATTCGGCTCCCACGGGCAGGCAGCCGTTCGTCGCCTGGGTGCCGCTTGCGGAGTGCCTCAGGGCTGGTTGCGCCCGAGGATTTTCATCACGAGCATCACCACGCCTATCAGTATCAGGGCGATGCCCCCGGCAAGATAGCCGGTTGCCTGATACCTGTAGCCCGCCGCCATCACCAGAAAACCGACGACTATCAAGATCAACCCGATGAGCTTGTTCATCTGAGACCCCTGCTGGTTCGCTGCCCGGCATGTTCCGAGGGCCGTTCCCCGAACGGAAGTACGTTACGGTAACAATCCCGCCGGCGCAGCAGCAAGATGGTCCGAGATGGACGGTAATCGTCGGGCGCCCCGGCTGACGCTGACAGAATCCAACCCGCATGGCGCAGGCCGGCCCACGCACATCGGCTTTGCTTGACCTGGATCAACGCATCGTCTGCCATTTGGGTCCATCGCTGCGTTACGCTCACCATGGTTATGATACCTTCATCTGCGGAAGCGATCATGACCGGGATCGTCTGCATCGTTGCAGCGGACGATCCGCACCCAAGCCCGATTTTCACATTTTTCGACTGGGGTAACGACCGATGACTTCAAAATACAAGCCTTGGCTGCGGGCGGCTCTCGTCGCGCTCCTGATCGGCATCGGCTACTACGCTTGGACGCAGTTCGGGGCCGACCGCCTGCCGGCAGGCATCGCCTCCGGCAATGGCCGCATCGAGGCCGTCGAGATCGACATCTCGACGAAGAGCCCGGGACGCATCAAGGAGATCCTGGCGAGCGAAGGCGACTTCGTCAAAGCCGGCGACGTTCTGGCCCGCATGGACACCGACCAGTTGGAAAGCCAGCGCCGGCAGGCCGAGGCGCAGTTGCGCCGCGCCGAAATCGGCATCGAAACGGCCCAGAGCCTGGTCAAGCAGCGCGAGGCGGAGCGCAGTGCCGCGGACGCGGTGGTGGCGCAACGGCAGGCGCAGTTCGAAGCGGCCCAGCAGCGCCTGGTGCGCTCGGAGCAATTGTCAGCCTCGCGCACGGTGTCGCAACAGGTCCTCGATGACGACCGCGCCAGCGCCCAGGGCGCGCAGGCCGCACTTGGCGCGGCCAAGGCGCAGCTGGCTGCGACCGAGGCCGCCATCGGCGCGGCCAAGGCGCAGATCATCGATGCGGAAGCCGCGGTCGAGGCCGCAAAGGCTGCGATCGCCAGCATCACTTCGGAAATCAACGACAGCACGTTGCGGGCGCCCAAGCCGGGCCGCGTTCAATACCGCGTCGCCGAACCCGGCGAGGTGCTGTCGGCGGGCGGGCGCGTGCTCAACCTGGTTGACGTCAGCGACGTCTACATGACCTTCTTCCTGCCGACAGCCCAGGCCGGGCTCGTGGCGATCGGCGCGGACGCGCGCATTGTGCTCGACGCCGCGCCGAAATATGTGATCCCGGCAACGATCAGCTTCGTGGCCGATGTGGCCCAGTTCACGCCGAAATCGGTCGAGACCGAGGAAGAGCGCCAGAAGCTGATGTTCCGCATCAAGGCGAAGATTCCGCAGGAATTGCTGCAGAAATACATCCAGCAGGTGAAGACCGGCCTGCCGGGCGTGGCCTATGTGAAGCTCGATCCGGCCGCCGAGTGGCCGGAGAACCTGGCGGAAACCGTGCAATGAGCGCGGCGCCGGCCACCAGTGCGGCCGCAGCCGATGCATTCGTCGTGCGCGCCGAGAACCTGGAGCTCTCATACGGCTCAACCCGCGCCCTGCGTGGCGTCAGCGTCGACATACCCGCTGGATGCATGGTCGGGCTGATCGGGCCCGACGGCGTCGGCAAGTCGAGCCTGCTGTCGCTGATCGCAGGCGCCCGTGTCATGCAGTCGGGCCGCATCGACGTGCTCGGCGGCGACATTTCCGACAGCCGCCACCGCCAGTCGGCCTATCCGCGCATCGCCTACATGCCGCAGGGGCTGGGCAAGAACCTCTACCCCACGCTCTCGGTGTTCGAGAACATCGACTTCTTCGGCCGCCTGTTCGGCCTCCCCAGGAAGGAGCGGGAGTACCGGATCGCAGATCTCCTTGCGCGCACCGGCATGTCGGATTTTGCAGACAGGCCCGCAGGCAAGCTCTCGGGCGGCATGAAGCAGAAGAACAGCCTCTGCTGCTCGCTCATCCACGATCCCGACCTTCTCATCCTCGACGAACCCACGACCGGCGTCGATCCGCTGTCGCGCCGCCAGTTCTGGGAATTGATCGACGACATACGCCGCGACCGTCCCGGCATGAGCGTGATCGTCGCAACCGCCTACATGGAAGAGGCCGAGCGCTTCGATTGGCTGATGGCCATGAACGATGGCCAGTTGCTTGCCACCGGTACGCCCGCTGAGTTGCGCGAGCGTACGGGCACCGCCAATCTCGATGCCGCCTTCGTCGCGTTGTTGCCCGAGGAACTGCGCAAGGGCCATCAGGAAGTGGTGATTCCGGCGCGCAAATCCGGGGCCGATGCCGAAATAGCGATCGAGGCCGAGCATGTGACGGTGCGGTTCGGGGACTTCACCGCCGTCAACAATGTGAGCTTCCGCATCCCGCGCGGTGAGATCTTCGGCTTTCTCGGGTCGAACGGCAGCGGCAAGACCACCACCATGAAGGTGCTGACCGGGCTGTTGCCGGCGAGCGAGGGGACGGCCAGGCTGTTCGGCCGCGAAGTCGACCCCAAGGACATCGATGTCCGGCGCCGCGTCGGATACATGTCCCAGGCCTTCTCGCTCTACACGGAACTGACGGTCAGGCAGAACCTCGAACTGCATGCGAGGCTATTCGGCCTGACGCCCGAGGTGACGGCGGAACGAATCGAAGACCTGAGCCGGCGTTTCGATCTGGTGGCGTTGATGGATGTGCTGCCGGACGCGATGCCGCTCGGCATACGCCAGCGCCTGTCGCTGGCCGTCGCGCTCATCCACTCTCCCGACATACTGATCCTGGATGAGCCGACATCCGGCGTCGACCCTGTGGCGCGCGACGCGTTCTGGCGCATTCTTGCCGACCTGTCGCGCAAGGACAACGTCACCATCTTCGTCTCGACGCATTTCATGAACGAGGCGGAGCTGTGCGACCGGATCTCGCTGATGCATGCGGGCAAGGTGCTGATCAGCGACACGCCGCGCGCTATCACCGAAAGCCGCAAAGCCGCTACGCTGGAGGAGGCGTTCGTCGCCTATCTCGAGGATGCCATCGGCGAAAAGGGCAAGGCCGCGCCCCCTGCCGAAGCGCCCGCCCCTGTCCTCGATACCCCCGCACCTGCCGCAGAGGCAGACGGCTGGCTGCCGAACCCGCGCCGCATGCTCGCCTACACGAGACGCGAAGCGCTCGAATTGCGCCGCGATCCTATCCGCGCGACGCTGGCCATCCTCGGCACCGTGATCCTGATGTTCGTGATCGGCTACGGCATCAATCTGGATGTCCAGAACCTCACCTTCGCCGTGCTCGACCGTGACGACACGACGATCAGCCGCGACTATGCCCAGCAGATCGCAGGGTCGCGCTACTTCACCGAACAGCCGCCCATTACGGACTACACCGACCTCGACCGCCGCATGCGCGACGGCGAGATCAGCCTCGCCATAGAGATACCGCCCAATTTCGGCCGCGACGTCACGCGCGGACGCCCCGTCGAGGTGGCCGCCTGGATCGACGGCGCCATGCCGACGCGAGCAGAGACGATCAGAGGCTACGTCCAGGGCATGCATGCGAACTGGCTCACCCAGAAGGCAAGCGAACTCTACGGCAGCGCCGCGACGGTCGGGGCCTTCAACCTCGAGATCCGCTATCGCTACAACCCGGATGTGCAAAGCCTCGTGGCGATGGTTCCGGCGGTCATTCCGCTCCTGCTGATGATGATCCCGGCGATGCTGGCGGTGCTGAGCGTCGTGCGGGAGAAGGAACTCGGCTCCATCATCAATTTCTACGTCACGCCGGTGACGAAGCTCGAATTCCTGCTGGGCAAGCAGCTTCCCTACATAGCCCTGGCGTTCCTGAACTTCCTGATGCTGACGGCCTTTGCGGTCTTCATCTTTCGAGTCCCCTTCACCGGCAGCTTCCTCGCCTATTCGGCTGCGGCCCTGCTCTACGTCACCATCACCACCAGCATGGGACTGGTGATCTCCACCTTCATCAACAGCCAGATCGCGGCCATCTTCGGCACGGCACTGCTGACGCTCATTCCGGCCGTGCAGTACTCGGGAATGATCGATCCGGTGTCGTCGCTTCAGGGTGCGGGCGCCCTGATCGGAAGGATCTACCCCACGACCTATTTCGTCACGATCTCGCGGGGCACCTTCTCCAAGGCGCTGGATTTCCCGGACCTCGCCGGCTCGTTCGTGCCGCTGCTGATCGCCGTACCGGTGCTCACCTTGCTTGGCGTTCTCCTCCTCAAGAAACAGGCGGGCTGACATGCGGATCGCCAACGTCTTTCATCTCGGCGTCAAGGAATTGCGGGGCCTCGCCCGCGACCCGATGCTGCTGGCGCTCATCGTCTACGCCTTCACGCTGGCCATCTACACGTCGGCAAAAGCGATGCCGGAAACGCTCAACAACGCCGCCATCGCCATCGTCGACGAGGACCAGTCGCCGGTTTCGGGACGGATCTCCACCGCCTTCTATCCCCCCTATTTCGTGCCGCCCAAGCTCATTTCGACCCACGAAATGGACAAGCGGATGGACGAGGGGCTGGACACGTTCGCGCTGGACATTCCGCCGAACTTCCAGCGCGATCTCCTGGCCGGACGTTCGCCGTCGATCCAGTTGAACGTCGATGCCACGCGGATGAGCCAGGCCTTCACCGGCGGCGGGTACGTGCAGGCGATCGTGTCGAGCGAAGTCAGCGAGTTCCTCGACCGCTATCGCGGCGAGGCCCCCATGCCGGTGGTCCTCAACCTGCGCGCCCGCTTCAACCAGGAGCTCAACAAGGGCTGGTTCGGGGCAATCACCAACGTGATCACGTCGGTGACCATGCTGTCGATCATCCTGACGGGCGCAGCACTGATCCGCGAGCGCGAACACGGAACCATCGAGCATCTTCTCGTCATGCCGGTGACGCCCGCCGAGATCATGATCAGCAAGGTGTGGTCGATGGGCGCGGTCGTGCTGCTGGCGACCGCATTGGCGCTCGTCTTCGTCGTGCAGGGGCTGTTGTCGGTGCCGATCAACGGCTCTATCACGCTCTTCCTCGCAGGCGCGGTCCTGCAACTCTTTGCGACGACCAGCCTTGGCATCTTCCTGGCTACGATCGCGGGCTCGATGCCGCAGTTCGGGCTTCTGCTGATGCTCGTGCTACTGCCGCTTCAGGTGCTCTCGGGCGCGACGACGCCGCGCGAGAGCATGCCGGAGATCATCCAGACGATCATGCTGGCGGCGCCCAACACCCATTTCGTGGTGCTGGCCCAGTCGGTGCTCTTCCGCGGAGCCGGGCTCGCAGTCGTCTGGCCGCAGTTCCTGGCGATGTTCCTGATCGGCTCGGTGCTCTTCGTGCTGGCGCTGCGCCAGTTCCGGGCTTTCCTGAGGTAGGGAGACTGGACCAAGTCCAGCTCAAGCCAGTGCCCGTGCGTAGCGGACGGGCGGTTGCCCCACATGTCGGCTGAACGCGGTGCTGAAGGTACTGGCCGAGCCGTAGCCGACCCGCTGCGCGACTTCTGCGAGCCCGAGTTGGCGCCGACGGAGCAGGTCCTTCGCGATCGCCATGCGCCAGGAGAGCAGATACTCCATCGGCGGCAGCCCGACCGAGCGCACGAAGCGATCGAAGAACGCCGAGCGGGAAAGTGCTGCCTGCCTCGCCAGTTGCGCCACCGTCCACGGACGCGCTGGATCCTCGTGCATCAGCCGGATTGCCGCGGCGACCCTCGCATCGCCCAGTCCGCGCAGCAGGCCCGGACGCGCATCTTCGCCCTGCGTCGCCCGTAGTGCCTCGACGATCAGCACCTCGACCAGGCGCGATAGCACGATATCCCGGCCCGAACGCTGCTCGGCCGCCTCCTCGCTCACGAGCCGCACAAGCGTTGAAAGCCGTTCGACGCCGCGCACGTGTATCAGCGTCGGCAGCAAGGATACCAGCAGCGCTGCGTCGGGCGAATCGAAGACGAAGTAGCCGCCGAGCAGGCGCACGTCTGGCTCGCCGTCGGCCCTGCCATGGCGAACCTCTTCCGTCGGCGCCGGCGTCACCTTCGGGTCGATAAAGACCGGCATCACGGGGTCGAAGCCCGACAGCGTAAAGCCGGGTGTCGTCGGCAGGAGCACGAAGTCTCCAGCCTCCAGTGTCACGGAGCTTTCGCCTTCCACGGCCAGGCGGCAGCTCCCGCCAAGCACGATGCAAAAGCTGGGCTGACCGAAGTCAGAGTACCGAACACCCCAGCGTCCAGCCCCGCTGATGCCCTTGGCGAACACCGTACGCGGCCGCAGCAATTCTATTACTTCCGAGAGTGGATCGGTCATATCCGGACTTTGACAAACAAAATGCGGATTTTCAATCGTAGATCGTCCTGACCATGACGGGTATCCCTACGTCATCGACAAACAAGGGAAACCGCAATGAAAACCGTGCTCATCACGGGCTGCTCGTCGGGCTATGGGCTCGAGACCGCCCGCTATTTCCATTCTAAGGGCTGGAACGTCATCGCGACCATGCGTTCGCCGCGCGAGGACCTGCTGCCTCGCTCGGACCGCATGCGGGTGATCCCGCTTGACGTCACCAGGCCAGACAGCATCTCGGCCGCGCTTGCAGCGAGTGGCCCCATAGACGTGCTCGTCAACAATGCCGGCGTCGGCCTGTTCGGGCCGTTCGAGGCGACGCCGATGGCGACAGTGCGCGACATATTCGAGACCAACACATTCGGCGTTATGGCCATGACGCAGGCCGTGATCCCGCAGTTGCGCCAACGCAGGTCCGGCGTCGTGGTGAACGTCACTTCGAGCGCGACACTCGCGCCAATGCCACTGGTGGCGGTCTACACCGCCAGCAAGACGGCGATCGAGGGCTTTACCGGATCGCTGGCCTATGAACTCGAGGCGTTCGGCGTACGAATAAAGCTCGTCGAACCGGGTTATGGCCCGAGCACCCGGTTTTCCCAGAATTCGGGGGCGCAGCTGGTGCGCGAAGCCTCGCAGTCATATGCCGCTTTCACGCAGAGCGTCCTTGCCGCCTACATGCAGCCGGCTGCCGTGACGACCGAGACCGATGTGGCAGAGGCAGTATGGCGTGCGGCGAACGACACAACCCGCCAGCTCCGGTTTCCCGCGGGCGCCGACGCCCTGGCCCTTGCCGGTGCGCAATAGGCAAGGCCGCCAATCGTCCGGCGCAAATGTGAAAGCGGCGGGTCCATCAGAACCCGCCGCCTAACTCGAACAAGGTCTCGGCCGCTCAGAAAGCGGCCGTCGCCTTGATCCCGGCATTGGGGATGTGAATGTCGATTTCCAGCGTCGAGGTCGTCGATCCACGATCCATGGTGATCTTGACGTCGTCCTGGCTGACCTGGACGTGCTTGGCGATCACGGCAATGATCTCCTCGCGCAGCACGGCGACGAGATCGGGCTGGTTGCGGTTGTTGCGCTCGTAGGCCAACAGCACCTGCAGGCGCTCGCGAGCCACCGGTGCGCTGTCGCGGCGCTTGAAAAGGTCGAGCAGTTTCATGCCACCCTCCTTCCAAGAATACGGTTAAGGAGGCCTTTCTTTTCCACCGGTGTCACCATCGGCACATCCTCGCCCTCCAGGCGCTTGGCAGCGTCGGCATAGGCGCGGGCGGCGGCGTTGGTGGGCTCGTTCAGCGTCACCGGCGAACCGACGTTGGAGGCGCGCAGCACGCCCTGGCTCTCCGGAATGATGCCGAGCAGCGGCACGGACAGGATTTCCAGCACGTCATCGATGCTCAGCATCTCGCCGCGCGCGGCGCGGGCGGCGTCGTAGCGGGTGACCAGCACATGCTTGGAGATGGTCTCGCCCTTCTCGGCCTTGAGGGTCTTGGAATCGAGCAAGCCGATGATGCGGTCGGAATCGCGGACCGAACTCACCTCCGGATTGGTGACGATGACCGCCTCGTCGGCAAAGCGCATGGCAAGCTGGGCGCCGCGCTCGATGCCGGCCGGGCTGTCGCACAGCACGTAGTCGAACTTGTCGCGCAGTGTCGCAATGACGCTCGCCACGCCTTCCTCGGTGAGGGCGTCCTTGTCGCGCGTCTGCGAGGCCGGCAGCAGGAACAGCGATTCGACGCGCTTGTCGCGGATCAGCGCCTGAGACAGCTTGGCCTGGCCCTGCGTGACGTTGACGAGGTCGAACACGACGCGGCGCTCGGCGCCCATCACCAGGTCGAGGTTGCGAAGGCCGACGTCGAAGTCGATGAGCACCACCTTCTTGCCGGTCTGGGCCAGAACGGCACCAAGGGCGGCGGTCGAGGTCGTCTTGCCGACGCCGCCCTTGCCAGATGTGACGACCACTACCTTGCCCATGTTCTTGTCTCCGATTGTCAATTGAGGGGCTCGACCAGAATGACGCCTTCGTTCAGGTGGGCCTGAATAGCCTTGCCGCGCGTGGAGGACTCCATGTCCTCGGCAGTCCGGTACCAACCGTCCACCGCCAGCAGTTCCGCTTCATTCCTGCGGCAGAAGATTCGCGCGTCGCGATTCCCCCATGCCCCGGCGAAGGCGCGACCGCGCAAGGTCCCGTAAACGTGGATGGAGCCGCCCGCGAGAATTTCGGAACCGAAGCTCGCCGAGCCGAGCACGATCACATCCCCATGAGGGTGAAAAATCGACTGGCCGGAGCGGATCGGCGCCTCGATGATCAGCGAACTCGACGACCCTTGCGGCTCGGCCTCGGAGGGTGATTCGGGCTTTGCCGGCTCCTCCTTCTCTTCCTTGATGGCCGTTTCCTTCGCTCCCCTGAGGAGCGGCGGCAGGTCGGGTCCCAGCGTGTCGATGCCCCTGGACTCAATCGCGTAGGTTCTGATTCCCCTGTCCAGGAGTTGCTGCACCAGGCCGGCGATCTCATGCGTTTGAAGCTCTAGCGCGTTGAGATCGAGCACGACGGGGCGCCCCGTGAAGAAGCCGGGGGAGCTTGCGATCCAGCTGTCCAGATCCTGCAGCCAGCCCTCCAGCGGAGCTTCGGGCACGAGTGCAAAGGCAACGAATGAACGGGCGCGGAAGCGTACGAATTTGTTCTGCATGGGGGCGGGATTCACGGCGGAAACTTGCAAAGTGCTTCGCGGTGTAGGCCATGGTAAACGAAACGTAAACCGCAATTCGCCCTCGGAGACCGCACGACTCCTGCCCCGCGCAAGCCCGGAGACGGGGCAGGCCGGGGGATGCGCCGGCCGACCGGGCCTATGCCGAGCGCCTCTGCTCGCCCCCCGGTTGCGGAGCATTCTGTGCGCGCAACGCCTCGGCCGACTGGCGCACGACCTCGGAGATCTGCGTCAACTGTTCGGCGAGCGGGCTCGCCTTGCGCCAGATCATGCCGATGGTGCGCGACGGCTGCGGGCTCTTGAAGCGGGCGACGGAGACCGAGGCGGACAGGGTTTCGACGGGGACCGCCATTTCTGGGATCAGCGTCACACCAATGCCTGCCCCGACCATCTGCACCAGCGTCGACAAGGAGCTGCCATCGAGCAACTCGCGCGGGCGGGCCGAATGCAGGTTGCAGAAAGACAGCGCCTGCTCGCGGAAGCAATGCCCCTCCTCCAGCAAGAGCAATCGCATTTCGCGCAACATCTCGCGGTTGGGCACCGGTTTGCCCGCGTCCTCGCCAGGGCGCACCAGCACGAAGTTCTCCTCGAACAGTGCAACTTCAGTCAGCGACGGTTCGGACACCGGCAGGGCGACAATGGCCGTATCGAGCCGGCCCTCGCCGAGCTCATGGATGAGCTTCTGCGTCTGGGTTTCGCGTATGTGGATGTCGAGCCCGTCATGCATGCGGTTGAGATTGCCGATGATGGTCGGCAACAGATAGGGTGCGACGGTCGGGATGACGCCTATGCGCAACCGCCCGACCAGCCGCTGCCGCGCGGCCCGCGCCACATCCTCGAGCTCGTCCACCGAGCGCAGGATTTCGCGCACGCGGGCCGCGAACTCCTCGCCGAAGCTGGTGAGGCGCACCTGCCGGGCGCTTCTCTCGAACAGTTCGGACCCTAGATTCTCCTCGAGATCCTTGATCTGTACCGACATGGCCGGCTGGGAGATCGCACAGGCATCGGCGGCGCGGCCGAAGTGGCTGTGACGGGCCAGCGCCTCGAAATAGCGAAGCTGCTTGAGCGTCAGATTGATCATAACCTTGCCTTATCGCTGCAATCAGGAATTCCAACTTTAGTTAATCGGAAGCCTTTGGTACAGATTTGGGGCGGAGGCAAGGAGGAGCCGATGTACCGATCGCACGGCATCGCGACAGACGATGCAGGCACAGCCGACAACCGGACCGCCGGTCCGGACGGCACAGGTGCGATTTCTCCGCTTCCCATGGAAACCTGCATGCGCAGGCATGTTCCACGTAGCCACGTGCGGGCCTGAGACGGGCCGCCCCGGACATTTGTCCGAAAGTTCAACCAACGCAGCCACGACCGGAGACGAAGATGGACACGAAAACTGAGACGAGCGCGGGCAAGTGCCCTGTCGCGCATAAGCCCACCGGTACCGGCAATCGCGATTGGTGGCCGAACCAGCTTGACCTCTCCGTGCTGCACCAGCACTCCAGCCTGTCCGACCCGATGGGCGAAGCCTTCGACTACGCCAAGGAATTCGAGAGCCTCGACCTCGACGCAGTGATCGCCGACCTCAAGGCGCTGATGAATGATTCGCAGGACTGGTGGCCGGCCGACTTCGGTCACTACGGGCCGCTGTTCATCCGCATGGCCTGGCACGCCGCCGGCACCTATCGCATCGGCGACGGCCGCGGCGGCGCTGGTGCGGGCCAGCAGCGTTTCGCCCCGCTCAACAGCTGGCCGGACAACGTCAACCTCGACAAGGCCCGCCGCCTGTTGTGGCCGATCAAGCAGAAGTATGGCCGCCAGATCTCCTGGGCCGACCTGATGATCTTGACCGGCAACGTCGCGCTCGAAACCATGGGCTTCAAGACCTTCGGCTTCGGCGGCGGCCGCGCCGACGTGTGGGAGCCCGAGCAGGACATCTACTGGGGCAAGGAAGGCAAGTGGCTGGCCGACGAGCGCTATAGCGGCGAGCGCGACCTCGAAAACCCGCTCGCAGCCGTGCAGATGGGCCTGATCTACGTCAATCCGGAGGGCCCGAACGGCACGCCGGATCCGCTCGCGTCAGCGCGCGACATCCGCGAGACCTTCGCGCGCATGGCGATGGACGACGAGGAAACTGTTGCGCTGATCGCCGGCGGCCACACCTTCGGCAAGACCCACGGCGCCGGGGACGCGGCCAATGTCGGTGCGGAGCCTGAAGCCGCCGACATAGAGATGCAGGGGCTGGGCTGGCACAACAGCTTCGGCACCGGCAAGGGCGGCGACACCATCGGCTCCGGCCTGGAGGTGACCTGGACCACGACGCCGACCAAGTGGAGCAACAACTTCTTCTGGAACCTGCTTGGCTATGAATGGGAGCTTACCAAGAGCCCAGCCGGCGCCCATCAGTGGACGCCGAAGCACGGCATGGGTGCCGGTACCGTTCCGGACGCGCATGACGCCTCCAAGCGCCACGCACCGGCGATGCTGACCTCCGACATCGCGCTGCGCGTCGACCCGGCCTACGAGAAGATCTCGCGCCGGTTCTTCGAGAATCCGGACCAGTTCGCCGACGCCTTCGCCCGCGCCTGGTTCAAGCTGACCCACCGCGACATGGGCCCGCGCGCCCGCTATCGCGGCCCGCTGGTGCCGAAGGAAGAGCTGATCTGGCAGGATCCGATCCCGGCCGTCGATCACGAGCTGGTCAACGATGCCGACATTGCTGCCCTCAAGGCCAAGATCCTCGGCTCGGGCCTGACCGTGTCGCAGTTGGTGTCGACCGCCTGGGCCTCGGCCTCGACCTTCCGCGGTTCGGACATGCGCGGCGGCGCAAACGGCGCGCGCATCCGCCTTGCCCCGCAGAAGGACTGGGCCGTCAACCAGCCGGCGCAGCTGGCCTCGGTGCTGGAGAAGCTCGAAGCGATCCAGAAGGAGTTCAACGCGTCTCAGTCGGGCAACAAGAAGGTGTCGCTGGCCGACATCATCGTTCTGGGCGGTGCCGCAGCGGTCGAAAAGGCTGCCAAGGATGCCGGCCAAGACGTGAAGGTGCCCTTCGCGCCGGGCCGCATGGACGCCTCGCAGGAGCAGACCGACGTCGACTCCTTCGCCCCGCTCGAGCCGGCGGCCGACGGCTTCCGTAACTATGCGAGCGGCAGTCAGCGGCTGAGCGTCGAGGAAAACCTCGTCGACCGGGCGCAGCTCCTGAAGCTGACGGCGCCCGAATTGACGGTGCTGGTCGGTGGCCTGCGCGTGCTTGGCGCCAATGCGGGCGACTCCGCCCATGGCGTCTTCACGGCGCGCCCGGGCACGCTCTCCAACGACTTCTTCGTCAACCTGCTCGACATGGGCACGGAGTGGAAGGCGACCTCCGAAGCCAAGGACGTGTTCGAGGGCCGCGACCGCAAGACCGGCGAGGTCAAGTGGACCGCGACCCGCGTCGACCTGATCTTCGGCTCGCACTCGCAGCTGCGCGCACTGGCCGAGGTCTACGGCTCGGCCGACGCCGGAGCGAAGTTCGCTCGCGATTTCGCGGCGGCCTGGAACAAGGTCATGAACGCGGACCGCTTCGACATCTGATCCAGCAGGAGCGACCGGGCGCAGCCGAAACCAGGCTGCGCCCGAGTGCCATAGAACAAGTCACGACTGCGCGATGCGGTCGATCCAGACCTGAAAAGTCGGGGTGATGTTCCAAAGCAACGAACACCACCCAAGTATGATGACAGTCATAAAGGCTGGTAGACGAGACTGTTTCCCGAGATTATGACTCCCGAATTGGGGCGGTAAGGTTTGGGGTGATCTCGGTTCGAGGGGATAACGCTTGAAGTCTCGCCTTGTCGCTGCCGCGGCCGCCATGCTCGTGCTCTCGGCCTGCCAGTCCGATTCCGCGATAGACATGGCAGCAGCCGAACCGCCACCTCCCGAGGACCAGGGCGGATTGCCCGATGTTGCGGATCTGGTCGGCGCGCCGGCGGCGGCCACCGAGACGCAACTGTTTGCCCGAGGCTATCTGCCCAAGCGCATGTCCGGCGGGACCGCCTATTGGTGGAACGAAACGACGGCGGTCTGCGCCAAGGTCGTCCGGAGCGACGGGTACATCAAGTCGATCACGGACGAAGAAACCAGCCGCTGCGGGCTGTAGCACGCAGATCGGAAACCTGCTCGCCTTGGGCTATGCCGGCATTTCCACCGCGCTCGGACCGGACGCCGCTCCGGTCGGGCGGATGCCGTCGAGCCTCGTGCGTTTCAGCAGAAGCGCGTTGACCGCAACAAGCGCAGAACTGCCCGACATGGCAAGTGCGGCGACCTCCGGACTGACCACGAACGGATAGAAGACGCCAGCGGCCATCGGGAAGGCGATCACGTTGTAGGCGACGGCCCAGAACAGGTTCTGATGCATCTTGCGGAGCGTCGCGCGCGACAGTTCGATCGCACCGACCACATCGTAGGGATCGCTCCGCATCAGCACCACGTCGGCGCTCTCCATGGCGACGTCGGTGCCGGCGCCGATCGCGAAGCCGACATCGGCCTGGGTGAGCGCCGGCGCGTCGTTGACGCCATCGCCGACCATGCCGACGCGCTTGCCCTTTGCCTGCAGTTCCTGGATCTTCTGCGCCTTCTGCCCCGGCAGCACGTCGGCCAGAACAGTGTCGATGCCGAGTTCGTCGGCGATGCGCCTGGCCGTGCCTTCGTTGTCTCCAGTCAGCATCGCGACCTCGACGCCGCGCTCATGCAGCTTGGCGATCGCCGCCTTCGCGCTCGGCCGTGGCGCATCGGCAATGGCGATCAGCCCGATGAGGCGCCCGCCGCGGGCGATATGCACCACCGTACGCCCTGCCCCCTTGAGCCGCTCTGCCTCGCCGGCAAGGCTGCCGAGATCGATCTTCTCCTCGTCCATGAGCCGGCGGTTGCCGAGGAAGACGGTCGCGCCCTCGACCTCGGCGCGCGCGCCACGCCCCTCGATATTGAGGAAGGCGCTCATCTCGGGCACGTCCAGGCTCTGGGCGCGTTCGGAAATGGCGAGTGCCAGCGGGTGGTCGGACCCGCGCTCCACCGAGGCCGCCATCCGCAACACGTCGTCCGCGGCCGTTCCGTCCGCCGCAAGCACGTCGACGACGCGCGGCTGTCCCATGGTCAGCGTTCCGGTCTTGTCGAACACCACCACGTCGAGCTTGGTGGCATCCTCCAGCGCACCGGCATTCTTGAACAATATGCCGTTGGTCGCGCCGAGGCCGGTGCCGACCATCACCGCCATCGGCGTGGCGAGCCCGAGCGCGTCGGGGCAGGCAATGACGAACACGGTGATCGTCAGCGTCAGCGCAAAAAGCAGCGGCGCTCCCAGCCACCAGTACCAGACGGCGAAGGTCGCAAGTCCGATCACGATGGCGATCAGCACCAGCCAATGCGAGGCGCGGTCGGCCAGGAGTTGCGCAGGCGCCTTGGAGTTCTGCGCTTCCTGCACGAGCTTGACGATCTGGGCGAGCGCGGTATCCGCTCCCACCTTGGTGGCGCGGTAGCGGAAGTTGCCGCTCTTGTTGATGGTGGCGCCGATGACCTGGTCGCCCTTGGTCTTGTTCACCGGCATCGATTCGCCGGTCAGCATGGATTCGTCGACCAGTGACTCGCCATCCAGGACCTCGCCGTCGACCGGGATCTTGTTGCCCGGGCGGATGACGATCGTCTCGCCCACCAGCACATCGGCGGTCGGCACCTCGACCTCGCGGCCGTCGCGGATGACCGTGGCCATGGGCGGGGCGAGATCGAGCAGCGCGCGGATCGCCGCCGAGGCGCCAGCGCGGGCGCGCATTTCCAGCCAGTGACCGAGCAGGATGAACACCAGCAGCACCGCCACCGCTTCGTAGAACTGGACGCCGTCGAAGAAGAAGGTCGTGCCGACGCTGAACAGGAAACCGGTGCCAACGGAGAGAACGACCAGCACGGCCATGTTGAGCACGCCGTTCTTCAGCGCGCGCCAGGCCGCCACGAGGAAGGGCCAGACCGGATAGATGACCGCGGCGCTCGCAAGCAGGAACAGCCAGAGATCAAGGTCGAGCCCGAACGGCGGCACGGGCGGCGTGAACATCTCGCCCATCGGCGAATAGACGAAGAGTGGTATCGTGAAAGCCAGGGCGATCCAGAACCGGTTGCGCATGTCGCGCACCATGTCCTGCATGTCGCCTCCGGCGCCGTGCCCCATCTCGTGCGCCATGGCATCGTGCCCTCCGGACATCGCCGGCTTGGCAGGCTGCGGCTCGTGGTGCGCGTGCCCAGTCTCGCGCATCATCTTCCCCGGCTCGCAAATGTGCCGGGGCAGAACCTCGCCGCGACAGTGGAAACCGCATTCGATGATCGCCGCGCGAATGGCCTCGGCGGAGGTTCTGCCCTCGTCATAGGCCACCGTCGCCGTGCCGGACACGACGTTCACGTCCGCCCTTTCCACGCCCGGCAGCGCCCGAAGCCCTTTCTCGACCCCTAACGGGTCGAGCGCGCTTGTCATTCCGCTGACGTCCACTGTGATGGATTGCACTGCGATGACCTCCCTAGGCTACCGGAACTGGTGCCGGCAGCATGCCAATGCCCGGAGGTTGCATAGAAATCCGTGCCCGGCTTTAACCTCGGTCAAGATCTCGGGACGACATACGGAATTGTGATCCAGTTACGGTCAGGGTCGCTCGACGCGGGCGATCTGGTAGGTGTGCATCGTTCCCTCATGCCCTATCGAGACATATTCGCCGACCACGAAGCGTTCGTCGCCGAGACGGAAGCCGATTTCGTCGTCGCGCGCGCCTTCGGAATAATCGAAATACCACTGCCCGCCCGGCTTGCGACGGAGACGCCCGATGCGGTCTTGCTTGCCCGCCTCGAAACGCCTGATCCGGCAGAACTCCTGCCTACGCTTCCAATCCGCCGCATCGATGCGCCCGTCCTGGTCGAGGGGCAGCAGTATGTCGTAGCCGGATTGCGCCTCGCCCGCCGGATGACCCTTTTCGCGGGCCAGCAACAGCCGGACGCTGCGAAAGCTGGGTGTGAGGTCACTGAGCGTCGTCATTATTGGTCCTTTCGTCGTTCCGTTTCCCCGGCAGCATCTGCCGCTGCTCAGCCCCCGACATTGATCCTGATCAATCGGGCGGCTGCGGTTTTTCGGGCGACTTGATCCAGCTCAATGAACTTCCCGTGGTGGAAGCTTTATGGATCGAGACACCCACAGCTAAGGCGAGAGGAGAGACGAGCAATGCCAATCAGAACGATACTCACGGTGACCGGCCCCAATCAGGGGGACCGCGACCTCAAGCTCGCCGCAGGGCTCTCAGAGGAAGTGGGCGCCCATCTGTCCATCCTGGCCGTGACTCTCGCCGCTCCTCCAGCCATCGGCGCATACGCCGTCGTCGTGTCCGACGCCTGGCTCGACGAACGGCGCGCCGACACCGAGCATCTGGAGCGGCGCAGCAAGGAAGTTGCGCAACTGCTCGCCGGCACTTCGATCTCGGGCGACGTCACGAGCGCCTATCCCGAATATGCATGGTCGGACGAAACCATAGGCAGGCGGGCCCGTTACGCCGACCTCACCGTCGTCGGGCCCGAACTGATGACGGCCGGTCCGCTCAGGGAAAAGGTCATCGAGGGCGTTCTGTTCTCGTCGGGCAAACCACTCCTCCTCGTCCCCGAAAATGCACGGCCGACGCTGAAGCCCAAGCGGGTGATGGTTGCCTGGGATGCGCGCGTCGAAGCCTCGCGCGCCGTTCGCGAAGCCCTCGACATCCTGGCTGCCGCCGATGAGGTTCGGGTCGTGCTCGTCGATCCGGTCGAGAGCGAACTCGATCACGGCGCCGAGCCGGGCGCCAACATTGCCGCCTATCTGAGCCGGCACGGCGCCAAGGTCGTCGTCGACCGCCTGCCAAGCATGGGACGGAGCGTCGCGGACGTGCTCTCCGGCCATGCCGTTGACAATGCCGCCGAGCTCATCGTCATGGGCGCCTATGGTCATTCCCGCCTACGCGAACGCATATTCGGCGGCGTGACGCGCTCGATCCTCGAGCAGCCCCCGGTGCCGGTGCTCCTGGCCCGCTGACGCGCAAATCCGATACGACGCCGCGAAGCCCTTGCTCCGCGGTGTCGTTCATTCCCTTGCCTCGCGGCCCGACATCTCTTCGACGCCGATCCTGTAGAAAAGGTGCTCGGATCTGTGCGCGATCGGCTCAGCCGAGGGCTTCAGGCCGCCCGGAACCCACCATTCCACATGCTGGCTCAGCAAGTGCCAGGCTTGCTCGCGGCGCGGCTCGTCGGAAAGCTCCTCGAAGCTTCCGTCGATGACCACGCTCCGCCATTCGCGCCCGTGCCCGCGCTCCTCCACGATCATCGAGACCCGAGGGTTCGCTCGCATGAAATCGACCTTCTTGCCCGGCAGCGAGAAGGCGAAAATTCCGTTCGCCGAATAACAGAAATAGATCGGGACGACATAAGGTTGGCCGTCGCGCGCGCAGGCCAGATGCGCAACGTGATTGCGCTCCAGGACCTTGGTGCACTCGACCGTTGTGAGCGTGCGCATTTCCATCGCCTGCCCTCCATGAGTGCGAGCCCGCTCATAACGCAGGCCCGTCCGTATGGTGCAGGCTAGCAAAACGGGACGGGAAAACGTTGATCCAAGTCAACGAAGGGAAAGGCGGCGCGCACGGCACGACGCACGACGAGCCAGGGATTCAGCGCTGGTCGTTGTAGAGGGTCTTGTTGAGCCCCACTTCCCTGGCGAGCTCGGCATAGCCGACCGGCTCGGCCGAGGCGTTGGCGACCCGCAGCAGCCGCGCCGCGAGGCAGATCGCGTCCCGGCTGGCGAGTGAAAGCTCCTCCTGGAAACGGTCGTCGCCGGAGGCTGCTGCCTCTGCACGACGAAGTGCCGTGTCTACGTCGAGTTCCGACACGAGCCCCTTCGATTTGAGCAATCGCACGAGCTCCGCAATCACCAGCAACAATCCCTGCAGCTGCAGATTTGCGACGTTCATCTCTTGTCGACCTGATCAGCTGTGCCACTCACTCCGCCGGGCTGCTTCTTCGGCTGGCCGGCGATGGCGGTGCTCACCACGGAAACGGGGTCGCTGGCGGGGAAACTGTCTTCGAGCCCCTCGGTGAGCTGCTCTTCCAGCAACTCGGGTTCGACTGCACGTCCTGGTGTCTTGCGTTTTTGCATCGCGTCTCTCGCGGCCCCTCGACGCGCACTCAACGCGCTGCGGGGCGGCGAGTTCCATCATGAGAACGTGGGACACAGCACAGGCCGGCTGATCGCGCAGCAGACCAGTCTCGTCCCGATGTCGTCGGCCTTCGTCCAATGGGCGTAAGTGGCTCTTTTTTTTCGCCAATTAGGCGGACCGCAAGGAACCTCCTCACGCGTTCGTCGTTGATAGGCTCGTTGCAATCAAGGCCGCGCATCGATGACCACTCGTAAGACCCTTCTCGGCGCGCTGCCCGCGGCCACGTACACAACCGATGCGGAAGGTCGTATCACCTACTTCAACGAAGCCGCAGCCGCGCTTTGGGGACACCGCCCCAAACTCGGCGAGGATCAATGGTGCGGCTCGTGGCGCCTGAGAACGGCCGACGGCGAACCGCTCGCGCATAGCGATTGTCCGATGGCCATCGCGCTCAAGGAAGAGCGCGCAATTCATGGCGCCGAAGCCATAGCCGAACGCCCGGACGGCACGCTGGTGCCGTTCCTGGCGTTTCCGGCGCCGCTCCGCGACGAGGCGGGGGCGGTCACCGGCGCGATCAACCTGCTTGTCGACGTCTCCGCCCAGAAGCAGTCCGAAGAGCTCACCCATCGCCTGGCGGCCATCGTCGAGTCCTCCGACGACGCAATCATCAGCAAGGATCTGTGCGGGGTCATAAAGAGCTGGAATGCCGGCGCCGAGCGCCTGTTCGGCTATGCGCCCGATGAGGTCATCGGCAAGCACGTCACCATCCTGATCCCGGCCGACCGCCAGAGCGAGGAGGACCTCATCCTCTCCCGTGTCCGCAACGGCCAGCGCGTCGATCATTTCGACACAGTGCGCCGGCGCAAGGATGGCAGGACAGTTTCGATCTCACTGACCGTTTCGCCCATCCGCAACGCCTCGGGCAAGGTGATCGGCGCTTCCAAGATCGCGCGCGACATCACCGAGCGAAAGGAAAACGAGCACCGTATCCGTGCCCTGATGCGGGAGGTCAACCACCGGGTCAAGAACCAGTTCGCTGTGATCCTCTCCATGGTGCGCGAGACCGGCAAGTACGTCACCACGGCGGGCGAATTCGAGAAGCAAATCCGCAATCGCATCATGGCGCTGTCGCGATCCCAGGACCTGCTCGTCGACGGCGACTGGCGAGGCGCCAGCCTTTCGGAGCTCGTCGACAACCAGATCCGGCCCTTCGCTGCCGAGCATCGGCTGCTGGTGTTCGGCGAGCCGGTCACCCTGTCGACCTTGGCGGTGCAGAACCTCGGAATGGCGTTCCATGAACTCGCCACCAACTCGGCCAAGCATGGCGCGCTGTCCTCCGACCGCGGCACGGTCGAGGTCGAGTGGACAGTTGCAGACCGGTTCCGCTTGACCTGGAAGGAGACCAACGGCCCGGCGGTCGAGGAGGCCGCCCGAAACGGTTTCGGCAAGGTGGTTCTGGAGCGGATCACGCCGATCGCGCTCAATGGCGTCGGCCGCCTCAACTTCCACCCCAAGGGAGTGACCTGGACGCTCGACGCCCCGATGGAATTCGTAAGGAGTGCGGACGCTTAGCCCCGCTCCCTGATGCCGGAACGTATGATCGGCAAATCAGTAGTCGCCGTGCCCGCGGAACGGCCCGACCAGTGCGTCGGCCTCCATGGCCGCCTTTTCGAACGCCTTGCGCGCCTGCCGCGGCTCCTTTTGGCCATCGAGCGCTGCCGCGCACGCGCGCTGGGCCGACAGCGCATTCTGCCCTGCCCTGCAAGGCCAGCGATTTTGCAGGCAGTCGAGGGCTTCCCGCACCGAGGTGATCACCCTGACCTTGCCCACGCCGCCGAGTTCCACATGCACCGGCAGGTCGAAATAGACGTCGGCGCTGCCGGTGGATTCCGCTCCACGCTTGCTGAGCGCATCCTTGAGCAGGGCCTCGTCCGTCAAGCCGCTCGAGTAAAGCTGGATCAGCTTCGCCGCAGCACCCTCGCGGTCAGGCCTCGCGGCGTCATGCGACATGGACGCGTCGAGAACGCGCTGGAGAAACTGCAACTGATCTGGACGAAAGACGGTCTTTGACGGCGGCATATGGGCGCGTCCTCCTCGCTGCGAAGTCGTTGCTTCGCCTAACCCGTCTGGAAAGCCGCCCAACTAAATCTACGTCGGCCCAGGTCACGTGTCGAGTAACCTGCAATTGCACGGACGCGAAACCGCACAGTCGGGGGAGGAACTACGTGGTAAAGCAAAGGCCCACCGGGAACACCCGGCGGGCCTTGGATGCAGCGGATCGCTACAGCAAACGGTCAGATCTTAGCGGCAGGCCCAGAGGCCCGAGCACGCCGGCTTTGCGGCCGCGTAGGGCATGCTCTGCCCGCTCATTGCGGTCCACGCGTTCGATCTTGCCGTCACTTGCCGCGCCAGAAGGCGGATGTCGTCAGGGCTGTAGCCGTCGCGCTCCATCAGCTTCAGTATGATGGGCTCGCGCAGCAATTCCTCAAGCGTAGGTTCCGGCAGATCGGCCATAGTCGCCTCCGTTCGTGACATTGGACCATGCGAACACCCTAACCGCCAACCATGACGCTCAAATGGCATTTGCATGACACGAAGCGGGCAATTGATCGGCCGCCTTCAATTGGCAGCCGCCAATGCCCTACCAGCTGATGCGAGCCTGCGGCATGCCGTACATCAGGCGCGAGAACTCGTCGCCGGTGACATGCACAAGCGTGCGGTGGTCGCCGCCCTCGAAATAGACGTCGCCGCTTCGACGCAATTGCTCGTCGATCACACAGGCGACGCGGTAAGGCACGCCGAGGATCGGCACGGCTCCCTCCTCGCAATCGGGGAAGAGCGAACTCGCCTCGTCCTCCGTCGCCAAGCGCACCTTGTCGCCGATGATCTCGCGCAGGCGGGCGAGGTCGACATGGCGGGTGGCCGGCAGCACGGCCAGCACATAGCCGTCGTCCCACTTCAGCACCACGCCCTTGGCCAACGCATTGCCGGGGACGTGGCTAGCCTCCGCCGTCATCATCGAACAGCCGGTCAACGCATGCTTGGTGGCATCGTAGCGGATGTGGTTGTCCTCGAGATATTCTTGCATCGTCAACGAGATAGCCATGACCACTTTCCTTTCGCGGTAACATCGCTTGCTTGCGACCGGCAAATCGGTGGCGGGGCGGAAAGCACCGCGCGGCGAGACTCGGCCGCTCAATCGCTGGCCCGTTTCAAGGACCGGCTCGCCGCATCCTGCGATGCCCGACGAAGGCATTCCCGGCGTGCCGAAACGATACATCCCATCCCATCAGCGAGCAAGAATTTTGGCCGTGCGCCGCTGCGGACGGGCGCACGGCCGGTCAATCACTTCGCTTCCTTCACCTGCTCATCCCAGCTCTTCACCTTGGTCTCGCCGTTCAGGAACGGCAGTGCGATCCCGACCAGCTCCGGCGCAAAGAAGACGTCATAGTGGGTGCGATTGGGGATGATGGCGAGCCGGTTCTGGGACATGTTCTCGCGCATCCAGCCGGCATCCTTCAGCCCGCCGCCAAGCAGTTGGTAGAACTGCACGATATGCTCGGGGCGGTACATGTCGCTGTCGCCATAGACCAGCATCACCGGCATCTTCAGCGTCTTGACGTCCGCGGACCAGTCGAAGGGCTCGCGCATCAGTTCTCCCATGCGGTCGAGCAGCTTCGGGAAGTCCTCGACCTTCGGCGCGACGGCCGCGTAGGACTGATACATCGGCGTCTGCTTCATCATCTCGGCCATGCCGGCGCCCACCTGGGCCTGCATGGGCAGCATTTCCGGATAAAACCCGTCCTGGGCGTAAGCACCGGAGACCACCACCAGTCGACGAACCATGTCCGGATGCTGCACGGCGAAGCGGAATGCGACGCCGCCACCCATCGAGTAGCCCATCGCATCGACCTTGTCGTAGCCGAGCTGCTTGAGCAGCCCGGCCATGTCGTCGCCCATGTCGATGAGGCTCATCTTGCGGTCGGTCAGCGCAGTGCGGCCGTGGCCGTACAGATCGACGGCGATGACTTGCCGCTTCTCTGAAAGCGCGGGCAACACTGGCCCGAACATATCGATCGAGCCCAGACCGCCGTGCAAGAGGAGCAAAGGTTCGCCCTGCCCGCGTATCTCGTAATAGTAGTTCACGCCATTGACCTCGGCGTAGCCGGTCCTGACGCCCTCGGCTGTCTCCGTCGTCTGTGCCATGGCGGCTCCTCCCATCAAAACTGCCAAAAAGGCCGCGGCGAGTGCGGTGATAAGACTGCGCATCTATTGTCCTTCCTCGTGTTGCAGGCCGAACCGGCCTTTCCCGACTAGGACGAACCAGCCGGGTGCAACCCGACAGCCGGAGAGAGAATTTCTGCGCCCTCCGGCTTTGTCCACCCTAAGAAAACGCAACGGCCCCTTTCCCTTGGCAGGGAACGGGGCCGGGCCTGTGTGGCGAATGAGAGGCGTGCGCTCAGATCGTCTTGGCCAGCGCCTCGAGTTGCTCGGTGCACTGGCCCCAGCCCTCGTGGAAGCCCATCTTCTCGTGGGCCTCACGATCCTCGACCGTCCAGTGCCTGACCCGGGCCGTGTATTTCGTCTTGCCGCCGCCGGCGTCCTCGAACGTCAGCTCGCCGGTCATGAAAGGCTTCTCGGAAGGCTTCCACGCTTCGGTGTAAGCATCCGTGAAGACGAGCTTTTCGTTCTTCACGACTTCGAGATAGACGCCCGAGCTAGGAAAATCGGCGCCCTCGGGGCTGCGCATCACCACCGTGCTCGTTCCGCCGGGCCGGACGTCGAGCCTGGCGCTCGCGGTCGTCCAGGGCAAGGGCGCAAACCACTTCGGCAGCAGTTCGGCATCCGTCCATGCGCGAAAGACCTTCTCGCGCGGTGCGTCTATGATCCGACACAACACCAGTTCGCGATCATTGGCAGGCTTGGCATCCACAACAGTGGTCATTCGTCTTCTCCAGATGGGTCAGTTCCGAGCCTAGGACGTGCGACGCACCGACGGTCCGACAAAGGGACGCGAAAAAATCGTCTAGTGCCTGCGCGCATGCACCAGATAGGCGTCTATCGCCGTCTCGCCGAGCCATTTGACGGCCTCAAGGCGGTGCAGGCCTTCGATCAGCACATAGCGCTTGCCGTCGAGGCGGACCTGGATCGGCATCTTCATGCCGTTCTCGAGGATGTCCTCGGCAAGGTGGCGGACCGTTTCGGGATGCAGCGTCTTCCTGCGCGCCGCCGGCACGTAGATGTCGTCGACAGGAATCTTCTGGACTCTCAGCATTTTGGCGCCCGCTCGAAACGTATTTTTGGATTTTGGCAGATCGGCCGCGCCGTCGAAAGGGCGCAGCTAACCCTTCTTCTTGGAGCCGCGGCGCTTGGCGTCGTCGATCAGCATGTTGGCAAGCTGCATGCGAACCATGGCGCGCTGGCGCAGATGTGGCGCCACACGGTCGGGATGGTTGGCGAGGGCGAAGCTGCGGCGCATCTTGGCAAGGTCGCCGGGCCTTGCCTCCGCAAGTCCCAGTTCGGCGGCGATCGCCTCGGGATCGACGGACGGCGGTTCCGGCTCCTCGGCGACGACTGCGGTCTCGGCCTTCACCATGTCGAGTAGCGCCACGAACTCGTCTTCGAGCGCCGCGCCAGCCTCGCGGTATTCGGCGGCGACGGTCTGGCCATCGACGCGGATGCGCCCGGAATGCAGTTCGTCGGCGACAGCCAGGTAGTCGAACGGGATCGTCGGGGCGGGAGCGATTTCACCGGGCTCCGAGGCGACGAACAGATCGTCGAGCAGCGAGGCGAAGTCGCGACTGGTTCCGGTACCCACGCAAGCCCCTCCGCAGGAAGCACGTCTCTGGCAATAACGGTCGGACCTTAGTGCCGGCCCGGTTAAAAATCGCTTCGAATACTCCACCGCATCTTACACTATTGAGCACCAAATGCAGCATTCCACATCGGTATTCCACAATGGCGAAGCATAGCCCGAGGAGTACGGACCCCGGTCCGTACCTCGCGCGATGCTCGTCCACGCATGGCAGTCATGACTATGTTGCACTGCACAATGACGACAGAATCGCCTATATGCGGTTCAGGGAGGATCAACAGGAGCCTGAGAGATGGGTTTCTACACCGAACTGTTCTCCCGCCCGCGCCCCAAGGAAGAAGGGCGCTACAGCGCAGCCCTGGCATTGCTCAACGCGATGTCCAACACCGACCGCGCCGACATCGGCATCAAGCCGGCGGATTTTCCGCGCATTGCGCGCGAGATGGCCATGCGGCAGGGCTGAAGGTGCGCGCGGTCACTGCGCCGCCGCAATCGCTGATGCATGATTGCGGCAGGCAGGAGATTCGCGATGAGGAATTACCCGACTACCGCAGCCGCCACCCTCGCCCTTTCAGGGCTTTGGACGCTTCAGGCCTTCGCCGCCGAGTTGCCCTATCTCGATGACCGGTCGGACGCGGCAGCGGTCGTGCGCTCCCTCTACAATGCGGTGAACCGCAAGGAATACGCCCGCGCCTGGGACTATTACGGCGAAGCTAAGCCCGCTCAGGATTTCGCTGCCTTCGTCAAGGGATACGAAGGGACCGAGCGCGTCGACGTCGAGACGGGCGCGGTGAGTTCGGAAGGGGCCGCTGGCAGCATCTTCTACAACGTGCCCGTCGCGATCCGCGCCGTAGGCACAGACGGCTCGGAAAAGGTCTTCGCCGGCTGCTATGGCGCCCGCCAGGTCAACGCCACGGTACAGGAGCCGCCGTTCAAGCCGATCCTGCTGGAAAAGGGCACCCTCAAGCCCGCCGAAGGGGACCTTGCGGCGGCCGTTCCACAGCAGTGCGGCGATGCGCCTCCGCCTGAGACCGATGCCGTGCTCGAACAGGCGAAGAAGATGTTTGCGGCAGACTACGGCACCCGTTGCGACGACAAGCTCGAAGCAGACGGAGCAGTGCTGAGCTACACGATAAGCTACAGCTATCAGACTGATGCCGAGGACGCCGAACCGAACAAAGCACGGCTGTTCAGGTTCTTCTGCTCTGCCGGCGCCTACAACGAAACCCACGTCTACTATCTCTGGAAGGAGGCGGACGGGCTGAGCCTCCAGCAGTTCGCGACGCCCGAACTCGACATTCGCTACGAGAACGACGATTCCAACGGCAAGCTCGAGAGCGTCTCCACCATCGGCTACAACTCCACGGCCGAACTGGTAGACTCGTCCTATGACGAGAGGACCATGTCGATCGCCTCGCACGCGAAATGGCGCGGCCCGGGCGACGCCTCGTCCAGCGGGCTGTGGATCTTCCGCAACGGTGCCTTCACGCTCGTCAAATACGACGTCGATGCGTCCTATGACGGCGAGATCAATCCCGAAACCGTGCTCGACTTCGACAGCGGTCCTTGAGCCGCTACTTCCGGGCCAGCATCCAATTGAGCGTTTCGCGCCAGTCCGTCATGCGGATCGGCGTGCCGTGGCTGCCGGTCTCGAAACGGACGAAACGCACCGGATAATCCGGTTTTTTCTTGAGGATCGAGCGGAAGAAGGCTTCCTGATTGTCGATCGGGAAGACGTTGTCTTCGCTGCCTTGGCCGAAGAACACCGGCACGCGCCGGGCGAAAGCCGGGGAAGCGACGAAGCCGTTGTCCCACATGGACCCCAGCAGCAGCAAGCCGCCGAGCCGCTTTGCGGTCGCCGCGTCATGCGCCAGGCCCCAGCACAGTGCTCCGCCCATCGAACCGCAGGCGACTATCACCCTGGCCCCCGGCGATTGCGCGGCGTAGTGCTCGATCAGGGCCGCGATCTGGGCGATGCCCTTGTGGCCGAAATCGGTAAAATCTGGCGACAGGTACAGCCCGCCATTGGCAACCATCAGGTTCTTGAGACGATTGAAATTGCCGCCGAAGGTGAAGTCGTCGACGCCCTGCTTGCGGCTGCCGCCCTGGCCGTGGAGGTAGAGAACGATGACCGACGCGCCTGTGGTGTTGCCGACAGCAAAGTGCCTGACGGGGCCGGCCGGTGTCCTCAGCATCAGATCGTTCTGTACCCGGCGCACGCCGGTCGAGACGTAGTTGCTCTTGACCCGCCGCTCGGGCACCTGGTCGCGCGCGTTGATGTCGCGCATCTCCTGATAGTCGACGACGCGATAGGTCTTGCCTTCGGACGACAGGATTGCGGGATAGGCGAAGAGTTCGTCCTTGTATGGTGCCAGTGTCTGGGACGCCGCCGGAGCCGCGAACAGGCACGCCAGCAGCAGCGGCACGATCCGTCGGCCTAGGGCGGTCACGCGGCCGCCCCCACTGCATCCGCCGGCATGCTGGCGCTGCATGGCAGGTCGGCATCGCCCGGTGGCGAGCACATGGCCACCGAACTCATCCCTGCAGCACCCCGCCTGCCGTCTCCAGCGCCTCGGGCGTGTCGACGTCTACGGCAGCACCGACGCCGATCTCGATGTCCACGACATCGACGCCCTCGCTCTCGATCAAATGCCGGGCGCCGGTGTCGCCTTCGAGATGCGAGACGGCCGCAAAGAGTGACCTCGGCAGGATCACCGGGTTACCGCGCTTGCCGTCGTGGGTGGCGCGGATGACCGCGCGCCCTTCAGTGCGCTCGAAGGCTTCGATCAGCCGGTCGATGTCTGTGGGCAGCACCTCGGGCATGTCGCCGAGCACGACCAGCGCGCCCGCCGCCTCCTCCGGCAGAGCTGCGACGCCTGCCCTCAGCGAACTGGCGATGCCGCTGGCGAAATCGGCATTGTGGGCAACAGGAATGTCGAGGCCGCCCAAAGCCTCGCTGATGCGGCTGGCCTGATGGCCGGTGACAACCACGGCGCCTTCGGCTCTCGAGGCGAGCACACGCTCGGCGGTGCGGCGCACCAGCGGCTTGCCCTGGAACAGCGCCAGGAGCTTGTTGGGTCCGCCCATGCGGCTGGAGCGGCCGGCGGCGAGCAGCACGGCGTGCACTACGGGTTGAGGCGGCACGGCCGGCGCCTCGCGCGGTTGCGGCCGCGACGGGATTTCCATAAGCAAGCCCCCTACTCCCATGCCGCCAATGTCGGCCGCGGTGACCTCGAGCCCGGCGATCAGGCGGTCGAGCACCCAGTCGAAGCCGTTCTCCTTGGGGCTGCGGGCGCAGCCGGGAGCGCCGAGCACGGCGGTCTTGCCGACATGGCCGAGCACGAGCAGGTTGCCGGGATCGACCGGCATGCCGGAGCGGGTGACGGTGCCGCCAGCGGCGCGGATCGCCGCGGGGATGACGTCGTCGAAATCGGCAAGCGCCGACGCGCCGAAGATGACCAGCAAGTCGTGCTCGCGAACGAGCGCCCTCACCTGCTCCGCCACCGCGCCCGCCTCGTGCGGCGTGCGGCGCTCGGCACCGAGCCTGCTGCCGGAACGCGCCAGCCGATGCTCGGTGATGCGGGCAGTCTTGTCGAGCACACTCGACTTGACGCTCGGCAGCACCGTCTGGATCAGGCCGACGCGCTTGGCGACGAACGGATTGACCGCGAATATCTCCGTGGCGGCGCAGAGTTGCACGACCTTGCGCACCATCTCTCCGGCAACCGCGAAGGGAATGATCTTCACGGTCGCCACCATCTGGTCCCTCTCGACCGAGGCGTGGCGCGCCAGCGTCGCGACCGTGATCGATGGATCGACCGCGTTGATGGCGTCGACCAGCGCGGCGTCGACGGTGAATACGCCCGCTGTCCTGGCGTGCAGGTTGACGCGCCCCGTCGCCGCCGGCTTCACCTCGATATTGCGATGGCGCATGGCCGCCGCAATCGCGCCCGCGGCCTCGTCCTCGGCCAGGTCGTCCGGCTCCAGAACGGCAACGACGATTTCGCTCAGCCCCTCGGCCTGCAGGGCGGCCACGTCCCTGGCGCCAAGCACATGGGCCTTGCGAAGGCGACGGTCGCCCGCGGTCGTGGCGTGGGCCAGCACCGCGCCTTCGGCATCGGCCACCGGAATCGAGCCGAACTTCACGCCGCCTCGTCCTTCGTCTTGCCGGCCAGACCGCGCGAGCGGAATGCGGCTATCACCTGGGCAAGCACCGCAACGGCGATCTCGGCCGGGTTTGCCGCGCCGATGTTCAGGCCGATCGGGGCGTTGATGCGTTCGATCTGGTCCGGGGTCACACCCATCGCAAGCAGCCGTTCGACGCGCTTGGCGTGGGTCTTCCGGCTGCCGAGCGCGCCCACGTAGAAGCAGTCGGCGTCGAGCGCAGCCTTGAGCGGAAAGTCGTCGATCTTGGGATCGTGGGTGACAGCAGCCAGCGCCGCATAACGGTCGAGCGGGCAGTCCTTCAGCACGTCCTCCGGCCATTCGGCCTTGAGGGACACGTCGGGGAAACGCTCGTCGCTGGCAAAGGCAGTGCGCGGATCGATGATCTCGAGCGGGAAGCCGGCGATCCTGGCCATGGGGGCAAGCGCCTGGCTGATGTGCACGGCGCCGATCACCACCAGCCTCGGCTGTGGCAGATGCACGTTGAGGAAGAAGGAGCGGCCCTCGGCCTCGACCATGGAGGAGGCGCCGGTGCGGAACGCTTTGGCGACCGCAGCGCCCAGGTCGCCGGCCACCGCATCGCCTTCCTTGACCACGCGGTCGCGTCCGTCGCCGAGGTCGGTGACGACGATTGCCGCGCGGCGGGCGCGGCGCTCGGCGTTCAGGGCTTTCAGAACATAGGGATCCATGGCCTCACCCCAGCCGCTCGACATAGACGCGGATTCTGCCGCCGCAGGAGAGCCCGACCTGCCAGGCCGTCTCGTCGGCGACGCCGAAGTCGAGCATCTTGGGCTTGCCGCTTGCAATCACGTCCAGCGCCTCGGAGATGACCGCCCCCTCGACGCAGCCGCCGGAAACGGAGCCGTGGAAAGTGCCTTCGGCATCGATCACGAGGTGGCTGCCGACGGGGCGCGGTGCCGAGCCCCAGGTTTCGATCACGGTGGCGACCGCCACGTCCTTGCCATCCTTCATCCAGCCCTCCGCGATGATCAGCGGATCGCGGGCTTCGTCCAGGAATTTGCTTGGCATCGTTTCCTCCCTTCCGATGCTCAGGCCGCGCGGCTAAGGCCGTCTAGCCATCTTCGCGGGTCGCTGCCGCGTGACGCAGGTGCGCCGAGCGAGGCGCAGAGATCGCCCAGCGCGTTGAGATTGTGGACCGCGCGGAACTCGCCGACGTGCGGCAGCATCGCTCGCACGCCGCGCGCACGCGCCTCGAAGCCGTCGAAGCGCAGCAGCGGATTGAGCCAGATGAGCCGCCGGCACGACTTGTTCAGCCGCTCCATCTCCTCCGACAGGCCGGCGACGTCGTCGCGCTCCAGGCCATCGGTGATCAGCAGGACGACCGCCCCCTGCCCCAGCACCCGACGTGACCACAGCCGGTTGAACTCGCCCAGCGCATCGCCGATACGCGTTCCACCCGACCAGTCCTTGACGGCGGCCGAGCAACCGGCCAGTGCCTCGTCGGGGTCGCGATGGCGCATCTGGCGCGTCAGGTTGGTGAGCCGCGTGCCGAAGACGAAGGTGTGCACGCGCCGCCGCTTTTCGGTCAACGCATGCAGGAAATGCAGGAAGATGCGCGTGTACTGGCTCATCGAGCCGGAGATGTCGGCCAGCACCACGAGCGGTGGATGAATTTCGCGGGCCGAACGGAATTTCGGCAGGATCAGCTGGCCGCCGGTGCGGGCGGCGGCGCGCATCATCGCGCGTGGGTCCGCCCTGGCTCCATGCGGATCGGGCTTGAAGCGGCGCGTGCGAACCGTGTCGAACGGCAGGCGCAGGTTTGCGATCTCGCGCCGCGCCTCCGACAGCTCGGCCGCGCTCATCTGGGCAAAGTCCTTGCCGCGCAGCACCTCGTTGCCGGAAACGGTGAAACGCGCGTCGACTTCGATCTCCGGGATCTCGCGCGGCCGCTGCGCCTTCTGGCGACCCTCGAACATCGCCTGGCTGACGCGGCTTTCGGCGGCGCGCGGCTTCTGCTTCTCGCGGTGGTCGAGTGCCACCGGCGAGAACATCGCCAGCATCTTCTCGATCAGCTCGCGCGATTTCCAGAACAGCCGGAACGCCTCGTCGAAGGTGGCATGGTCCTCGCGCCGGGTGACCAGCACCGAATGCAGCGTCCAGTAGAAGTCGTCGCGCGAACCGATCCCGGCGACAAGCACCGCCTCGATTGCGTCCTTGACCGAGGCGGGGCCGACCCGCATGCCGGCCTTGCGCAGCGCACGGGCGAAATAGACGATGTTGTCGCCCATGCGCCCTTCGGGATTTGCGGACCGGAGCGCATCCATCACCGCGTCTACTCCGCCGCCGCCAATTCCGACCTCACCTCGTTGAGGATGCGGCGGCCTTCGCCCTGCTCGATGCGCGCTATGTCGTCCTGGTACTTGAGCAGAACGCCGATGGTGTCGGAAACGGTCTCCGGGTCGAGCGCGACCTTGTCCAGTTCCGTCAGCGCCGACGCCCAGTCGATTGTCTCGGCCACACCCGGCACCTTGAACAGTTC
Source organism: Mesorhizobium sp. SCN 65-20 (assembly GCA_001724355.1). Taxonomy (GTDB): domain Bacteria; phylum Pseudomonadota; class Alphaproteobacteria; order Rhizobiales; family Rhizobiaceae; genus Aminobacter. The sequence continues at coordinate 10,616 of MEEF01000010.1, read as the reverse complement.
GATCTCGCGCAGCTTCTGGATGAAGCGGACGACTTCGGCCGAAAGCCGGCCGTTGGCATCCGGCACCTTGCGGCGGACGATTTCTAGCTCGCGCTCGGCGTTGGGATAGTCGACCCAATGATAGAGGCAACGGCGCTTGAGCGCGTCATGTATCTCGCGGGTGCGGTTGGTGGTGATGATGACGATCGGCGGCTCCTCCGCCTTGATCGTGCCGAGTTCGGGCACCGTGACCTGGTAGTCCGAGAGGATTTCGAGCAGGAACGCTTCGAAGGCCTCGTCGGTACGGTCGAGCTCGTCGATCAGGAAGACGGGCGCTGCGCCCTCTTTGCCGGTCAGCGCATCGAGCACCGGACGGCGGATCAGGTATTTTTCGGAGAAGACGTTCTTCTCCATGTCCTTGCGGTCGACCTTGCCGACAGCCTCCTCCATACGGATCTCGATCATCTGGGCCGCATAGTTCCATTCGTAGACGGCGGAGGAGACGTCGAGGCCCTCGTAGCATTGCAGGCGGATGAGCCTGCGGCCCAACGCGCTGGCCAGCACCTTGGCGATCTCGGTCTTGCCGACGCCGGCCTCGCCCTCGAGGAACAGCGGGCGCCGCATGCGCAGGCTGAGGAAAAGCACGGTGGCCAGGGCCCGGTCGGCGACGTAGTCGGCGCCGGCGAGCATATCGAGCGTCTCGTCTATCGAATTAGGAACGGGACGAGGCTCGAAGTCGGTCATGTCGCTTCCGGTATCTGCTAGAGCACGTGGTAGCTGCGCCCGTGATAGATCAGGGGCCGGAGGTTATCGCCTATGCGCAGCCCTGTCACCTTGCCGAACATCACGCGGTGGGTGGCGAGTTCCTTGGCGTCGACCAGTTCGCAATCGAACACCGCAACCGCCCCCATCAGCGCCGGAGCGCCCGATGAGATTACCTCCCACTCGGCCATGGCGAACCTGTCTTCGGGAGGAAGGCCGGTGACGCCCGAAAACGCCACGGCCAGCGGCTCGTGGCGCGCGGCGAGCGTGTTGAGCGCGAAGTTGCCGTTTTCGACGAAAGCGTCGTTCTTGGGATTTTCGCGGTTCACGCAGACAAGGATCATCGGCGGAGTATCGGAGACCGAGCACGCCGCGATCACGGTCGCGCCCCGCTTTCCAGCCACGCCGTCGGTGGTGACCACATGAACGGCGCCGGCAAAACGGCTCATCGCGTCGCGGTAGGCCTGCGGCCCGACTTCAAATTTCTTCAGCACCGGATTTTCCTGCAGTGAGACCCTCACCGCTATATATGGACGTGCTGGGCAGGTCACAAGCAAGTGTGCCAATCGCACATTGCGCTTGTCGGGTCCGCGCAGTAGGTCAGGTGCAGCGCCTAAATGCCGGCGCGCAGAGGATTTTTCGAGCTCGATGCGACCCGCGACTGGCATCATCACCGTACTTGCCGCGTACTTGGCCGCCTGCCTGATGGGCGCGACCGCACGGGCAGAACCCGTCGCGATCGGGGTTGCCGGGCCATTGTCCGGACCATCGGCTATGGTGGGCGAGCAGATCAGGGCCGGTGCGGAACGCGCCGCCGAGGCCAACGGCGCAACGCTCACATTCGAGGACGACCGCTGCGACGCCGAAGGCGGCGCGGCTGCGGCGCAGAGGCTGGTCGAGGCCAAGGTCGACGTCGTGATCGGCTTCGTCTGCACCGAAGCCATCGAGGCAGCGATGCCGTTGTTCAAGGATGCATCGATCCCGGTCATCACCATAGGCGTGCGCACCGACAGCCTGACCGACCGGCGTGAAAAGACCGGCTGGCCGGTGTTCCGGCTCGCGCCGCGCGGCGACAGCGAAAGCATCGCGGTGGCCGCAATCCTGACGCGGCTCTGGAAGGACGAACTCTTCGCCGTCGTCGACGACGGCACGATCTACGGGCGCGAACTCGCCGAAGGCTTTCGCGCCGCCGCCGAGCAGGCCGGCCTGAAACCAGTTTTCGTCGACACGTTCCGGCCGCAACTGGAGAACCAGGTGGCGCTCGTCGGACGCCTGCGCAAGGCAGGCGCTACCCATGTGTTCGTCGGCGGCGACGGCGAGGATATCGCCGTGATGAGCCGCGACGCGGCCTCGCTCGGTGCCGGCATCACCTTCGCGGGCGGCGAAACGCTGCGGGTGGCCGACCGCACGGTGCTCCCCGAGGCAGGCACGCTGATGATCGCTCCGCCGGAATGGACCAGTGTGGCCGCACGTGACGTGATCTCGGCCTTCGAGGCCGACAAGCAGACGACCGACGGCTACACCCTGCCCGCCTATGCCGCAGTGGAGATCGCCAGTGCCGCTGCCTCGGCGGCGGCGTCCGATGGCAAGCCGCTGGTGGATGCACTCGCCGGCAGGGATTTCGATACCGTCCTGGGCAAGCTCCGCTTCGACGCCAAAGGCGACCTCACTGAAAACCCCTTCCGCCTGTTCCGCTTCGACGGGACCACCTTCGTGCCGCTAGAGACCGAATGATGCTGAAAGCTGGGCCGTTGAACCTGATCACCGACGTCGCCGGCCTCAGGGTCGGCAACGCCGCCGACGACAAGATCAAGTCGGGCGTGACGGTGGTGCTATGCGACACGCCGGCGACGGCTGCGGTACAGGTGCTGGGCGGCGCGCCAGGCACGCGCGAAACGGACCTGCTCGAGGCGCACAACACGGTCGAGACGATCAACGCGATCACCCTGTCCGGCGGTTCGGCCTTTGGGCTGGACGCTGCCTCGGGCGTCCAGGCGGCCCTCCGGGAAATGGGCATCGGTTTTGCCATGCGCGACCAGGTGATCCCGATCGTGCCGGCGGCGATCCTGTTCGACATGCTGAACGGCGGCGACAAGGACTGGGGCCGCTATCCGCCATATCGCGAGCTTGGCTACGACGCCGTACAGGCGGCGGCGCGAGAATTCGCGCTCGGCACGGCCGGCGCCGGCACGGGCGCCCTGACCGCCAGTCTCAAGGGCGGGCTGGGCTCGGCCTCCACCGTGATGCCGAACGGCGTGACCGTGGGCGCACTGGTCGCCGTCAATGCCACCGGCTCGGTGACGGTCGGGAGATCGAGGCATTTCTGGGCAGCACCGTTCGAACTCGGCGGCGAGTTCGGCGGTCTAGGCTACCCATCGCCAATGCCCGCCGATGCGGCGCGGGTCGCCAAGAAATACGAGGAGGCGAATGCAGTTGCGAACACCACCATCGCGGTGATCGCGACCGACGCGGTATTGACTAAGGCCGCCGCCAAGCGCCTCGCCATTGCCGCCCATGACGGCTTCACCCGCTCGATCTGGCCTGTGCACACGCCGTTCGACGGCGATCTCGTGTTCGGGCTTGCGACGGGCGCGAGCGGCGTGTCCGTCGGCCCCGAGGACGTCGTCGATTTCTACGCGGCGGCGGCCTCGACCATGGCGCGGGCGATCGCGCGCGGGGTCCATGCCGCCACCCCTGCCCCTGGAGACACGATGACCGTGTGGGCTGACCGTTGATGCAAAATCGTTTATTGCCGGTATTTTAGCGCTATCGCCTGAGGAATTGATTCAATTGAAGGAGTGGTCCTGTGAATAGCTGGAAGCTGATTGGTTTCGCCGGCATGTTGTCCCTGGCCCTTTCCGGAACCGCCTTCGCGGGTGATGCGTCCGAACTCAACGTCCTGGGCTTCAGCGCCGACGGCAAGATCTTCGCCTTCGAGGAGTTCGGCATCCAGGACGGTTCCGGTTTCCCCTATTCGAACCGCTTCTACATCGACACCACCACCGACAAGTTCCTGGCGGACACCCCGATCCGGGTCCGCATCGATGACGAGAGCGCCAACCTGCAGGCGGCCCGCGCGCAGGCCCGCGAACAGGGCGGCAAGATCGTCGCCGACGATGTCCTGGCCGAAAACCGTGGCTTTCTCGCAGGGTTCAACGCGATCACCGAGATCAGCGCCGATCCCTACAGGATGACGGTCAATCCGCGGCCGGTCTTCCCGCCGATCGATGCACAACTCGAGTTCCGGCTGGAGGAGATCTCGCTCGGCGAGGTCGAGCGCTGCCCGTTCGGACCGATCAAGGGTTTCAAGCTCGTGCGCGTCGACGCGAAGTCGGGTGACAAGGTTCTGCAGGAGGACAAGTCGGTGCCGCAGAGCCGCGGCTGCCCGACCGGCTACCGCATCGGCGGCGTGCAGACCTTGGAAGGCGGCGCAACATACGCGGTACTCATTTCGGTCATCGGTCACGGTTTCGAGGGACCTGACCACCGCTGGCTGGCAGTGACGGGACGGCAGTGAGCCAGAACGTCCCCGCGGCTCTCGAAGGTTCCGCCGCCGGCCCGCGCAACGGGCGGCTGCGGGCAGCATTGCCCGCACCGCTGACCGCAACACTTGGGTCCTGCCTCTGGGGCGCCGCGACGGGGACGAGTGCCCTGCTTTCGCTGCTGATCGAGCACTGGGAGACACCCGCGCTCGTCCGCTGGGTCGGCATCCTCTACGCTGCCGGCGGCGTGATCGCCTTCCCGCTCGCCTGGACGATCGCAGCATCGGTCGCAGGCGACCGTCCGAAGCAGACTGCCTTCGCCGCGATGTTCGTCTCGCTGGGCTCGATGACCATGGGCGTGACCGCCCTGCTCTATGTGCTCCAATACCGGAGCTACTACGCCGAGTGGCATGCAGACGCCTTCACCCTGACATGGGTCGTTCAATTCGCCGTCACGACGCTCGTGGCGCTTTACCAATTCGCCGTTCTGGGCATCCGGCTCTACTTTCCCGTGGGTTTTGTCGCGCTCGCCGCCGCATCGTTCTGGTTTGCCCGCCGTTCGCGTTGAGCATTCGGCCCACCTCTGTTAGGGGAGCCGCAACGAAAACCGTAGCTGGACGAGCCCCGCCATGATCCCTCGCTATTCACGGCCCGAGATGGTCGCCATCTGGTCTCCCGAAACCCGTTTCCGCATCTGGTTCGAAATCGAGGCCCATGCCTGCGATGCGCTCGCCGAAATCGGCGTGATCCCCAAGGAAGCTGCCAAGACGATCTGGGAAAAGGGCGGTGCTGCCAAGTTCGACGTCGAGCGCATCGACGAGATCGAGCGCGTCACCAAGCATGACGTCATCGCCTTCCTGACCCACCTCGCCGAGTTCGTCGGCCCGGATTCGCGCTTCATCCACCAGGGCATGACCTCGTCGGACGTGCTCGACACCTGCCTTTCGGTGCAGCTGGTGCGCGCCACCGACATCCTCTTGGTCGACCTCGACGCGCTCTTGGAAGCCCTCAAGCGCCGTGCCTTCGAGCACAAGGACACGGTCACCATCGGCCGCAGCCACGGCATCCATGCCGAGCCGACCACCTTCGGCGTCAAGCTGGCGCTCGCCTATGCCGAGTTCTCGCGCTGCCGCGAGCGGCTGGTGCATGCCCGCGAGGACATCGCCACCTGCGCGATCTCGGGCGCGGTCGGCACCTTCGCCAACATCGACCCGCGCGTCGAGGAACATGTCGCGGCCAAGCTCGGCCTCAAGCCCGAGCCGGTGTCGACGCAGGTCATCCCGCGTGACCGCCACGCCATGTTCTTTGCCACGCTGGGCGTCATCGCCTCGTCGATCGAGCGGCTCGCCACCGAGATCCGCCACCTGCAGCGCACCGAAGTGCTGGAAGCCGAAGAATACTTCTCGCCCGGCCAGAAGGGCTCGTCGGCGATGCCGCACAAGCGTAACCCGGTGCTGACCGAAAACCTCACCGGCCTCGCCCGCATGGTCCGCTCCTACGCGGCGCCGGCGATGGAGAACGTGGCGCTGTGGCACGAGCGCGACATCTCGCACTCGTCGGTCGAGCGCATGATCGGCCCGGATGCGACCGTCACCCTCGATTTCGCACTGGCCCGCCTCACCGGCGTCATCGACAAGCTGGTGGTCTATCCCGACAACATGCTGAAGAACATGAACAAGTTCCGCGGACTTGTGCATTCACAGCGCGTGCTGCTGGCCCTGACGCAGGCTGGCGTTTCCCGCGAGGACGCCTACCGCCTGGTCCAGCGCAACGCCATGAAGGTGTGGGAAGAGGGCAAGGACTTCCTCGAGGAACTGCTGGCCGACAAGGAAGTGACGGCAGCCCTGCCCGAGGCAGAAATCCGCGAAAAATTCGACCTCGGCTATCACACCAAGCATGTCGACACGATCTTCAAGCGGGTGTTTGGATAAGGATCTGCATGCGCCTGGCTGTCGTCTCTGACATCCACGGAAACCTCCGCGCGCTGGAGGCCGTCCATGCGCGCATCAAGGACAGTTCCCCTGACATCATCGTCAATCTGGGGGACTGTCTCTCCGGCCCGCTATGGCCGGAAGAGACGGCGCAATATTTGATCGCCGAAAACTGGGCGACGGTGCGCGGCAACCACGACCGCGCGCTGGCCCAGACGTCAGAGTGCGATTTGGATCCGGTCAATGGGTTCACGCATCGATGCCTGTCCGAGGCCTCTCTGGCGTGGGTTTCGGCATTACCGCTCAGCCTGAGCCTGCCGCCCGAAATCTTGCTTTGCCACGGTAGCCCCGCCGACGACGAGGTTTTCCTGCTCGACGAAGACGGCGGCGACCACTTCTTTCCGTCCAACGAGGCACAGATAGCCCGGAAACTTGGCACGACCGGCGCCCGCCTGATCCTGTGCGGCCACACGCACACGCCCCGTGTCGCCCTGATGTCCGACCAGACGATTCTCAATCCGGGAAGCGTCGGCGTGCAGGCCTTTCCCGGACTAACGGTGACAGGCAGCCCGCATGCGCGCTTTGCCATCGCCACCCTAGAGAAGAGCGAGTGGACATTTGGCCACCATGTCGTCGCCTACGACTGGAGCGAGGCAGCGCAGCGCGCCGAGGCCACAGGTTTCGCCAGCTGGCGCCATGGCCTGCTGACCGGCTATGCGGACAAGCGGGCCTAGTGCGCAAGCACAAGCGCAACCTGCCCTTATGCCTCAAACGCATCCATCAGGATGAATGTGGGCTCCTGCCGCTGATGCTTGTTGATCAGCGGCACCAGCCGCGCGAAATGTTCGGTCGCGCAATGGGTATCGAGTGCCGCCCGATCCGGCCATTCCTCTATGAAGACGAAGTGTCCGGGGTCCTTCTGATCCACGAAGAGATCGTAGGAGATGCAGAGCGGCTCGAGCTTGGTCTTCTCGACGAGCTCGGCATAGAGCGGCAACACAACCTCCAGGGACTCAGGCTTGATGAAATCCTGGGCAATGACTTTCAACATGGACGAGCCTCGACTGCGCATTGAACGAACAGGCCTGCCTGCGCGGCAGGTTCACGTGCATCGTGGGTAGCACAAACCGAAGCCAATCGATGTCAGGATGGATCGCAAGGCCGGCTGGATTCACTTCCGTGTTCGGTTGACTGACGCGTCTCGACGGCATTGCGTCGGAACCAACCATGCTATCCGGCGTTTCCGTTCCGGTTTGAACAATTGGAGCGGAACATGGCGGATCCGAACGTAGTGGTGGTCAACGGCGGCAAGGCCGGCTGGTTTGTCGCAGGGGCGCTCATCGTGGCGGCACTGATCGGCGGCTATCTCTATTACGACGGCTACTTCGACCGACAGAAAGCAATCGAACTCAAGATCGAGGTCCCGAAGCTCGAAATCGAAGGGCAGTAATCCCGATCAATTGAAAATGCCCGCGCCGGAGATGCGCGGGCCTGTTCTTTTTGTCCTCAAAGCCTTGTCAGGCGGGTTGTCCTGGAACCGTCCGGATGACCGTGCCCCAGGGGTCTTCCCGGCGCTCGTCGGCCTTGGCCTCAGCCGAGCGCATCTCGACCCAGGCGAGGCCTGTACGCGAGGGATCGCGCTGGCCGGCCTTCGGGCTCTGCCAGGAATTGGCGCCGATGTGGTGGTGATAGCCGCCCGACGAGAGGAAGACTGCCGCAGCGCCGTATTTGGCCACCGTGTCGAAGCCAAACTCCTTGTTCCACCATTCGGCGGCGACGGGGGGATCGCCGACGCGCAGGTGGACGTGGCCGACAATGCTGTTTTCGGGCGCGCCCTGCCAGCCGGCGTCGCCGGCGGGTACTTCCGCGACGATCGAGCCGATATCGAGCTGGTCCGTCGCCATCGCGACCTGCGAGCCGTTCCACTTCCAGCTGGTATGCGGACGGTCGGAGTAGATTTCGATGCCGTTGCCCTCAGGGTCGGTGAGATAGAGCGCCTCGCTGACGATATGGTCGGACGCGCCATCGACCGGGATGCGCTTGTCGATCGCGTGCTTGATCCAGCGGCCGAGATCGGCGCGGGTCGGCAGGAGGAAGGCCGTGTGGAACAGCCCGGCGCTGCGGGGATCATCGGGCTTGGCGGCCTTGTCTGCCTCGATGTCGAGCAGCGCGCGGCTCCCGGCGCCGAGCGTGATGGTCTCGCCATCTCGCTTGAGCTCCTGCAGGCCGACGACGTCACGATAGAACCCTGCCAACGCGTTCGCATCGCGGGCCTTCAGGCCGACGCGGGAAACGCTGATCGGGGTCGTCGCGGCAAAGGGAATGTTGCTCATCCTGGGCTCCGTATGGCCGGCCCGCGTGCCCGCTCCCAATCCGAGGAGCGCTGCGCTGCCAAGCAGTTTGCGCCGTGTCAGTTCCAAAATCCACTCTCCGGCCAACACGGCTGTTTTCCAATGAGTGGTAGATCGGCCGAAGTGTTCGTTCACACAAGTAGGCAAAGATCGAACACGTCGTTCAACAATCCGACATCAACTTGGCGGGAGTTGCACCGGCGCGAGCGGATCGCTACATCGGCGGCATGAAGGTCAAAGACGCCGATATCATCATCGTTCCCGGATACACCAACTCAGGCCCCGCCCACTGGCAAAGCCGCTGGGAGGAAAAGCTGTCGACAGCGCGCCGTGTCGAGCAAGCCGAGTGGTCAAAGCCCGTGCGCGACGACTGGACCGCGCGCGTGGTCGAGGCCGTGAACGAGGCCGAGCGCTCCGTTGTGCTCGTGGCCCATTCACTGGGCATTCCGACGGTGATCCACGCGATACCTGAATTCAAGAAGCGCGTCGCAGGCGGCTTCTTCGTGGCGCCGCCGGATGTTTCCAACCCGGCGATCCGTCCCAAGCACCTGATGACCTTCGGGCCGTACCCGCGCGATCCACTGCCATTTCCGTCGGTGGTGATCGCCAGTCGCAACGACCCCTATTGCAGCATCGAGGTTGCCGAGGATATTGCGGCAGCATGGGGCTCACTGTTCATCGACGCAGGCGAGTCAGGCCACCTCAACGCCGATTCCGGCCACGGGCCGTGGCCGGAGGGATCGATGGTATTCGCGCAGTTCCTCTCGCGGCTCGAGGGTTAGCCGAGAGCCGATTTCAGTTCGGCCAGCAGGCCAGACGCACCCCTGGCGATCAGTTGGTGCTCGGAGCCGGTTGCGACCAGGCGGAAGCCCATTTCGACGAAACGCCCGGCAATCGCGGGGTCGGTGACATAGATGCCGGCATGCTTGCCGACCGCGCGCGTGCGCCTGGCGACATCCGCGACAGTCTGCATCATGGCCTCGAGCGTCCCATTGACCGTCTCGCCTTGCGTCCAGGCAATGGAGAAGTCGCCCGGGCCAACGAAGATGCCATCGATACCGGGCGTGGCCAGGATGCCGTCAAGGGCCTCGACCGCCGCGCGGGTCTCGACCATCGCGAAGGACACCGTGCGCGCATTGCTCTCGTGCAGCCATGCGACGGGGTCCTTGCTGCCGTGGCGGGGAGCCGCATAGGTCGGCCCCCACGAGCGTTCGCCGAGCGGCGGATACTTCATTGCGGCGGCGAAGCGGCGCGCGTCGTCGACGGAATTCACCATCGGCGCGATGACGGCTTCGGCGCCGAAATCCAGGGCGCGGCTCGCCATGTCGAAGCGACCGACCGGGACGCGCACCAGTGCGTGCTTGCCGGAGCGCAGGACCGGTGCCAGGCACCGCAACACGCTGTCCTCATTGTGGCCGCCGTGCTGCATGTCGAGGTTGACCGCGTCGAAGCCCTGGGCCGCGAGTATTTCCACGGTGAGCGCATCAGGCACGCCCGACCAGGCGGTGATGATGGTTTCGTCGGCGTTCAGCCTCTGGGCAAGCGACATTGCGATACTCCTTGTGCGCCGGCCATTTCATCCGGAAGCACCGGGCCGCGCAAACAAAAACCGCCCGGAGGCCGGGCGGTTCGTTGGTCCAGCAAATTCGGGCCGATCACGTATTCTTGATCTGCTCGATCGCCTGAGCCATCAATTCGTCCATGGTGCGACGGATCTGGTGATCGGATTGATCGACGCCCGCCGCGTCGAAATCGGCGCGAATCTTACGGAAGACATCGTGATCGCCGGGCTCGGCAATGTCAGAGACGACGACCGCCTTGGCATAAACCTCCGCTTCGACGCCGCTCTTGCCAAGCTTGACAGCTGCCCACATCCCGAGCGACCAGTTGCGGCGCGCATTGGCCTTGAAGCGCTGCTCCTCGTCGATGACGAACTTGCGTTCGAAGCCTTCCTCGCGGTCCTTCATGCTGGTCATAGCCATCCTCCATACTGGGAAACCGATTCGATTTCCTCCCACATTCTCCAAGTAAGTCGCTGATTTCGCTGTCGTAATCGTGATATTTCGCATATAAATCATGGCGTTGACGGCTGCGAGGGGCGCGTTTCATGG
>MEEF01000009.1 GCA_001724355.1 Mesorhizobium sp. SCN 65-20 | reverse complement strand
TAAAGCGTGTCGCACTTATTCTGCCTCATAGCCTGCTGCCTTAAAGAAGTTTCGGCATTCGGTGACTGAGAAGAGGCTGATAATATCGCCGAGCGCCTGGATGATCGCATCGAAGCTGCGGGCGGCTCGCTTTCTCAGCAGCGCCTTGAGTTTCGAGAACGCCATTTCTATCGGGTTCAGGTCCGGTGAATAGGGTGGCAGGAAGAGCAGCCATGCGCCTTTGGCCTTGATCATTTGCTCTGCCCGCTCGCTTTTGTGGAAGCCGACATTGTCGAGGATGACGACATCGCCTGGCGATAGCGTCGGCGCGAGTTGGGCCTCTATCCAGGCTTCGAAGATGCGGCTGTTCATCGGCGCATCGACGATGAAGGGGGCGGTGAGGCCATAGCACCGCAGTCCGGCAATGAAGGTCTGCGTCTTCCATTTCCCGAAGGGAGAATAGGCGACAAACCGCTGCCCCTTCCTTGACCATCCGGTGCGCTTGGTCAGTTTCGTGTTTGTCGATGTCTCATCGACGAAGACGAGCCGCGCCAATGCCTTGTTGAAGAACCGCGTTCGACGGCTGATCCACAGCTCACGCGCCTTGGCGATTTCCGGCCTGCGCTGTTCGCTTGCCCTGAGGCTTTTTTTTATTGCTGAGCCCCAGCCGGTGCAGGAACCGGCCGACCGTCGCACGATGGACGTTGACCCCGCGCCCGGCCAGTTCGATGCACAGTTCGTCCAGCGTCACTTCGCCATGGCCAGACACACGCTCGCTGATCCAGACGCCATGGGCACAGAGCTTGCTGCCGGGCGGATGACCCTGCCGGGCCGGCGCGAGCGAGCCGGATGACCGATGCAGGATCATCATGTTGTTGACGAACCGGGGCGAGACCCGGAAATGCCGGGCAGCCTCCCGGTTGCTGTTGCCTTCTTCCACAAACGCAACGACACGCGCACGCAACTCCATCGGATGCGGCTTGCCCATGGTGCCTCTCCTTCCATGGGCAAAGTGAATCACAAATCAAACAAATGTGGAATTCTGAATCCGGTTAGCTGCGAAACGCTTTAATGAGAAAATACGTACTTGCCATCTCGGCGCTCGCGCTTGCGACCACGGCGGCGCTCGCCGACGTTATCGCCGATCGTCAGGCGGTCATGAAGGACAACGCCAAGCAGGTCGGCGTTCTTGTGAAGATGGTCAAGGGCGAGGCTCAGTTCGATGCCGCAGCAGTGATGGCGGCACTGACGGCGCTCAACGACAACGTCCAGAAGATCGACGTCGCTGCATCGTTCCCCGCGGGCAGCGACCAGGGCGACACCACCGCTTCGCCGAAGATCTGGGAGGACGCCGCGGGCTTCCAGGCCCAGGTCGACAAGTTCAAGGAAGTCGCAGCGGCCGCTGCCGCGGCTCCTGCGCAGGATCTCGACGCACTGAAGGCGCAGGTGGGCGCCATCGGCCAGACCTGCGCCTCCTGCCACGAGGCCTTCCGCGTCAAGAAGGGCTGATCCCCTCCGGATGGCTATACTTAGAAAGCTGGCCATTACGGCCTTGGCGCTTGGCGGCGCCGGGGCCGCCGTCTTCTGGTGGCTCACGGAACCGGAGCGGATAGGGCCTGATGCGATGGCAGCGCTCGGGACCGGCGACGCTGCCCGCGGGCAGCGCATCTTCGATGCGGGCGGCTGCGCGTCCTGCCATGCCAAGCCGAAGGCCGAAGGCGAGGCTCGGCTGCAACTGGCCGGCGGGGGCGAGCTCAAGACCCAGTTCGGCACTTTCGTTGCTCCGAACATATCTTCCGATCCCACGGACGGAATCGGGGCCTGGTCGCTGGAGGATTTCGCGAACGCCATGCTGAAAGGCGTGTCTCCCGATGGACAGCACCTCTATCCGGCCTTTCCCTATCCGTCCTATGCGAGGATGAATCCGGCCGACGTCGCAGATCTCTACACCTTCATGAAGACTGTGCCGCCGGTGGCGGGAAGGGCGCCTGAGCACAGCCTCGGCTTTCCCTTCAACGTCCGGCGCGGCCTCGGTCTGTGGAAGCTGCTCTACCTGAGCGACCAGCCCGTGGTTGCGTTCGGAGAGGGAACTTCGGAACAGGTGCTGCTGGGACGCGCCCTCGTCGAGGGGGCCGGCCACTGTGGCGAATGCCACACGCCGCGCAATCCTATCGGTGGTACCGCCAAGGCCCAATGGCTCGCGGGCGCGGTCGCGGCGGAAGGGGGCGGAACCGTCCCGAACATCACCCCCGGCGGCGCCGACATCAGCGGCTGGTCCGAGAGCGACATCGCCGGCTATCTCGAAACCGGTTTCACGCCGGAGTTCGATTCGGTGGGCGGCACCATGGTCGAGGTGCAGAAGAACATGGCGCGCCTGTCGCCGGAGGACCGTGCGGCGATTGCGGCCTATCTCAAGGCCATACCGTCGCATCCGAACGGTTATCCGGCACAGCAGCAGAAGCCGGCAGGCTAAAAGGCCGGCGGCATCGCCGCCGGCCTTGGTTTGTCTCAACCGCGCCCGGTCACCTTCAGCGCAAAAGCGTAGTTGAACGCGACCTCCTCCAGCCGCGAGAAGCGGCCGGATGCGCCGGCATGGCCGGAATCCATGTTGATCTTGAACAGGACCGGGTTGCGGCCTGCCTTGCGCTCGCGGAGCCGGGCGACCCACTTCGCGGGCTCCCAATAGGTGACGCGAGGGTCGGTGAGGCCCGCGACGGCGAGGATTGGCGGGTAGTCCTGCGCGCCGACATTGTCGTAGGGCGAATAGGCGGCGATCGTGCGGTAGTCCTGTTCGGAAACGATAGGATTGCCCCATTCGGGCCATTCGGGTGGCGTCAGCGGCAAGGTATCGTCGAGCATAGTCGTAAGCACGTCGACGAAGGGAACCTCGGCGATGATACCGCCAAAGGCCTCGGGCGCCATGTTGGCAATCGCACCCATCAGCATGCCGCCTGCGGACCCGCCCTGGGCGACGATCCTGTCGTGGGCAGTGTAGCGCTCCGCCACCAGATGCTTCGCGCAGGCGACGAAATCGGTGAAGGTGTTCATCTTCGCAGCCCGCTTGCCGTCCTCGTACCAGGCGTAGCCCTTGTCCTTGCCGCCGCGAATGTGTGCGATGGCGTAGACGAAACCGCGGTCGGCCAGCGACAGGCAGTTGGTGTTGAACGAGGCCGGGATGGCGATCCCGTAGGAGCCATAGCCGTAGAGCAGGCAGGGCGCCGAACCATCGAGCGGGGTGTCGCGATGGTGGATCAGCGAGATCGGCACCAGCTCCCCGTCCGCCGCCGGGGCCATGAGGCGGCGCGTGACGTAGTCGTCGGCGTTGTGGCCCGAGGGCACCTCTTGCGTCTTGAGCAGGACGCGTTCTCGCGTGCGCATGTCGTAGTCGAAGACTTGCGCGGGCGTGGTCATCGACGAATAGCTGAAGCGGATGATGTCGGTGTCGTATTCGTAGGAGCCCGACAGCCCGAGCGAGTACGCCTCCTCGGCGAAGGCGATGTGGTGTTCGCTGCCCGTTGCGCGCTCGTGGACCACGATGCGCGGCAGGCCGTCCTTGCGCTCGAGCCGGACCATGAAGTCCTTGAAGCCGATGACCGACAGAATGAGGCGGCCGGGTTCGTGGGCGACCAGTTCCTTCCAGTTGGCACGCACCGGGTCGGCGGCTGGCGCGGTCATGATCTTGAAGTCCTTGGCGCCGTCCGCGTTGGTCAGCACGAAGAAGATCTCGCCGCCTTCCTCGAGGTCGTATTGAAGGCCGGTCTCGCGCGCTGCGACGAGCCTGGGCTCGGCGTCGGGCTGCGCTGCGCTGAACAAGCGGTATTCCGATGTCTCGTGATCGCTGATCGAGATCATGATCCATTCGTTGCTGCGCGTGCCGCCGACATTCATGAAGAAGCCGGGATCGGTTTCCTCATAGACGAGGCGGTCGGAAGCGGTGTCGCCGCCCAGCGCGTGATAGAACACCTTGGAAGGCCGGTGGTTCTGGTCGAGCCGCGTATAGAAGAAGCCGTCGTTGGCGGCGTCCCACACGCCCGACCCGCCGGTGTCGCCGATGACGTCGTCAAGATCGCCGGAGCTGGCCAGGTCGCGGACACGCAAGGTGTAGAATTCCGAGCCCTTGTCGTCGAAGCCCCAGATCAGCCTGCCGTGATCGGACGAGTGGTCGATGCCCCCGAGGCGGAAATAGGCGTGGCCTTCGGCTTCCTTGTCGCCGTCCAGGATGATCTCTTCCTGCCCGCCTCCGCTTGGGATGCGGAAATAGCGAGGCTGCTCGCCGCCCTTCTTGTAAGAGGAGCCATAGGCATAGGGCCCATCCTTCATTGGAACGGAAGAATCGTCCTCCTTGATGCGGCCCTTCATCTCCTCGAACAGTTTCTTCCGAAGCTCCGCGGTGTCGGCCATCAACTCTGCCTGGTAGCGGTTCTCCGCCTCTAGATGGGCGCGGATAGCGGGATCGAGAACGCTCGGATCGCGGAACACCTCCTGCCAGTTGTCGGCCCGCAACCAGGCGTATTCGTCGGTGCGGGTGATGCCGTGCCGGGTATCGGCGATTGGACGACGTTCCGTCGCGGGGGCAGGAATGTCGGAGAAGATGTCGGGTCTGGTCATTACAACTCGCGGGTCGTGAATCTTGAATGCCGAATGAACACGCCGATAAGGGCGGGTTCAAGGGCGGAGTTGCAATCTGGGCCGCCCGAATGGAAGCTGCTGCAACTGGTTCGATATCGCTGTGCCAGGTCTGGCATGATCCGGCGCGCGGCGGCGAATTTGTTTCCGGATGGGTCGACGGCAAACACACATCACACCCTACTGACGGCATTTTGAACGCGCCGGATGCTTCTTACGCGGGGAACTGAACCGGTAGTCGTTGAAAAGATCGGGCCAAGCTTGCCCCCTCCTGGCAGGGCGTCTATTGCCCGTGCCAAGAACACAAGCACGCAAAGAGGGCGGCCCGCTGATCTTTCATAGTCTTATGTCGCCTGCCGAAGCTTTGTTCACGCTCCACTTGCGGTTTGCGTGATGAGTTGTGCGCCACCCGGCAACTGTACAAGTGATGCGGATCACCCAGCTACCCGGCAGGAACATGGGTCGTCTCCGGCTCGCCTTTTACTCTCACCGTCTCGTTTTGGCCCATTGCGCCTTACTGATGTATTCCCGCATGCGCATGGCGTCGAAGGCGGGCACACTCGTTGCCCGCCTCGTGTTGATCGCGCTCGCGGTTCAGATAAGCGAGCTTTCCACAGCAATGAGGTCGTTGGCCGCCGCCGCTTTTTTCTACTGATGGCGCGTACTTCTGCCCATTTACTGGCACGAGCGTCCTATTCAGCGGGATATCGCATTGGCCGGGCTCAGTTCGCGACGATGTGGCTCAGAAAGTCGATGCCGATAAGAAGAACGGCCATATCGCTGCTGGGCATGGTTAAAGAGCCGGCAGAGAACTTTCGGATTTGACCGATTTGATCTCGAACAATCCCCGATCTCTCTCAAAAACGTTCATTTGTTAGAGAAGTGTTGAATTCGTTGTTCTTGGTATCGATAAGAATAGTGAATTGACTTGTTATCGATACGGGATCATTAAAGTGAGGGAACGCGAGTCGCAGACGCCAATTGCGATACAAAATCGCGCCGCATCCCGGTCGCAATATCGGGCAAAAAAACAACCAGTCTCATTGGGGCCTGAAGCATATGGATACTTCCGAAACGCCTGCAGCAAACAACGATACGCTGATCGAATTGACCGCCGACGTGGTGGCGGCCTATGTCAGCAACAATCCGGTTCCGGTGGGAGAACTTCCGGGACTGATCGCGGATGTGCATGCCGCGCTCGGACGCGTCGGCAACGTCGCCGAGACGCCGCCCGCGGACAAGCAGAAGCCGGCCGTCAACCCTAAGCGGTCGGTGCACGACGACTACATCGTTTGCCTCGAAGACGGAAAGAAATTCAAGTCGCTCAAGCGCCATCTGATGACCCACTACAACATGACGCCGGACCAGTACCGCGAGAAGTGGGGCCTCGACGCCAGCTATCCCATGGTGGCGCCGAACTATGCGGCAGCACGTTCCCAGCTCGCCAAGAAGATGGGCCTGGGACGCAAGCGCAAGGGCAAGTGACGCCCCGTTCCCCATGTCACTGAGCGGCGCCTTCGGGCGCCGTTCCGCTTTTCGGCCGACGGCGTCGCGGCCGGAGTGTGATGCGCGACGGCTCGAGCGGCGAGACGCCCTTAAGGCGGTCGCGCACCTGCTTGAGCGCGATGTGGCGGTTGAGGTCGTAGCTCCAGTGGCGATTGACGCCCTTCAGCCTTTCGCGCTCGATGGCGCGTTCAAGGCGTTTTAGCAGCGCCAGTGTTGCCGTTGCACCGCCCGACAGTGCATCGGTCAGCTCTATCCCGCAGCAGATCTGCAGCGCCGCCCTCTGTCGGGCGTCAGCCAACTCGGCATGCCTGGATTGCCTGAACGCTGCAATCTCCCTGGAAAAGTCCCGCATTTTCGCCTGTTCCTCACGATCCTGATGAAAACAGGATGCGGCGGGTTGCGGAGGTGGGGAGAAACTCGCGACGAATTTTGTCGACCTTCAAGAAAAACGGCAATGATTCCAGTCGGTTGAAAAATTGGCATATGAATCTTCGTTCGTTTTTTGTTCACACCTTCCGCACTCGGCGATATAAGAACTTATTCCTATCTTTCGAAGGGGAACGAGTTTGGCGGGATCGACATCGGCAGTGTTGGCCAAGCGGCAGGTCAGGGTTCGCGAAATCGCGATGCAGTCGGACTGCGATGCCACCGATCTGGCCGCCGAAAGACACCGGGACGAGGTGGTCGAAAGCTGCGATGCGGTGATCGAACTAATGGCCGCACTCTTCGGGGTGCCCAGCAAGGAGCTTCGGCGCGTGGGCCGAACCGGCAACGACATCAGCCGCCTGAGGCAGATCGCGATGTACGTGGCACACGTGGTGTTCCGGTTCAGCATGCGCGACGTCGGCCGCGGCTTTGGCCGGGATCGCACGACGGTGCTCTACGCTTGCCACATGGTCGAGGACCTGCGCGACGATGCCGACTTCGATCGGATCGTGTCGCTGGCCGAGCGGGTGGCGATCGCGGCTTTCCGCGACAGGCTGGAGCGCTGATGATGGCTGATGATGTTACCAAGGCGCGGGTGCGCGTGCTGAAGCTGCTGGCGAAGGGGGCGGCCAACTGCACTCCGGCGGCAGTGCCGGACAAGGTGGTGCTCGAGAGCGAGCAGGGAGACAGGGTTGCCGTGGAGGCCGGCGTGTTGGCCAGGCTTGGCCGCGAGGGTCTGGTCGAGCGGAAGGCAGGCCTTGTCCGCCTGACTGCCGACGGCCGCAGTTCCGCCCGGCGTCAGGCAATCGAAGGCGATATGTTCCAGGGCCAGCACCGGGACGTGGAGGCGATCGTCCTCGAGACGACGAGCGGGCCGCAGGCTGCCCTGATCAACCTGTCGGAATCGCCCCTGGGACAACTGGTCCGGCGCAGGAACAAGGCCGGCGAGCCGTTCCTGAGCAGGATCGAGTTCAACGCCGGCGAACGCCTGCGTTCCGACTACACGCGCGGCCAGATAATGCCGCGGATGAGTGCGAACTGGGTGGCGAGCGTTGCTTCGGGCCGGCGTGGCGATGGTGGCGGGATGGTGGACCTGACGGATACAGCACTTGCGGCCCGCCAGCGCGTGGACCGGGCCATCGACGCCGTGGGGCCGGAGCTTTCCGGCGTGCTGATCGACGTCTGCTGCTTCCTGAAGGGGCTGGAACTGGTGGAGACCGAACGCGGCTGGCCGGTGCGTTCGGCGAAGATCATGCTCAAGTCGGCGCTTGGCATGCTTGCCCGGCACTACAATCCCGGATCGGGAGCCGCGCGCGAACACAAGGTCCTGCACTGGGGAGCGCCAGACTATCGTCCGAAGCTGGGGTAGGGGATCAGGCCGGCTGAAGCGCTGCCTCGGCGTCGCGCTTGATGCGCTTGACCATCGAACGCAGCCCGTTCGCCCGTTGCGGCGACAGGTGTTCGTTCAGCCCGAGCGATTTCAGCGTGCCCTCGGCGTCGGTGGACATGATCTCGCTGGCGCGGCGTCCGGAGAACAGCGCAAGCATGATCGCCACCAGGCCACGCACGATGTGGGCATCGGAATCGCCCTGGAACCGGATGACGGGATCGGAGCCGTTCTCGCGGTGCGTCACTAGCCAGACCTGGCTGACGCAGCCCTGGACCTTGTTGGCATCCGTGCGCGCGCTGTCGGGAAACTCGGGCAGCGCCTCGCCGAGTTCGATGACATAGCGGTAGCGATCTTCCCATTCGTCCAGGAAGGAGAAGTCGTCGCGGATTGTGTCGATCGAGGTCGTCATACCCGTGGATATAGTGGCCGACCCGCCATGCGTCACGCAAAAAAGCGCGCTAAGGAGCTGCCTGAAAGCTGTTCGAGGCGATCAGTGGGCCGGCTGCGCCGGTTCGGCGGGAAGGTCGTCCTGGTCCACGGCCGGAACGCTGCCGGTCGAGGTTTCCGTATCGGGCTTGCCGAACTGCTGGTCGAGCACCTCATAGGCGATCCGGGCGCTCTCGCGTGCCCTGACGCCGATGGTCTGCATCGCGGCCCTGCCGGTCTCGCAGACTTCGGGCTTGCGCTCGCAAATGCCGGCAATGTCGCCGACCGCCTCGCGCGCGGCAAACAGCGCCTGCAGCGGGCTGATCTGGGTTTCGCCGTCCGGGCCCGTGCTCAGCGGCAGGAACAGCAGCACCAGCGAGAACCAGAATGCCGCCCTGATCAGAAAGCCCATCGATTGCCTCTCGTAGTCATGCGAGCCGCGCGGGTTGGCCACGGCGTCGCCTCTTTGTCGCGGCGACCATGCCATCAACCAGAAAAGGAGCGCTTGCGGCAATAGACGGCATTTTGTTGTTGCTCTTCATCGAAGTTTAACGGTTCCGATTGCGGCTCGACACCATCAATACCCGGCGATTTTACTCAGAAGACGTAAGCATTTGATTTAAATCGTCTAACCGCGAGCACTCCGCGTCTGGACGGCCTTGCGGCCGATTCTTCGAGCCTCGTCGGGCGCATAACCCTCCGTTTACCATGGCAGCAACTGTTCTCGAATGTAGCCGCCTCAATCCCGATATTTGCCTCGTGCCGCGGGTCTGGTCGTTTCGCTTTATCCCTTCATTAAAAGCTCGGTGCGACTTTGGAGACCAATCAAAGAAGAGCCGCAAAGCGAGCCACGGAAGAGTGCGTAGCGTTGAGTTTTGTCATGACCAGATACGGTGAGTTTTCCGGCGCGGTGGCCGGCGGCTGCGACCGTCTGGTCCATCCCGCGGCCTCCGAAGCAGAGCGCCCGCGCCAGCGGCGCCTCGTCGGCCTGCTGCTTGGCGCGCCGTTCCTCATTGCGGGGGCGGGCGTCACGCTCGTATCGGCCAACATCGGGGCTGCTGCTACCTTTGCCGTCATCTTTGCTGTTCTCGGCCTGAGCTGGCTCGCCGCCCTGCTGGTGGCCGCCACTGGGCGCGCCACCGCGATCGGCGTCGCCGCGCTGGCCGTAGCTGCGGCCGCAGTCGCAGTGATCGTCGCGGCAGCGGGAGGGCTCACGTCGCCTGCGGCGATGCTCTTCGCAGTGCTCCCGTTGGAAGCGGCCTGGGCCTGGCGGACCCGCAAGGCGGCTGCGCTCGGGGCAATCGCTGCCGTCGCGTCCGTAGCACTGGCGATTTTCCTCAACGCATCGCCGTTCGCTGAAGGGGCCGCGGTTTCCGCCTGGCATTGGCTTCTGCCGATCGCGTGGGCTGCGACGCTTCTCATGCGCGCTACCGATCTACTCGGCCGTGGTGTCCCCGCACAGGAGGCCAAGGCCGCCGATGGGCTGGAGGCCATCGTCCCTGCGGTCGTGCTTCGCATCGAGGACAGCGGCGACGTGGTCGAAGTTTCCGACCGGGCGCGCAGCATGCTAAGGCTGCAGCCGGAACTCCTGTTTGGCACGGCCTTCTTCGATCGCATCCACATCGCCGACCGCGTTGGCTACCTCTGCGCGCTGGCCGACATCCGCGAAGGAGCGGATATCCGCAGCGTGGAGATGCGTCTCAGGTTGCCTCGCCGCAACGAGGAGCAGGCTGGCGACAATTTCCAGCCATTCGCGCTCGAATTGATGAGGGAGCCGGGCGGCGCGATCGTCGCGATGCTTCGCGAGAACGACACCGTGGCCGAGCTGCGCGACGGCCTCGCCCGCGCGGCCGATGCGGCGAAAGCTGCCGAGATGGCCAAGAGCAACTTCCTGGCAGCCGTCAGCCACGAGCTGCGGACACCGCTCAACGCCATCATCGGCTTCTCGGACATGCTGCTGCACGAGATGTTCGGCCCGTTCCAGGAACCGCGCCAGAAGGAATATGTCGGGATCGTCCGCGACTCGGGCCAGCACCTGCTCGACGTGGTGAATTCGATCCTGGACGTCTCGAAGATCGAATCCGGCTGCTACGCGATCAATCCCGAGCCGTTCCGCTTCCGTGATGCAGTGGACATGTGTGCTTCAATGATGGCGCTTCAGGCCGAGGCAAAGGCACTGAGCATCTCCATCGACGTGGCCATAGGCACGGGCGAGGTGAAGGCGGATCGCCGCGCCGTGCAGCAGATGCTGATCAATCTGGTGTCGAACGCCGTCAAGTTCACGCCCGATGGCGGCAAGGTCGAAATCGGCGCCAAGCGGCTCGGCTCGCGGTTGCACTTCTGGGTGTCCGATACCGGCATCGGCATCGCCGAGGAGCACCTGTCACGCCTTGGCACGCCTTTCATGCAGATCCAGAACGACTATACGCGCCGCTTCGAAGGCACTGGCCTCGGACTTTCGCTGGTCAAGGGCCTGGTTGCGCTGCATGAGGGGACCATGTCCATCGAAAGCGCGCCGGAAGAAGGAACCAAGGTGACCATCAGCCTGCCAGTGGACGGCCCGGCACTCCAATCCGAGCCAACCAGGGGCGAACTGATGCGCTTGCCTGCAGGCAGGATCAAGGAGATGCGCGATGGCTCGCTCCGCAAGGCAGGCTAAGCGTCACGTCGAGGAGAGAAGCCGTCTGCAGGACGGCGCTCTCGCGCTTGGTGGCATGATCGCGCGCAATCCGGTGCTGGTCGGAGGTTCGACCGCATTCCTGGTCGCATTGTCCTACGTGTCAGCCAACGCGCTCTGGTATCAGCCATATCCCCACAAGGGGGCCTTCTTTTCGACCCGCGACGTGGTCGAGTTCCCGGACATGGACCCCGACATGCCGGAAACCACCTTCAAGATCGAGCGGCCCCAGGCCGAAGCCGTCCGGCCGCAAGGCGATCCGGAGGTCGAACAGGTTCAGTCCATCCTGCGGGACCTCGACTTCTATGACGGCGATGTCGACGGCTTGAACGGACCCAACACGCGCAAGGCGGTCGAGGCCTACCAGAGCAAGGTCGGGCTGGCCGTGACCGGGACGATCGACCATAAGCTGCTGGAGCAACTGGGTGCGGTCGAAACCACATCCGGGATCACGCCAAGGCCGACGCCGCGTGCCGAGGCGGTGTCCGCACCGCCGCGGCGGCCCGTGCAGCCTCAAGCGCCTGCACCTGCCCGTACCGAGCCAGGGCCTGATACCAGCCTGTCGGCGCGCACGATGAAAATCCAGGCGGGGCTGAAGGCGTTCGGCAATGACGGTATCGAGATCGATGGCGTGATCGGCGGGCGCACGAAGGCGGCCATCCGGGAGTTCCAGGCGCTCTTCGGCCTGCCCGAGACCGGCGAGCCCGATCAGCAGGTCTACCTGAAGATGCGCGAGATCGGTCTCGTGAACTGATCCTTCGGCTGTGCGCGCTGCGTCGAAGCGGTTATAGAGGCCGGGTTCAACAGAGAGACCGAACGGCCAATGCGCGTAACCACCGATTTCTGGGTATCAGCCCTGCTCCGCAGGGTGTTCTCTGACGGCGGCTTCGGGGCAGTGCTCAGCCGTGGAGCGACGGAGGCCGGGGCGGTGTTCATCCTGTGCCGCGACCGGCTGGGCAACGTCGACCTATACGGACCGGCGCCGCAAACGAGCTACGATTCGGCCAAGCCCGACGAGCGCCAGTTCAGTCTTGTCGAAAGCAGTGACGACGCCGAACTGATCGACAAGCGGCTCGACCGCGAACGTCGTTTCGATCCCGACATCTGGGTGGTGGAGGTCGAGGCCGGCAGCCGTCCGCTGCGGGACCTTGTGGCGCTTACGACGCCTTGAGGTGATCGTCGCTCGGTGCGCCTTGCGACGAGCGGCGAGGGGCTTCGTTGGCACGGACACGGGCGCCAAGCGAGGTAGCCTTCCACTCCCGCACCTTGTCCAGCGCGACGTCGCGATGGAGGAGCCTGTAGCGTTCCAGGAACAACCTGACCGCCTCGGCGTTGCCGAAGTGGCCGGGGAACACCGTTGCCGCCAGCAGGAAGGCCTGCTCCTCCGGGAGGTCCAGTGCCTTCAGAGCATCGATGAGCGACGAGTATCCGCCCTTGTCCGTGATCGATCGCGCCGTGCGGAAGTCGATGTCCAATGCGTCGGCGAGAGCCGTCTGAAAGAAGGCGTTGTTGCCGGTCAGGGCGGTCGTCTTGAGCCGTGCGTAGGCGGGCAGGCCCGGTTGCGCAGGGATCGGCCGCTCGGCATTGGGCGCCATCATGGCGCGCAGCCTGCGCCGAACATTTTCCGCCGCCTCGCCGGGCGATGGGGTCTGGTCGTCGGACACAGCTGTGGTGGGAATACGTGATGTGGCGGGCATCGTCTTGGAGCCGTCGCGCGGCATGGTCTCCGGCTGGACGAGGCGCGGCCGTTCGAGAACTCGGATCAGGTCCGCAATGGCCTGGTTGAGATTGGGGCGACGAGCGATCGCACGGGCATGCGGCAGGCCATGGCGGCCGATCAGCGCGATCAGGGCCACGTCGGAGAGCAGCGGCGAGCGGATCAGCAAGGGGGCTGCGATGTCAACGCTTTCGTCGCACAGCCGCCTGACGAGGCCGAGTGGTGCATGTTCGCTGTCCGACAGCGCAGCGGCTACGAACCGGCGGGCATCGACCGATACCTTGTCGAAGAGCGGAAGCGTGAGGTCCTCGAGTTGCGCTATCTCGCGTCGGGACGGCCGCGGCAGGGCGCAGAATGCGGATACGGCTGCCCTGAAGAGCCGCTCCGGCTTTCCCGCTTCGCGGCCGATCGCGATTTGCCTGAAGTCCGATGCTGACACGAACGGATACGCCTGACACAACTCGAGCTTGCTTCGGGGCGACCGGAAGACCCCGTGCCTCCCGCGAAAATCCCGAAGATGAACATAAACTTAGCGGCGATTTGTTAGCGCACTATTAACTGTCTGGTGGCGTTATCGATGCGGAGGCGTTGCGTGCTTGCTCCGGTGCAACCGAGAGGGGAATCGCGAACCATGGGCAGCGTTGTGCACTTCATGCCGCGCCGGGGGAAAGGCAGCCGGACCCTGCGTGCGGTCGAGACCTCGGCATCGATCATCATTTTTCCGGGTGTCCGCTACGAGCGGGCGAGGGCCACGCGCCAAGACTCCGGCGAACGTCCAGAGCGCGACAATAAATCCCGGACACACGAGTTGTCGCCGCAGCGGTAGCAGTTGGCGCTTACTGCATCTCGCAGCTGATGCCGTCGAGGAAGCGCGAAACCTCGGGCTTCCAGCTTGCGTCCGGCACGAAGGCGCGGACGACGACGATGCCTTCATCGATCGGCGTTTCCACGAAGATGGACTTGGCGAATTCCTCGGGGAGACCCTTGCGCAGTTCGATCATCTGCGCCGGCGTGAGCACGACGAAATCCAGATTGCCGTCAGTGGCGGTCCGATCGTTGAAATTGTAGACGTTCTGCCCGCTGCGGTCGTAGACCGATGCCGACCAGTACGGCACCTTTCCCGCATTGTTGATGCGGACGACCCCGTCCGAGAGCTCGAAGCGACACGCTGCTTCGAAGAACAGCGGATCCAGAGCCTTGACCACGGGTGCCCCGCCGATCTCCGCGTCGAGGCGCACGACCTTGTTGGGCGCGGCGACCATGGCGAGACGAGACCAGGCGTCGCGCTCGGAAAAGGCGGGAACCAGGAGCAGGATCACGATATGCGCGATGCCCGCGCCGACCAGACCGACCGCCAAGGCGTGAAGCAGCCTACGCATTGCATTGCCCCCTCGAAATGCGGGGCATCTCGATGCCGGACACGCCGGTGCTGGCCGCAACGGGCGTGTCGTAGAGAGTGAGGACCAGGGCCATCTCGCCGACACCGGACACGGCCAGCCAATTCCCTGGCGTGGCGCGCGCGCTCACGTCGATCGCCACCGAATTGTCAGGCTGGCGAACGACCTCTAGCGAATGCAATGACGGCTGTCGTCCTGACTGGGCGCTCAGTACCGTCTGCGCCTTGTCGGTGGCGTAGAGGGTCCAGAACCGGCCTACGGGGAAGAAGCCCTCGATCCGATAGGTGCACTCGCGCTTGAGCAGGCCTCCGTCGGAGTCGCGTTCGGCGACGAAGCTCAGGCCCTCGGCGCGACCGAGTGCGAGCATGCCGTCGCGGGCGACGCGCGCCTTGGAATAGGGGTCGGCTTCGGGAGTACCGATGTCGGGGAAGGCGGTCCAGGGACCGACCGTGACAGCGCCGACGCCCTCGCGCGTGTTCAGCACCCAGCCGACGCTCGCAGCCCCGCCGCCGATGGCGAGCGACAAAGCCAGAGCTATCAGTACCGATTGTTTCAGCATGAGCCGTCGCAGGATGGAGTTGGCGGAGGAATATCCCGCAGTTCTACGGGATGGCAAGTCGCGAGGTCGGAGAAGGCCGAAAGCGCACCCGAAGCCGCGTATCAGAGGGCGGAGAGGGTGTTGGGTTCCGGCACCGATTCGATGGCCGGCGCCTTCTGGAAGAAGTTGGTGATCTCGCGAAGCGCACGCGTCGTCGTGCTCGAGAGCACCGGAGGCCGGTCGGGAGTGTCGGCTGCCGCCTGATCGGTTGCGGACTTCGCGGCTTCCTCCGCCTTGGCAATGGTGGCCGGATCGACGAAAGGATTCTGGATGCCAGGGATGGGCTTGAGGTCGATGTTCTGGTGAGCGTAGGCCATGAAACGTTGCCACACCATAGCCGGCAGGGAGCCGCCCGTCATCTTTTCGGTCGGGGAGAAGTCGTCGTTTCCGAGCCAGACGGCAGCCGTGTAGTTGCCCGTGTAGCCGATATACCAGGCGTCGCGATATGACTGGGTTGTACCGGTCTTGCCGGCCGACCGGATGCCGGGCAGGGCTGCCCGCCGCGCGGTGCCGCTTTCTGGGATCTGGACCATGATCGAATTCATGGAGGCGACGGCCTGCTCCGAAAGCACCCGCCTCGGAGGCGGAGCATCCTTGTTGAAGTCGTAGACGACCTGGCCCGAATGCGTGACCAACTGATTGATGGCATGCCTGGTGCCCACGATACCGCCCTGGGCGAGCACGCTGTAGCCGGTCGCCTGGTCCATCACGGTGAGGCCCGACGTTCCCAACACCATCGTCTTGTGGGAGCTCACGGGCGATTCGACCCCCATCGCCTCTGCCATGGCCTTGATGGGCTTGGTTGTCAGGTGTTCCTTGGCGAGGCGGACCGGAACGGTGTTGATCGATTTCACCAGCGCCGTGGTCAATGTCATGCGCCCGGAAAAGCCGCGCGTGTAGTTCTTCGGCGACCAGCCGTTCCAGGTGATGGGCGCGTCCGAGATGATCGACTCCGGAGTGAAGCCGTTCTCCATGGCGGTCGCGTAGACGTAAGGCTTGAAGGAGGATCCGGTCTGGCGCTGGGCGCGGGTGGCCCGGTTGAACTGGCTGGCGCCGTAGTCGCGCCCGCCGACGATGGCGCGAACCGCCCCGTTGGTCTCGATGACGACGACGGCACCCTCGGTCACGCCGTATTCCTTGCCGTACTGGCGCAGATGGTACTCGACGGACTCCTCGGCCGCCTTCTGGATGTTCATGTCGATCGTGGTGCGCGCAACCAGCGAATGGGTGCGCGACTTGGAGGCAACCCTCTGGACTTCCTCGAAGGCCCAGTCGAGGAAGTAGTCTGGGCTCTTGCGGTCGCCGCGGTCGATGACGTCGGCGGGATGCAGCCTTGCAGAGAGCACCTGGCCTTCGGTCATGAAACCCGATTGGACCAGGTTGGTGAGCACGACGTTGGCGCGAGCGCGCGCAGCCGGCAAGTTGATGTGCGGCGCGTACTTGGTCGGTGCCTTGAACAGGCCGGCGAGCATCGCCGCCTCGGCGAGGTTCAGGTCCTTGACCTGCTTGCCGAAATAGAAATCGGCCGCCGCCGCGATGCCGAAGGTGCCGCCGCCCATATAGGCGCGGTCGAGATAGAGCTGCAGGATCTCCTTCTTGGAGAGGTTCATCTCGAGCCAGACCGAGAGAAAGGCCTCCTTGACCTTGCGTTCGACGGTGCGTTCGTTGGTCAGGAACAGGTTCTTGGCCAATTGCTGCGTGATGCTCGAACCGCCCTGGACGACGGAATTTGCTCGCATGTTTTCCGACATCGCGCGGAAAAGGCCGAAGAAGTCGATGCCGAAGTGATCGAAGAAGCGCCGGTCCTCGGTGGCGAGAACCGCCTTGATGACGTGGTCGGGCATCTCGTCGACGGGAACGGAATCGCGCTGGATGATACCGCGTTGGCCGATTTCGTTGCCGTAGCGGTCGAGGAAGGTGACTGCGAAATCGTCCTGGTTGCGCCAGTTGCCGGTCGTCTCCTCGAATGCCGGCATGGCAAGCGCCAGCATGAGCACCGCACCGCCAGCGCCCAGCGTAAGGCCTTCGCTCAGAACCTCGATGACGCCCCGCCGCCAACCCTTGACGCGGAATCTGCGGAAAAAGATCGTCGCGTTTTCCCAGAACTGCTGGGCCCTGAAGCGCAGTTCGTAGAGCGACGAGTCAACCCACGCGTCGATGGCCAGAAGGCCCGCGGCCAGACGGCCTCTCTTTTTGGGTGGTTCGACAGGGCTATCCATTCGCGATGGGTCCGGCGCGTGACTACAGCTTATACCTAGATACGCTTGCTGGCGAATTGTGGGCGCGCGTCCCCGGCCCGTCGCCGACTTGTCCTCGATTTTCGGCGGCTAGACAAGAGGGACACGATAACATCGCTGTGCATTCGGAGGTTGCAGAAATTATAGGAATATATTCTTGACACCGTAACGGTGATCATGTAGTGTCTGGCTATCGTCGAAGAAGTGCGCCCAACGGAAGCGGCGCCACTGTTCCTCAGAAAACTCCACACAACAACAACTTGGAGGCCGTTCTTGGTCGCGAATGCGAACGAACGTTGGCGCGCGCTGCGTGCGCTGCACGAGGGGGCTCCGGCCGATGCGGTCCTGCTTGCAGCCGCGAGCGGTTGCGCCCGTTCCACTATCCAGAGGCGAATTGAGCGGGAGGGCTGGTCCGCTCCGATCGGAGACGGCGACGAGCTGCTGGAGCGGCTGGCAGATACGCTGGTGGCACAGGTCGAAGCGCTGCGGGTGGAAACGCAAGGGGCCTTCGACAAGTCGCAGATCGAACTGGCTGCATCCATCATCAGGACGGTCGAGAAGATCCGCGATCTGACCCGTTCGGCGGGAAGCCAAAAGGTGAGCCATATCAAACGCGATGAAGAAATGGCCGACGTCCTCGCCCGGATTGATCGACGCATCATCGAGCTTGCTCGAGAGTATGCTCGGGTGCTGGGCGAAAACGAATGTGACGGACCGTGAGGGCCGCCTCGTCGAATGGGAATGGCTGCACTTCGCCCGGATACGCCAATACCTCCTGGAACGGCGGCCGGCGACGTGGCTGGTGATCGGCGGCCGCGGCGCGGGAAAGACGCGACTTGGCGCCGAATGGGTGAACAGCATGGTACGGGGCTTTCCGCCCTTCGCGGACCGGCGGCACATGCACATAGCCCTGGTCGGAGAGACGATTGCCGACGTGCGCGAGGTCATGATCGAGGGCCCATCCGGGATCACGACGATCGCGCGCCACGACAGGCCGCGCTTCGAGCCGAGCCGGCGGCGACTGGTCTGGGATAGCGGGGCTGTGGCGCATGTGTTCTCGTCCGAGGACCCGGACAGCCTTCGCGGCCCGCAGTTCGAGGCTGCCTGGTGCGACGAGCTGGCGAAGTGGAAACACGCAGATGCCTGCTTCGACATGCTTCAGCTCGGATTGAGACTGGGAGACCGGCCGCGGCAGATCGTAACGACCACCCCGCGCCCGGTGCCTTTGCTCAAGCGTCTGCTTGCCGATCGGGCCGTACTGGCGACGCGCATGCGATCCGAGGAGAACGGCGCCAATCTGGCTCCCGGCTTCCTGCAGGCCATGCAAGACCGCTATGGCGGCACGGTCATGGGCAGGCAGGAGCTGGACGGCGAACTGATCGCTGACCGGCCAGATGCGCTGTGGTCGCGCGAGATGCTTGAGGCGGCTTACATTCACGATACTCCCGAATTGCGGCGCATCGTGGTGGCAGTCGATCCGCCCGCCAGTTCGCGAAGGACGTCCGACGCATGCGGGATCGTCGCCGCCGGCCTGGATGATTGCGGCAGGGCGGTGGTGATCGCCGATGCGACCGTGAATGCGGCCAAGCCTCAGGAATGGGCCGGCGTGGCGGTCGGCCTATTCCACCAGTTGGAGGCCGATTGCATCGTCGCGGAAACGAACCAGGGCGGGGAAATGGTGACGGCGGTGATCCGCACCGTCGACCCGGCGGTGCCGGTGAAGGCGGTTCGGGCGCGTCGCGCGAAATGGTTGCGGGCCGAACCGATAGCGGCGCTCTACCAGCAGCGAAGGGTGTTGCATGCCGGCCGTTTCGCCGGGCTCGAGGACGAAATGTGCGATTTCTCGCCGAGCGGGCTGTCGAACGGGCGGTCGCCGGACCGGCTTGATGCGTTGGTGTGGGCGGTTTCCGAATTGATGCAGGCCTCGTCGGCCGAGCCGCGGATAAGAGATTTTCTCTGACAGGAAACGACATGGCTACGAAATGGCCTTGGTCCTGGTGGGCCGGGAAAGCTGGCGCTGCGCTCAACGTCAAGGGTGCGGGTGGGACGGGCTTCGTCGCGCTCCACGCCCAGGGCGAGGCGCGCTGGACACGAAGGGACTATTCGGCGCTGGCGCGCGAGGGGTTCATGCGCAATCCGATCGTGCACCGCTCGGTGCGGCTGATCTCTGAGACGGCATCTGCGATACCCTGGCTGCTGTACGAAGGCGCAGCCGAACTCGACGACCATCCGTTCCTGCGGCTGCTCGAACGGCCCAACGAACGGCAGGCCGGTGCCGGCTTCATGGAAGCGCTGTACGGCCACCTGCTGCTGTCGGGGAACGCCTACGTGGAACTCGTCCAGACGGGCGGCGGGGCGCGCGAGCTGCATCTGCTCAGGCCCGACCGGGTTGCGGTCGCCTGCGATGGCGGCGGCTGGCCGACGGCACTCGACTATCGGGAAGGAGGGACCCGCCGCCGCATTGCCCTCGGGCCCACGGATGGAGGCGGCGCGGTACACCTGTCGCTGTTTCATCCGCTCGACGACCATTACGGCTTTGCGCCGCTGGAGGCGGCACTCATCGCGCTGGACACCCACAACGCCGCCGGGCGCTGGAACAAGGCGCTGCTCGACAATTCTGCCCGCCCATCCGGTGCGCTGGTCTATGCGCCCAAGGACGGCGGCAACCTTACCGACGAGCAGTTCGACCGGCTGAAGGCCGAAC
Source organism: Mesorhizobium sp. SCN 65-20 (assembly GCA_001724355.1). Classification (GTDB taxonomy): domain Bacteria; phylum Pseudomonadota; class Alphaproteobacteria; order Rhizobiales; family Rhizobiaceae; genus Aminobacter. The sequence goes on along the minus strand of MEEF01000009.1, from coordinate 37,264 downwards.
TGGAAGAGGGCTACTCAGGGGTGACGCGTGCCGGACGGCCGCTTTTGCTCGAAGGCGGCCTCGACTGGAAGGCCATGGGACTGACGCCCAAGGACATGGACTTCATCGAAGCCAAGAACTCGGCCAGCCGTGACATTGCCTTGACCTTCGGCGTGCCGCCGATGCTGCTCGGCATTCCCGGCGACAACACCTATTCGAACTACCAGGAGGCCAACAGAGCCTTCTACCGGCTGACCGTGCTGCCGCTGGTGGCGCGAACTGCGAAGGAGCTGTCTGCCTGGCTCGCGCCTGCTTTCGGCGAAGGGCTCCGGCTCTGGTACGACGCCGATCAGGTCGAGGGCCTGGCCGGCGAGCGGGAGGCGCTGTGGCAGCGGGTGGGCGCTGCCGGCTTCCTCGATGACGACGAAAAGCGCGAGGCCGTGGGCTACCCGCCGCGCGGCTGAACCCCTCCTGAATCGAAAAGCGCAAGAGATGACCGAGATGTCCGACCCCGGCTGGCTATGGCTGGCCAAGGGGGCGGGTGCGGTCGCCGGCTCGGCGATCTCGCTCGCCTACATCCTGCCTCATGGACGGCGCGAAGCCGCCGTGCGCTTCGCCGTCGGTGTCGTCAGCGGCCTCGTTTTCGGCGGGACCGCTGGCATCAAGATCGCTGCGGAACTGGGCATCGATCGCCTGCTGGGGACAGCGGAAACCCTGATGATGGGGGCCGCGGCCGCAAGCCTGTGCGCCTGGTGGGCACTGGGCTTCGTCATGCGGGCGTTCCACGCCAATCGCGGCAGAGGCCGGAACAACGAAAAGCGGAAGGATGGTGGCGCCCATGACGCATGAGGCAGCGGCAGCCGCTCGTGGCGAGAGCAAGTTCGTCGACCTCGTGCTCGACGAGGTCGCGGTCGACGGCACGATCTCCGGCTACGCCAGCGTGTTCGGACGTGTCGATCTCGGCAAGGACGTGGTCGAGCGGGGAGCCTTCGCCAAGTCGCTGAGGGCGCGCGGCCCGACCGGCATCCGGATGCTGTTCCAGCATGACCCGAACCAGCCGATTGGCGCCTGGACCGAACTCGCGGAGGACCATCGCGGCCTGTTCGTACGCGGCCGACTGGCCCGGGACGTGGCCCGCGCCCGCGAGGTGCACAATCTGTTGCGCGGCGGGGCGCTCGACGGGCTGTCGATCGGCTTTCGCGCCGCCAAGGCGCGGAAGGATCCGGCCAGCGGCATCCGCCACATCATTGAGGCCGATCTCTGGGAGATATCGATCGTCACCTTCCCGATGCTGCCCGAGGCGCGCATCGACACGGTGAAACACCGCAGCAGGTTCCCGTCGGGCCAGTCCTGGCCCATGCGCGACGCCGGACGGGCCCCCGAGATCCAGCTCGCGCAACGCATTCGCGAAGTCACACGCATGATCAAACGAAGAGGAAACAGCGCATGAACCTGACCAATGCGCCGCGCGCGCCGGAGACCAAGGCGGCGGGCGGTGAAATGCTCGACCTGAAGGATGCCTTCGGCGAGTTCATGACGACCTTCGAGGCCTTCAAGGACAGCAACGACGAAAGGCTGGCGCAGCTGGAGGGGCGGCTCGGCGCCGATACGGTGACCACCGAGAAGGTCGAACGCATCTCGCGTGCGCTCGACGAACAGAAGCGGACCCTGGACAACCTGTCACTGAAGCGCGCCAGGCCGGCGCTGGGCCGCGAGGGCGGACGCACACTGCCGAATGAACACAAGGAAGCCTTCGATCTCTACATGCGCAGCGGCGACGACCGCCAACTGCGTGGGCTCGACGCCAAGGCGATGTCCTACGGATCGGGCCAGGACGGCGGCTATCTGGTGCCGGACGAGACCGAGGCGGAGATCGGGCGCCGGCTCTCGGCATTCTCGCCCATCCGTTCGATCGCCTCGGTACGGCAGGTTTCTGCGGCCGTGCTCAAGAAGCCCTTCACCACCACGGGTCCCGCCGTCGGTTGGGTGGCCGAAACGGCGGCGCGGCCGCAGACGGCCACGCCGGTGCTGGCGGAGCTGCAGTTCCCGACCATGGAACTCTACGCCATGCCGGCCGCGACCGCCTCACTCCTGGAGGATAGCGTCGTCGACCTCGACCAGTGGATCGCGTCCGAGGTCGAGACGGCGTTTGCCGAGCAGGAGGGGACGGCCTTCGTGAGCGGCAACGGGGTCAACAGGCCCAAGGGGTTCCTCGACTACAACAAGGTTGCCGAGGCGAGTTGGGCCTGGGGCGACATCGGCTACCTGACGACCGGCGTCTCGGGCGGGCTGCCCGCATCCAGCCCTTCGGACATCCTGATTGACCTCGTCTACACGCTGAAGGCGGGCTATCGGCAGAACGCCAGCTGGGTCATGAACCGCAAGACCCAGTCTTCGATCCGGAAGCTCAAGGACGGGGACGGCAACTATCTCTGGCAACCGCCGGCTACCGCTGGCCAGCGTGCCATGCTGATGGGCTTCCCGCTCGTGGAGGCCGAGGACATGCCCGACGCGGCGGCAAATGCCACGCCCATCGCCTTCGGCGATTTCGCGCGCGGCTACCTTGTGGTGGACCGCACAGGCGTGCGCGTGCTGCGCGACCCGTATTCGGCGAAGCCCTACGTGCTGTTCTATACGACCAAGCGCGTGGGTGGCGGCGTGCAGGATTTCTCTGCCATCAAGCTGCTTAAATACGGCACCGCATAGGCCGGGCACGGCTGTCTGCCTCCTTTGCGGCCCCGCATTGCCATGCCGGGGCCGCCTCTGCATTTCAACTGACCAAGGTGGACGAATGACGCTCATCAGGACCGGCGCTCCCTCGGTCGAGCCGGTGACACTGGCCGAGGCGAAGGCGCATCTTCGGGTGACGAACTTGAGCGAAGACGCGCTGATCGGCGGGTTGATCAGCGCTGCGCGCGAGGACGTCGAGCGCACAACGGGCATGGCCCTGATCGACCAGACCTGGCGGCTGGTGCTCGATCATTGGCCGCAAGGCAACATGGCAGCGCTCGTGCGTCATCCGGTGAAGCAGGTGCTGTCGGTGACGATGTTTGGCAGCGAAGGCGAGGCGTCGATCGTCGGCCCGAGCGACTATCAGGTGGATACCTTGTCCCGTCCGGCACGGCTGCATTTCGAGCGCGAGCCAGACCGATTGCGAGTGATGAACGGCCTGGAGATCGATTTCCTGGCCGGCTTCGGGGAGGCGGGAACGGATGTTCCGGACCTCATCAAAAGGGCAATTCTGGTGCTGGTCGCGCATTGGTACGAGTTTCGCGCAGGCTTCGGGCCAGAGGATCAGCCAGTGTCCTATCCGCCGGGCTACGAGCGGCTCCTCGCCGGCTACCGCGCGCGGAGGCTCTGATGCGGGCGGTTTTCATCGATCCGGGCGTATTGCGCAGCGAATTCGCGCTCGAAGAAAGCGTGCCTGTGCCGGACGCATTCGGGGGCCACAGCGAAAGCTGGGTCGAACGGGCGACCGTGTTCGCGCGCGTCGAGCCAATCTTGGCGCAGAGCGTCTTCGGGGCGGACCAGACGATCGAGACCGTGACGCATCGCGTGACCGTGAGGTGGCGGGACGGACTGAAGAGCGGGATGCGATTTCGCCGCGATCAGCGTGTTCTCGACATCATCACGGTGCATGATCCCGATGAGATGCGCCGCTACCTGGTTTGCCGGACGCGGGAGCGGGGCGCATGAAGGTGGCAATGAAGCTCACCCTGGACGGCCTCATCCGCGCCTTGCGCTGGAAGGAGCATGAACTGGCGGAGGATGTCGAACACGGCTACCGTAGCCTCGGTTCGAGCGAAACGCAGGCCGGGCAAGCGGAATTGGGTGACCCGCCCGGCAGGACGAGGGAGCGAAAAGATGACCGCCCCGGCCGCTGAACTTCAGAAGGCAGTGTTCGCCGCGCTCGGTGGAAGCGTGGACCTGGTGTCGCTGCTCGGTGGGGCGAAGATCCATGACCAGCCGCCTGCCAACGTACTCTTTCCCTACCTGACTTTCGGCCGCACGAGCGTCTACGACTGGAGCACCGACACCGAGAGCGGCACTGAACAGCTGTTCTCGATCCACGTCTGGTCGAAATCGCAGGGCAAGCGCGAGGCGCTCGAGATCATGGAAGTCGTGCGCGGCCTGCTCGACAACGCCAGGCTCGGCCTGGATCAGCATCATTTGGTCGGCATGCGGCTGGAATTCTCCGAGGCCCGCTTCGACGACAGGCTGTCGTTGCAGCACGGCCTGTTGCGCTTCCGGGCCGTAACCGAACCCGTGGTCTGATCGCGGGCTGTCGGACCATCATCACACAACCCGAGGAGGACCAGCGAATGGTCGCACAGAAGGGCAGGGACCTTCTGCTCAAGATCGACGGCTCCGGCCTGGGCGATTTCGTCACCGTGGCCGGATTGCGCTCCAAGCGCATCGCCTTCAACAGCCAGACGGTTGACATCACCGACGCGGACTCGGCCGGGCGTTGGCGCGAATTGCTGGCCGGCAGCGGCATCCAGCGAGCCTCCGTCAGCGGTTCGGGCATCTTCAAGGACCAACAGTCCGATGCCCGTTTGCGCAGCTGCTTCTTTGGCGGAGAGATCGTCAGATGGCAGCTGGCGGTGCCGGATTTCGGCACGATCGAAGGACCGTTCCAGATCACGGCGCTCGAATATACCGGCAACCACGACGGCGAAGTGACGTTCGAGGTCGCGCTCGAATCCGCAGGGGCCATTGGCTTCACGGTGACGCCATGACTGCGAACAGGCGACGGGGCGAGATCAGCGCCGAACTGGATGGTGGCCAATACAAGCTCTGCCTCACGCTCGGCGCGCTTGCCGAGCTTGAGGCGAGCTATGCGGCCGACGATCTTTCCGCACTCGTCGAACGCTTCTCAGTCGGCCGCCTGTCGGCGACGGACATGATCCGTATTGTCGGGGCAGGCCTGCGCGGTGCCGGGCATCAGGTTTCGGACCAAGAGGTCGGCGCGATGCGGACCGAGGGCGGGGCGGCCGGCTTTGCGAAGGTCGTCGCCGAACTCCTGACTGTGACCTTTGGTTCCGCGGGACACCAGGAGACGACAAAGGACCCTTGATCGCCGCGGCAGGCAGGCGTCCGGAATTCCCGTGGGACAGCGTCATGGCCGCGGGGTTCGGCCTGCTGCGGCTTTCGCCGGACGCATTCTGGGCGATGACCCCGCGCGAGATCGAGCGCGCGATGGGCGTGCTGCCCCGGGCCAGCGACGCGCCGGCAAAGTCACATCTGGAGGCCTTGATGACGATCTTCCCTGACAGGACGGAGGCTGGATGTGGCCGATGACGTGACTGTGCAGATCCGCGCCGACACGGCGCCCTTCCAGACCGCGCTGCAATCTCTCGAGCGGCTGTCGGATAATTTCGGCGCCCAGCTCGCCGGGGCAATGAAGAGCGCGGCGGTCAGTGGCCGGGAGCTCGACGATATTCTCCGACGCATCGGATTGAATCTCGCCGGCATGGCGCTCGAGCAAGGGCTGAAGCCGCTGCAGTCGCTCGCCGGCTCGATGTTCTCGAGCCTGTTGGGCGGACTTTCGAGCATCCTGCCTTTCGCCAAGGGCGGTATCGCAGGAGGCGTCGTTCCGTTCGCGTCAGGCGGCATCGTGTCCTCGCCCACCTATTTCCCCGCGGGGAAGAACATCGGGCTGATGGGCGAAGCCGGCGCGGAGGCGATCCTGCCGTTGCGGCGTACCGCCGACGGAAGCCTCGGCGTCAGCGCGGACGGTGGCCGCTCCTCGATCAACGTCGTCTTCAACGTGACGGCCCAGGACGCGGCATCCTTCCGCAAGTCCGAGGCCCAGGTCACGGGGATGCTGGCGCGCGCCGTGTCGCGCGGGGCGCGAACGTTCTGACGGAGGGACCCTTGGAACTCTCGGGTTTTCATGACGAGATTTTCCCGCTGGCCGTGTCGTTCGGTGCAACCGGCGGACCGGAAAGGCGTAGCGAGATAGTCGCGCTGACGTCGGGGCGGGAGAAGCGCAACCTGCGCCTGTCGCAGTCGCGTCACCGCTACGACGTCGGAACCGGGGTGCGCTCGCTCGCCGACATGCACGACGTGCTGGACTTTTTCGAAGCGCGACGCGGCTCGCTGCATGCGTTTCGCTTTCGCGATCCGTTCGACATGAAGTCCTGTCGGCCGGATGGCGAATCCGGGCCACTGGATCAGATACAAGGGGCCGGAGACGGTGTCCGGTCCCGGTTCCCACTCGTGAAGTCGTACGGGACGGGGGCTGACGCATACCAGCGGCTGATATCCAAGCCGATCGTGGCCACCTTGCGAGTTGCGGTGGGCGGGGTGGAGCGCTCGCGGCCGGCGGAGTTTTCGTTCGACGACGCAACTGGCGAACTGGTTTTCACCTCCGCCGCTGTACCTCCGGCTGGTGCCCTTGTGACCGCCGGTTTCGAATTCCACGTGCCGGTACGCTTCGACATGGAGCAACTGTCGCTCAACCTGACAGCGTTCAAGGCCGGCCAGATCCCGTCGATACCGTTGGTGGAGGTGCGCCCGTGACCATGCCCCAGGGTCTCACCGATCACCTCGGTCGGCCGGTGACGAGCGTCTGCCATTGCTGGCGCCTCACCAGGTCGGACGGGCTGGTGTTCGGCTTCACCGACCACGACCTTCCGCTCACTTTTGAGGGCACGACCTTCGAGCCCGAATCCGGCCTGAGCGCGAGCGAGGCGCGCAGCAGCCTCGGGCTCGCCGTCGATACCGTCGACGTCGAGGGGGCGCTGTCGTCCGAGCGTATCCGGAGCGAGGACATCTCCGCCGGCCTCTACGACAATGCCAGGGTGGAGACCTTCCTGGTCAACTGGGCCGCGAAGGAACATTTTGCACTTCTTCGGACCGCGACGATCGGCAAGATAACCCGCAGCGACCAGCGCTTCGTGGCTGAGCTTGAAAGCGCAGCGCATGCGCTTGATGCCCCGAGGGGGCGCTATGTCACGCGCAACTGCGACGCCGAACTGGGCGATTCACGATGCGGGGTCCCTCTGAGCCAGGCGCGATACTCGGCCTCAGGAACCGTCCTGGCGCTGGACGCGCCCGACGTGATCGTCGTGTCAGGTTTGCAGGCCTTCGATGTGGGGTGGTTCGCCGGCGGCATGCTCAAATGGACGAGCGGCGCAAGCGCCGGCCGTAGCGAGCGCGTCGTCGATCATAGGCGAAATGGTTCCGCCGTCACGTTGCTGCGCAGCTCCGGTGTCGGACCCGCGGTTGGCATAGGGGATTCGTTCTCAATCAGCGCCGGATGCGATAAGGCGTTTTCGACCTGCAAGGCGAAATTCGCAAACGCGCAGAATTTCAGGGGCTTTCCGCATCTCCCGGGCAACGATGCGGGCTATTCCTATGTCACTGAAGGCATGGCGTTCGACGGGCGGCCGCTTGTCCCGTGAGAACTCGAGCCGAGCCGCAAAGGCGGTGGTTGCAGCGACGCTAGGGTGGGTTGGCACGCCCTATCGGCACCAGGGTGAGCGGAAAGGCGTCGCTTGCGACTGCCTGGGACTGGTGCGAGGTGTCTGGGGGGAACTCTACGGTCGCGAACTCGAATATCCCGGTCCCTATTCCGCGGACTGGGCCGAAGCTGCGAGCGACGAGCGGTTGATCGAGGGTCTGCGGCGCCATTTCACCGAAAAGCCAGTACCGGACATCGCTGAAGGGGATGTGATCGTCTTTCGTTGGCGACCGCACTTCCAAGCCAAGCACGCAGGCATCATGGTCGGTCCGGACCGTTTTGCCCACGCCTATCAGGACCACGGCGTCGTGGTGACGCAGTTGGTTCCGCAATGGCGCCGGCGGATCGCCGCCGTCTTCACATTCCCAGAATAAGCTCAGCTTTTCGGAGACGCAGATGGCGACCATCTTGCTGCAGGCTGCCGGAGCGTTCCTCGGCGGCATGCTCGGTCCGATCGGCAGCGCCATTGGCACGGCGGCCGGAGCCCTGGCCGGGTATGTCGTCGACCGCGCCTTGATCGATGGCACGCGGCGCATCGAAGGCCCTCGGCTGGCCGGGGCCCGGCCATTCACCGCCGAGGAGGGCGCTCCGCTGCCGCGCGTCTACGGCGTGGCCAGGCTGGGGGGCACCCTGATCTGGGCGACGCGCTTCAAGGAGACGCGCCGAACCCGGCGGCAGGGCAAGCTCGGCCCCAAGCTTACTGAATACTCCTATTTCGCGAATGTAGCCTTCGCGCTCTGCGAAGGCGAGATCGCCGGCGTGCGCCGTGTCTGGGCCGACGGTCGCGAGGTCGACCGCGAGACGATCGAACTGCGCGTTCACCTCGGCTCGGAGGTGCAGGTTCCCGATCCTCTCATCGCGGCCAAGCAAGGCGCGGACAATGCGCCGGCTTACCGTGGCGTGGCTTATGCCGTCGTCGAGAACCTCGACATCGGCGAATATGGCAACCGCATTCCGCAGATGCAGTTCGAGGTGATCCGGCCGGTCGGCGAACTGCAACGGCGCATCCGCGCCGTGTCACTGATCCCCGGCGCGACCGAATACGGCCTGTCGACCAAGGTCGTCACGCGCATGAAACGCCCCGGCGTCGTCGAAGCCGAGAACCGCCACGTGCTCCACGCAGGTACGGACATTGCGGCCTCCCTCGATGAACTGCAGATGCTCTGCCCGAACCTGGAAAACATCGCGCTCGTCGTGGCCTGGTTCGGCGACGATCTGCGGGCAGGGGAGTGTAAGGTGAGGCCGGGCGTGACCAACGCTTCCGCCTCGGGCCTGTCGGCGGTGTGGCGCGTGTCCGGTGTCGATCGAGCGGAGGCGATGTTGGTTTCCGCCCACAGGGGCGGCCCCGCCTATGGCGGCACGCCATCCGACCAGAGTGTCAGGGAAGCGATCGCGGAAATCAGGGCGCGCGGGCTGAAAGTGACCCTGTACCCGTTCGTGATGATGGATATTCCCGAATCGAATGGCCTGCCGGACCCTTACAGCGGACCGCGCCAGGCCAGCTATCCTTGGCGCGGCAGAATGACCTGCACGCCGGCGCCGATGCTGCCGGGAACGGTCGACCGGACCCCCGCGGCGCGCAGCCAGATCGCCGGTTTCTGCGGCCAGGCTGCAAGGAGCCAATTTTCCGCGACGGCGGACAGTGTCGAATTTGCGGGCAATCCGGGCGATTGGGGCTACCGGCGGTTCGTTCTGCATTATGCGCAGCTTGCCGCATCGGCCGGCGGAGTGGACGCCTTCCTGCTTGGCTCCGAGATGCGTGGGCTGACAACCCTGCGGGACGGGGCCGACGCCTTCCCATTCGTTGAGGCGCTCGGAGCGCTCGCCTCCGATGTTCGCGCCATCCTGGGGACAGGCTGCCTCATCACCTACGGCGCCGACTGGAGCGAGTATTTCGGCTACCACCCCCAGGACGGCAGCGGCGACGTCCACTTCCATCTCGACGGGCTCTGGTCGCACTCGGCGATCGGTGCGGTGGGCATCGACAACTACATGCCTTTGTCCGACTGGCGCGACGCGGACTATGCAGGCGGCAACCCGGATGGCTTCGCTGCACCGTACGACCCGGCTGGTTTGCGCAATTCGATTGCGGGTGGCGAGGGATTCGACTGGTATTATCCGGACTTCGCCGCGAGGCTCCAGCGCGCGCGCAGCCCGATCACTGATGGCGCTTACGCCAAGCCCTGGGTATTTCGCTACAAGGACCTCAAGGGTTGGTGGAGCAACCTCCACTTCAATCGAACCGGTGGCGTCGAGCAAGCGTTTCCCACCGGCTGGGTGCCGGGCAGCAAGCCGATCTGGTTCACCGAAATAGGCTGCCCCACCGTGGACAAGGGGCCGAACCAGCCGAACATGTTCCCGGACGGCAAATCGTCGGAGGCCGGCATCCCGCATTTCTCGGATGGCGGGCGTTCGGACCTGGCACAACGGCGCCTGCTCGAAGCCCATGCGGGCCATTGGGATCCGTCGACCGACGGATTTTCGGATGCGGGCAATCCGCAGTCCGTGCACTACGGTGGCCGCATGGTGGACGCCGCGCGCAGCTATGTGTGGGCGTGGGACGCCAGGCCCTATCCGGCCTTTCCGCTGCAAGCCGGCTCATGGTCCGACGCCGGTGCCTGGCATCGGGGACATTGGCTCAACGGGCGCCTGGCGAGCCCAGCCGTCGGCGACGTCGTCAACGCGATCCTCGCCGACCACGGGCTGGCGGCCGCTAATGTCGACGGCGTGGACGGCAGCGTGGCGGGCTACGTCATAGCCGACCCGACATCGGCGCGAGCGGCACTCGAACCCCTCATCGATCTTTTCGGTCTTTCGGCCATCCAGGAGGCCGATCGCCTCACCTTCAGACGCGCAACCGCGCTGGGGGGCGTGCCGGTGGAACTGACGGAACTCGCCATCGATGGCCAGAACGCCGTCGTGGAGACGATACGCGCGCCCGATCATGAACTGCCGGCCGAACTCGTCGTGAGCTTCCGCGATCCGTTTGCGGACTATCAGGCGGCGACGGCTCGCAGCCGTCGCCTTGCCGCCGGCAGCAGCCGGCAGCATGCGATGTCGTTTCCGGGCGTGATTGAGGCGGGACAGGCGCAGGCGCTCGCCGACGACTGGATGCGCCGTATCTGGGGGGAACGTGAACGACTGAACGTCGCGCTGGCAGAGCAGGGGCCCGACATCGGCCCAGGCGTGATCGTCAAGATGCCGTCCGTTTCCAGCGCCGAATTCATGGTGACGGAAATCGAACAGGGCCTGGTCCGCAGAATCGCCGCCCGACAGATTCGCAGAGGCATCCCAGCATCGTGGCGAACCTCGCTTCCCGGCGTAGACACACCGGCGCCCGCCGTCGCGGGGCCGCCGCACGCGGTGTTCCTAGACCTGCCCATGATATCAGGCACGGCAGTGCCTCACGACCAGTTCCGTGTGGCGGTGACGCAGACGCCCTGGAGGAGCCAGGCGATTTTTGCGTCGCCGGAAGCTACAGGTTTCGTGCTGCGAGGGTCCGTTGGTCGGCCGGCCGACATCGGGATATTGGCGTCCGCACATTTTCCCGGGGTGGTGGGCAGGGGCGATCGGGCAACGAGCCTGACAGTGGAGCTTTTCAGCGGCGAGTTGGAGAGCGTCAGTCGCGCGCAATTGCTCAACGGCGCCAATCTCGTTGCCGTGAAGTCGGCGGCGGGCGCGTGGGAACTGCTGCAGTTCGAGGTCACCGAGGAAATCGCACCCGACGTCTGGCGGTTGAGCGGTCTGTTGCGCGGGCAGTATGGAATCGACGATGCGACTGCTGCCGGGGCGACTGCCGGCGCCGCCTTCGTGGTGCTGGATGAGGCGGTCGTGCCAGCGGGTCTCGCGCAAGGCGAAGCCGGGCTGCAACTGAACTGGCGGGTCGGGCCGTTCGGAGGCGATGTTTCCGTTGCGAGCTACTCGGCGCATGTGGAGACCGGTGGGCGGCGTGCGTTGCAGCCGCTTTCGCCGGTGCATCTGCGGGGAAGGGGCGTGAGCGGGGGAGATTGGTCGCTGACCTGGGTAAGGCGTGGGCGCCTCGACGCGGACAGTTGGGAAGCAAACGAGATCCCGCTCGGCGAAGAGCGCGAGGAGTATCGGGTCGAGATCGCACCTGCCGGTGGAGCCGTTCTGCGCTCGGCGACCGTCTCCCAGGCGGGATGGACATATCCGGCCGCTGAGATCGCCGCGGACTTCGGCGCGACCCCAACAGTGGTCGATGTAACCGTCAGGCAATTGGGCCTGACCCCTGGCCTGGCCACGACGCGACGGATTTCCTTGACCTGAAGTAACGACATTCATTCGAAGGGAAGCAAGACATGACCAACCTCAAGCCGTGGTATCTTTCACGGACCATCTGGGCCTCTATCGTGACGACGTTGATAGGGGTCGGCGGCCTCTCCGGGATGCCAGTGAACGGCATTGACAGTTCTGCCGTTGCGGAAACAGTAATCTAGGCAATCACTGCGTTGTCCGGGCTGGTCGCTCTCTTCGGCAGACTGAGTGCAAGGGAACGGATCGGCAGCAACTAGATCGCTTGCATTTGCCGGAATTTGCATGAACTCATTGTTCATTCCGCGTTCAGCACTGCTGTATTAGAAGTGCCGGCATGAACACCCTTGGCTCCATATTCCGGCTTGCAACTGCAGCGCTCTGCGCCGGAGGGATTTTCGTCTCGTCGGCGGGCGCTTCGCCCCTGCGCTCGAGCGAAGCCGGCGAGTACGTCGTGGCCGCCGCGGATTGCTATTCGATCGGGCAGCAGGTGGCCGACCAGTATGGCGGCACCCTGGCCCGTGCATCCGAATCCAGCCAGGGCGGCCAGCCCGTCTGCGTGATCGTCGTGCTGGTGCCGGGCAAGGACGGCCAGCGTCCCCGCCGCGTCGAAGTGGTCGTTCCGGCCAACTAGGCGCTGATTTCCACCCGGGCGGAATCGGCCTATATCTCACCTCAAACTAGTAACGGTTGCTCAGAAACGCATGCGGATACTCGTCGTCGAGGATGACAAGGAACTCAGTCGCCAGATTTCCGAGGCGCTGACGGATGCCGGCTATGTCGTCGACAAGGCTTTCGACGGCGAGGAAGGGCATTACCTCGGAGATACCGAACCCTATGATGCGGTCGTCCTCGACATCGGCCTTCCGCAGATGGACGGCATCAGCGTGGTCGAGCGCTGGCGCCGCGACGGCCGCAAGATGCCCGTTCTCATGCTGACGGCGCGAGATCGATGGAGCGACAAGGTCGCCGGCATCGATGCGGGCGCCGACGACTACGTGACCAAGCCCTTCCATATCGAGGAGGTGCTGGCGCGGGTGAGGGCGCTGATCAGGCGCGCGGCCGGCCACGCGTCGTCCGAGCTTTCCTGCGGCCCGGTCAGGCTAGACACCAAGGCGTCCAAGGCGGATGTCAACGGCGTCCCGTTGAAACTCACCTCGCATGAGTTCCGGCTTCTCGCCTACCTGATGCATCACATGGGCGAGGTCGTGTCGCGGACCGAACTGGTCGAGCACCTCTACGACCAGGATTTCGACCGGGATTCCAACACCATCGAGGTCTTCGTCGGGCGCCTTCGCAAGAAGATGGGCATCGACATGATCGAAACCGTCCGCGGTATGGGATACCGCATGCGCGAGCCGGAGGCGTAAGGCGGAAAAGCTCGGCAAACGACTGTCTCGCTGGAAGCGGTACGCGCTGAGCCTCGGCCCGCGGTCGTTGGCCTTTCGCGTCATTGCGTTCTCGACGATCTGGGCGATCCTTGCCTTTGCGCTGATCTTCACGGTGATCGGCTCGCTTTATCGCCAGACGAGCGAACGAGGCTTCGACAGCCTTCTGTCGGCGCATCTGTTCAACCTGATCGGCTCGGTCGGCGTGTCCGAGAGCGGCACGCTGACGGGTGGCCCGGATCTCGGCGATCTGCGATTTTCGGAGCCGGAATCGGGCTGGTACTGGTCGGTCGAACCGGTTTCCAAGGGGCTGGTAGGCCAGTTGCGGTCCTCGTCCATGACCGAGGCCATTCCCTCGCCCGGCGCAGATGAAGTTCGCTTCGACAACGATTTCCAGCGCCAGTACAGGACCGAGGGCATTTCCGGCGAGGAACTGGAGGTGTTCGAGAGCGAATTCGTGCTCGACTCCCAGAACCGCATCGCCCGTTTCCGGGTCATGGGCAACCGCAGCGAACTCGAGGACGAAATCCGCGGCTTCGAGTGGCGGCTATTTTCCTATCTTTCGCTGTTCGGCATCGGCATGATCGCGATCAACGCCATCGCCATCCTGCTGGGACTGCGGCCGCTCAGCCGAGTGCGCGCGGCACTCGCCATGGTGCGCGAAGGCACGGCCCAGCGCCTGACCGGGCAGTTCCCGGCCGAAATTCAGCCGCTTGCCAACGAAACCAACGCGCTCATCGAGAACAACCGCCGCATCGTCGAGCGGTCCCGCACGCAGGTCGGCAACCTGGCGCATTCGCTCAAGACGCCCTTGGCGGTGATGCTCAACGAGGGCAGAGCCATGGGCGGTCAGAAGGGGCAGCTCATCGCGGATCACGCGGCGGCGATGCAAAAGCAGATCGATCACTATCTGCAGCGCGCCCGCGTCGCCGCCCAGCGCGAGAGCGTGGTCTACCGGACGCCGGTCGCGCCGTTGCTGCAGCGCATGGTCCGGGTGATGGACAAACTCTCGCGCGGCGCAAAGTTCTCGCTGGTGCTTCCGGAAGACGAGGTCCTGTTCGCCGGCGAGCGCGAGGATCTTGAGGAAATCGTCGGCAATCTCCTCGAAAACGCTATGAAATGGGCCTCCGGCGAGGTTCGGGTCTCGGTCCGGACCGCGCCGGCTGTAGGCGAGGAGCCGCCGCGTTTCTCGATCGTGATCGAGGACGACGGGCCTGGAATTCCCGAAGATAAGGCGCGCGAGGCGATGAAGCGCGGCAAGCGCCTGGATGAGACCAAGCCGGGCACCGGTCTGGGCCTCGCCATCGTGGCCGACCTGGTCAAGGAGTATGGCGGCACGCTGTCTTTGGAGCGCTCCGGCATGGGCGGTTTGAAGGCAGTCGTGGAACTGCGCGGCGTGCAGTAGATTGGGCTGGCCGAATCGGCCCCATTTCGGCCAAAGATGCAAACTAACGCGACGCCAAGCCATTGTAAGTGGACGCTAATTCGGGACCGGTGATGAGCATGAGACTTCGGTTGGCACTGGTTGCCGGGGTGATCGCCGTTTCCGGCTGCACAACCAGCGGCCTGGGCGGCGGCGGGATAATCCCCTCGGTGGGAGGATCGGACGGCTCGGCCTCCAGCGGCAAGGTCGCGGCCCGGATCATAGACGCAATGGACGGCGGCCTCATCGGCGGCTCCATCGGCAACGGCCTGAGCGGCAGCGACCGCCGCAAGGCGCTCGAGGCCGAGTATCGTGCCCTGGAATACGGTCAGGGCGGGCAGGCCGTCGGCTGGAAAGGCAACGGCGCGTCCGGCGAAGTTGTCGCAGCCCAGCCCTACAGGGTCGGATCGCAGGATTGCCGCCAGTATTCGCAGACAGTGTTCACCGGCGGAACGCCGCTGGTCGCGCGCGGAACGGCCTGCCGCAATCCCGATGGCAGTTGGACGCCCCTGAACTGAGGCCTGCGCGGCGGCTGGTCGCAGGGGTGCTGAACCGTCAATAAGCCGCAGGGTGGCGATGTTGGCAGTTCTATTGCCGGTGGCTATTTATTCGACATGCTTTTCTGGGTCATAGCCGCTTCACTTACTTTGGTCGCAAGCCTTGCCGTCCTGCTGCCGCTCGCGAGGCGTGCGGAGGAGGACGTCGACAAGAGTCACGACCTCGAAGTCTATCGCGACCAGCTGGCCGAACTCGACAAGGACGCCGCCCGCGGAGTGATCGCGGCACCCGATGCCGAGCATGCACGCGCCGAGATCGCCCGTCGTATCATCAAGCTCGGTTCGGACGATCAGCCGAAGCCCCGCAGCGGCTCCATGCTTGCCGCCAGCGTCATCGGCGGCATTGCCGTGCTGGCCGTGCCACTGGTCAGCTGGGGTGTCTACACGGTGGCGGGCTCGCCCGACATTCCCGACCAGCCGCTCAGCGCGCGCCTTGCCGAAAATCCGGCCGACAGTTCCGTCAATGACCTGATCGCGCGCGCCGAGGCCCATCTCGTCGCCAATCCATCAGACGGGCGGGGCTGGGATGTGCTCGCGCCCGTCTATATGCGGATCGGTCGCGTCAGTGACGCCGTCACGGCCTATGGCAATGCAATCAAGCTGGAGGGCGCCACCGCGGCGCGCCAGGCCGGACTGGGCGAAGCGATCGCCGCAACGGCGGGCGGCATCGTTACCGCCGATGCGCGAGAGGCATTCGATGCCGCGATCCAGCTCGAGCCGGCGAATCCGAAGGCGCATTATTTCCTCGGCCTGGCCATGGCGCAGGAAGGCAAGATGGTCGAGGCCGCCGCCATCTGGAGGCAGATGCTCGTCGGCCTGCCCGCGGATTCGCCGTGGCGCGCGGTGGCCGAGCAGGCTGCCGCCCAGGCGGGCGGCAAACCGGTGCAGCGTGACGCCGTCGCCGGTGCCCCCGGGCCCAGCAATGACGATATCGAGGCTGCCGCATCCATGTCGTCGGGCGATAGGGAAGCGATGATTGAGAACATGGTCGCTGGACTCGACGAAAAGCTGCGGCAGAATCCTGCCGACCCGGAAGGATGGCTGCGTCTGGTCCGTTCGTATTCGGTGCTCGGCAAGAACGACCAGGCCCAGGATGCGCTCGACCGCGGCTTTGCCGCTCTCGGCCGCGACAGCGACGGCGGCCGGAAACTCTCGGAATTGGCCGGGACGCTCGGGCTGAAGGCTACGGAGTAATCATGACGCGCAAACAGAAGCGCTTGTCGGTCATCGCTGGTGCGCTTGCCTTCTTAGGCGCCGCCACGGCACTGACATTCTACGCCCTGGGGCAGAAGGCCTCCTATTTCTACATGCCCGGCGATCTCCAGGCTGCCACCCTCGAGTCGGGCCAGCGCATTCGACTGGGTGGACTCGTCGAGAACGGCTCGATCATCCGCGGCCAGGGAACGGAGGTCGCATTTGGCGTTACCGACTCCCAGGAGACGGTCAAGGTGCGCTACACTGGCCTCTTGCCCGATCTTTTCCGCGAGGGGCAGGGCGTCATCACTGAAGGCACTTTCGGACCCGACGGGGTGTTCGTCGCCGACAGCGTGCTGGCCAAGCACGACGAAAACTATATGCCCAAGGAAGTTGCCGACAGCCTGAAGGAAAAGGGCGTCTGGCAGGAAACGAAACAGTAGGCGGCAGCGACATGGTCGAGATCGGTCACTTTGCACTCATCCTGGCTCTCGTCCTGTCGGTCGTGCAGTCGATTGTTCCCATGGTCGGTGCGAGAACCGGCGACGCGCGGTTGATGGCGGTCGGCGGCCCCGTTGCCGTCACGGCGCTGGCGCTGATCGCCCTGTCGTTCACCGCGCTGACGATGGCCTACGTGCTGTCGGATTTCTCGGTGGTCAACGTCTGGGAGAATTCTCACTCGCTCAAGCCGATGCTCTTCAAGATCACCGGCACATGGGGCAACCATGAGGGCTCGATGCTGCTCTGGATCCTGATCCTGAGCTTTTTCAGCGCCATGGTGGCTCTATTCGGCGGCAACCTGCCCGCGACGCTGCGGGCCAACGTGCTCGCCGTGCAGGGCTGGATCGCAACCGCCTTCCTGCTCTTCATCGTGATCACCTCGAACCCGTTCACGCGGCTCATCCCCGCCCCGATCGAGGGTCGCGACCTCAACCCGATCCTGCAGGACATTGGCCTCGCGGTTCATCCGCCGCTGCTCTACCTCGGCTATGTCGGCTTCTCGGTCTGCTTCTCCTTCGCCGTCGCCGCCCTGATCGAGGGCCGCATCGACGCGGCCTGGGCACGATGGGTCCGCCCCTGGACGCTAGCCGCATGGGTCTTCCTGACCGGAGGCATCGCGATGGGCTCGTACTGGGCATATTACGAACTGGGTTGGGGCGGCTTCTGGTTCTGGGATCCGGTCGAGAACGCCTCGTTCATGCCGTGGCTCGCCGGCACGGCGCTGCTGCATTCGGCTATCGTGATGGAAAAGCGTTCGGCGCTGAAGATCTGGACGCTGCTGCTTGCCATCCTGACCTTCTCGCTGTCGCTGCTCGGCACCTTCCTGGTTCGGTCGGGCGTGCTCACCTCCGTTCATGCCTTCGCCTCGGACCCGAGCCGCGGCGTGTTCATCCTGGCCATCCTTACGTTCTTCATCGGTGGGTCGCTGACCCTGTTTGCCCTGCGCGCCTCCTCGTTGACCGCGGGCGGGCTCTTCCACCCGATTTCCCGCGAAGGCTCGCTGGTCCTGAACAACCTGTTCCTGACGACGGCGACGGCGACGGTGCTCATCGGCACGCTCTATCCTCTCGTCGTCGAGGCGGTTTCCGCCGAGAAGATCTCGGTGGGCGAACCCTTCTTCAACCTCACCTTCGGCCCGGTCATGCTCCCGTTGCTGGCTATCGTCCCCTTCGGGCCGCTGCTGGCCTGGAAGCGCGGCGACGTGTTCGCGGTGGCGCAACGGCTGATGTTCGCCTTCGGCGGGGCACTGCTGGTGGTTCTCGCGACGCTGCTGTTCATTGACGGTGCTTCGGTCTTTGCAGCGCTCGGCGCCGGCCTTGGCACCTGGCTGGTGCTCGGCGCGCTCACCGACCTTGCGCTGAAGTCCGGCATCGGTTCGGTGACGTCCGCCGTTGCCCTGCGTCGGTTCATCGGCCTGCCGCGCTCGGTGTTCGGTACGGCACTGGCGCATCTCGGACTGGGGCTTACGTTGATTGGGATCGTCGGGGTCGTCGCCTTCCAGAGCGAAGAGATACTGGTCATGAAACCGGGCCAGACCGTCGAGATCGCCGGAAAGAGCCTGCGCTTCGAGGGGCTGCAGCCAACCCGTGGTCCGAACTACACCGAAGACCAAGGGCGCTTCTGGCTGCTCGGCGCCGACGGCAAGCCGGTCGCGCAGATCGTCTCCGCCAAGCGGTTCTATCCCGCCCGCCAGTTTCCGACGACCGAGGCGGGTATCAAGACGATGTGGCTCAGCCAGCTCTACATCTCGCTCGGCGACAGCACGCCCGAGGGCGCGGTGGTCGTCAGGCTCTGGTGGAAACCCCTGGTGCTCCTGATCTGGCTCGGACCGCTGTTCATGATGGCGGGCGGTTTCGTGTCGCTGATGGACCGGCGCCTGCGGGTCGGTGCGCCTGCGCGCCGCAAGTCCGCAGGCCCCGTCAAGGTGGGCGTTGCATCGTGATGAACGCGAAACTGACTTCCCTGGCAGTGTTCCTCGCGGCGTTCCTGTTCGCCGGCACCGCGCTGGCCGTGAAGCCCAGCGAAATGCTGGCCGACCCGGTGCTCGAGGCACGCGCCCGCGCCCTGTCGACAGGGCTGCGCTGCATGGTCTGCCAGAATCAGTCGATCGATGAATCCGACGCCGATCTCGCCGCCGACCTGCGCGTCCTGGTGCGCGAGCGCCTGGTCGCCGGCGACACCGACGAGCAGGTGATCGACTTCGTCGTGTCGCGCTATGGCGAATTCGTGCTGCTCAAGCCGCAATTCAACATGCGCAATGCGCTGCTTTGGGCCGCGCCGATCCTGATATTGGCTGCGGGAGGCGCGTTCGTCATCCTTTCCGCGAGGTCCCGGCGCCGGCAGGAGCCGGCCGACCTGACCAAGGAAGAGCAGGATGCGCTCGATGCGATCCTGCGCAAAGACGGCTGACGGCGCCCAACATTACGAAAGTTTCATCCTTCGGAAATGGCGCCGTAATGTGAGCCTCTCTATCTCTTGAGTCACAGGATGCACGATCATCCAGACCAAGAGGATCAGAGAAAAATGACCACTTCCACCCCCCTTTCTCGTTCGCGCAAGCGCTTCATGGCCGCTGCTGCATCCGTCGCGATTGCCGGCGCGATCGGTCTGGGCGGCGTGGCCGGCGGGACGGCCCCCGTCTTCGCTCAGGCGGTTCGCGTCGAGGCGCCCCAGGCGCCCGGCTTCGCAGATGTCGTGGATCAGGTTTCCCCGGCGGTCGTCAGCGTGCAGGTCAAGGCCAAGATCGATCCGGCCGCCGACCGCGGCATGTCGCCGTTCATGGACCAGCGCGGCTTCGACAATCTCCCCGACGACCATCCCCTCAAGCGCTTCTTCCGCCAGTTCGGCGAGGACGGCAACCAGGACCGCGGCCAGCGCTACAACAACCGCCGCGACCGTGACGCGCGTCCGCGGCCCGTGGCCCAGGGTTCGGGCTTCTTCATCTCGGACGACGGCTATCTTGTCACCAACAACCACGTGGTCGAGGACGGCACCGCCTATACGGTCGTCACCGACGACGGCAAGGAATACGACGCCAAGCTGATCGGCACCGATCCGCGCACCGACCTCGCCGTGCTGAAGGTCGATGCTGCCGATACCAAGTTCACCTATGTCGGCTTCGCTGACGACTCCAAGGTCCGCGTCGGCGACTGGGTGGTGGCGGTCGGCAATCCGTTCGGCCTGGGCGGCACCGTCACCGCCGGCATCGTGTCGGCCCGCGGCCGTGACATCGGCGCCGGTCCGTACGACGACTTCATCCAGATCGACGCGGCGGTGAACCGCGGCAACTCCGGCGGCCCCGCCTTCAACCTCAATGGCGAGGTGGTCGGCATCAATACGGCCATCTTCTCGCCCTCGGGCGGCAACGTCGGCATCGCATTCGCCATCCCCGCCTCGACCGCCAAGCAGGTGGTGGCAGACCTCATGAAGAGCGGCACCGTCCAGCGCGGCTGGCTCGGCGTCGAGATCCAGCCGGTGACCAAGGACATCGCCGAGTCGCTCGGCCTGACCAAGGAAGCGGGTGCGCTGGTTGCGAGCGCCCAGGATGACGGCCCGGCCAAGAAGGCTGGCATCGCCGCCGGTGACATCATCACCGCCGTCGACGGCAAGGAAGTCGCCTCGCCGAAGGAACTGTCGCGCCTCGTCGCCGGCATCGCTCCGGGCAAGTCGGTGGACGTGACCGTGTGGCGCAGTGGCAAGTCCGAGACGCTCAAGGTGGGCCTCGGCGAGATCCCCGGTGCCAACAAGCAGGCTTCGGCCGATGAGAAGTCGGATGCCCGCGAGCCCAGCTCGCTGGCCGACCTCGGCCTGACCGTCACCAACTCGGAGGACGGCAAGGGCCTGGTGGTCACCGATGTCGATCCGTCGAGCGATGCCGCCGACCGGGGCATCCAGGCCGGCGACGTCATCACCGCGGTGAACGCAATGGAGGTCAATGCGCCGGCCGACGTCACCAAGGCGCTCGACCAGGCTGAGAAGGCGGGCCGCAAGGCGGTGCTGTTCCAGATCAGCCGCGAAAACTCCAACCGCTTCGTCGCCCTGCCTGTCAATCAGGGCTGATCGAGCCTAGCAGTTTCTCCCGTCGCGCAGCTGCATCACCCCCGAGCTGTCGCGACGAGAGAATACGGTGCCGGATAGTCTGTCACTCGTCGCATCCGGCCTGGCGGCAGCGGGATTCCCAAGATCCCGCTGCTACTTCAGCGCATCGGGGCGAGGGCTCTGGGCGGGGTCCTTCGCTTCGATGCGCGCAAGTTTCTGGAGTTTCCTTCCTGCCCCTCGGGCGAGCGGCTCCAAATTCGGGAAGGCAACGACATGTCGTCTCTGACATCCTCCAAAATCGCGTATAACGGCGCCATGAAGATTCTCGTCATCGAAGACGACCGCGAGGCTGCCGACTATCTGCAGAAGGCCTTCGGCGAAGCCGGCCATACCGCGCATGTCGCAGGTGACGGCGATTCCGGTTTCGCGCTGGCAGATGCCGGCGAATACGACGTCATGGTCGTCGACCGCATGTTGCCACGGCGCGACGGCCTTTCCGTGATCGCCGGGCTGCGATCGCGCGGCAACACGACCCCGGTACTCATCCTGTCCGCACTGGGCGAGGTCGACGACAGGGTCACGGGCCTGCGTGCCGGCGGCGACGACTATCTGACCAAGCCCTACGCCTTCTCCGAACTTTTGGCGCGCGTCGAGGTGCTCAACCGCCGGGCGCCGGCCCGGGAATCGGAAACGGTCTATCGCGTCGGCGACCTAGAGCTCGACAGGCTCGCCCATTCCGCCAGGCGCGCTGGCCAGGAGATCACGCTCCAGCCGCGCGAGTTCCGGCTGCTGGAGTATCTGATGCGCCATGCCGGCCAGGTCGTCACGCGCACCATGCTGCTCGAGAACGTCTGGGACTATCACTTCGATCCGCAGACCAACGTGATCGACGTCCACGTCTCCCGGCTGCGCAGCAAGATCGAGAAGGGCTTCGATACGCCGATCCTGCATACGATCCGCGGCGCCGGATACATGCTCAAGGCCGGCTGATGTCGCTCGGCCTGCCTGCCATCATGAAGACGACGGCAGCGCGGCTTTCCGCGCTCTACCTGTTGCTTTTCGCGCTCTGCGCCATCCTCCTCGTCTTCTACATGACGTCGCTTTCGGCACGCATGCTGCTGGCGCAGACCCAGGACACCATCAACGAGGAGGTGGCGAGCCTTGCGCAGGCCTACCAGCGCGGCGGCATCCCCGTGCTTGTCCGGGTGGTGGGGCAGCGCTCGCGGCAGCCGGGCGCCAACCTCTATCTCCTCGCCGATCCCAACGGCCGCATCCTTTCCGGCAACGTCGAGAGCATCCAGCCAGGGGTTCTCGAGCGCGAGGGATGGACCGAGCTGCCGTTCTCCTATGAGCGCTTCGGCGAAGGCCGTCGTGGAGAGATTCCTGCCGGTGACCCCGCCGCGACCGTCGCGACTGTGGGGCACAACGCCATCGCTGTCGTGCTGCGCCTGCCGAACCAGATGATCCTGATGGTCGGGCGCGACCTCGGCGAGCCGGAGCGGTTCCGCAGCGTCGTCCAGCGCTCTCTCATGCTCGCGCTGGGCATGATGGCTCTTGGCGGCCTCTTGATCTGGTACTTCGTCGGCCGCCGCGCGCTGAAGCGGATCGACAGCGTGTCCGAGGCGAGCAGCCGCATCATGGGCGGTGACCTCACTGGCCGGCTTCCGGTCACCGGCGCGGGCGATGAGTTTGATCGCCTGTCCGAAAACCTCAACACCATGCTCGCGCGCATCGCCGACCTCAACGAGGGGCTGAAGCAGGTCTCCGACAACATCGCCCACGATCTCAAGACGCCGCTCACCCGCCTGCGCAATCGCGCCGAGGCGGCACTGTCGGGCAAGAAGCGGTCGGTGGACTATCGCGAGGCGCTGGAGGTGACGATCTCGGAATCGGACCAACTCATCCGGACATTCAACGCCATCTTGATGATCTCGCGCCTCGAGGCCGGCTACTCCGCGGAAAGCGCCGACAGGATAGACCTCGCCCAGGTCGTCCACGACGTCGTCGATCTCTACGAGCCGCTGGCCGAGGAACTCGGCGTCGGCCTCGGCTCGGTTGCTTCGGGAGAATTCGCGGTCGACGGCAACCGCGAGCTGATCGCCCAGGCGCTGTCCAACGTCGTCGACAATGCCATCAAATATTCCGCGGGCGTGGTAGAGAGCCCGGCCGTGACGGTGTCCCTGGAACGTCTTGGTGAGGAGATCCGGCTGACCGTCTCCGACAACGGCCTGGGCATCCCCGAGGAAGCCGACCGCAAGCGTGCCAAGGAGCGTTTCGTGCGCCTGGAAAAGAGCCGCTCGCAGCCTGGCTCCGGCCTCGGCCTAAGCCTCGCGCAGGCAGTGATGAAGTTTCACAATGGCCGGCTTGATCTTCTGCCCGGCAATCCCGGATTATCGGTCCTGATGACGTTTCCAGGATCGAAGGATGAATAGATGAAGAGTGCGGCCGCCAGGAAGGCAGCGACCGAATGGCGTCTGGCGCCGCGGGCCCAGGTCGCACCGCTGAACGCAGACGACGCTCGCAGCGACCTGTCCGAATTGGCGAGCGTCGCCAGCGACGCTGGGCTCGACCGGCTCACCCGCTTCCTGAAGGCGAAGGGACCTGCCCAGGATTTCCTTGCCGCCGTGCTCGACCTCTCCGAATTCATGCGCGACAGCGCCCGCAGGCAGCCGGAAATGCTCGATCGCCTGTTCGATCAGACCGTCGACGAGCGGCTTGAGGCCATTGGGGAGGCGATCGCGGCCGCGCCGCGCGAGGAGAACGTCGCCGAAAACACGCTGATGATGCGCCTGCGCAAGCTGAAGTCGGAGGCGCACTTCCTCATCGCGCTCGCCGATCTCGCCGGCGAGGCCGATGCGGCCCAGAGCGTCAAGCGGTTGAGCGACCTTGCCGATCTTTGCACCAGTGCGGCGGTAAACTTCCTGCTGAGCGATGCACATCGGCAGGGCAAAATCAGGCTGCCCGACCCCAAGGATCCCTCCGTCGGCTCGGGATGGATCCTGCTCGGCATGGGCAAGCTCGGCGCCCATGAGCTGAACTTCTCCTCCGACATCGACCTTGTCGTCTTCTTCGATCCCGAGGCCCCGGCGATCATGGATCCGCTGGAAGCCACCGACCTGTTTGCGCGCCTGACACGCCGCCTCGTGCGCATCCTGCAGGACCGCACCGAACATGGCTACGTCTTCCGCACCGATCTGCGTCTGCGCCCCGATCCGGGCTCGACGCCGCTGGCGATCTCCATCCACGCGGCGCTGCACTACTACGAGAGCCGCGGCCAGAACTGGGAGCGGGCGGCGATGATCAAGGCGCGGCCGGTGGCCGGCGACCTCGCGGCGGGCGAGGCGTTTCTCAAGGAATTGCGTCCCTATGTGTGGCGCAAGTACATGGACTACGCGGCCATCGCCGACGTCCACTCGATCAAGCGCCAGATCCATGCCCACAAGGGCCACGGCGAAGTGGCGGTCAAGGGCCACAACGTCAAGCTCGGCCGCGGCGGCATACGCGAGATCGAGTTTTTCGTGCAGACCCAGCAACTGATCGCCGGCGGGCGTTTCCCTGAACTGCGCGGCAGGGCCACCGTGCCGATGCTCGACCAGCTCGCCGTCCGCGGCTGGATCACCGCCGAGGCACGCGACGCGCTCGAACGGCAGTACTGGTTCCTGCGCCGCGTCGAGCATGCGATCCAGATGGTCGCCGACGAGCAGACGCACACCTTGCCCGAGGACGACGAGGGCCTGACGCGCATCGCCCACATGCTCGGCTTTGCCGATGCCGATGCGTTCTCGAAGGCCTTCCGCGCCTCGCTGCAGGAGGTCGAGGGTCACTACGCGGCCTTGTTCGAGGCCGCGCCGGAACTCTCGGCCGGCATCGGCAATCTCGTCTTCACCGGCGACGTCGACGATCCCGACACGCTGCACACGCTGCGGCAACTCGGCTTCCAGCGGCCGAGCGACATCTGCCGGGTGATCCGCAGCTGGCATTTCGGCCGCTATCGCGCCACCCAGTCGGCCGAGGCGCGTGAGCGGCTCACCGAACTGACGCCGGCGCTTCTCCAGGCCTTCGGCAAGACCCGCCGGGCCGATGAGGCGCTGATGCGCTTCGACGAGTTCCTGGCGGGGCTTCCCGCCGGCATTCAGCTGTTCTCGCTGCTGCAGTCGAACCCGGCGCTGCTCAAGCTGATGGCGACCATCATGGGTGCGGCCCCTCGGCTCGCGGGCATCATCACCCGCCGGCCGCACGTCTTCGACGGCCTGCTCGATCCGGCCCTGTTGTCCGAACTCCCGGATCGCGACTATCTCGCTGCGCGCCTTTCGGCCTTCCTCGAAAGCACGACCCTCTACGAGGATGTGCTGGACCGGCTGCGCATCTTCGCCGCCGAACAGAAATTCCTGATCGGCGTGCGCCTGCTGGCCGGCGCCATCGACGCGTCGCGCGCCGGAAGAGCCTTCTCGGACCTCGCCGACCTTACCGTCGAGGCCGCGCTGGATGCGGTACAGTCGGAATTCGCCCAGCGCCACGGCAAGGTTCCGGGCGGCCGCGTCACCATTCTCGGCATGGGCAAGCTCGGCAGCCGGGAACTCACGGCCGGATCCGACGTCGACCTGATCCTGCTCTACGACCATGCCGAGAGCGCCGAGGATTCGGACGGCGACAGGCCACTCGCCCCGTCCCACTACTATGCGCGCATGACCCAGCGCCTGATTGCCGCCGTGTCGGCTCCGACGGCCGAAGGCGTGCTCTACGAACTCGACCTGCGGCTGCGCCCCTCGGGCAACAAGGGGCCGGTGGCGACCCATATCGAAGCCTTCCGCAAGTACCAGCGCTCCGACGCCTGGACCTGGGAGCACATGGCGCTGACGCGCGCCCGGCCCATCGCCGGCGATCCCTCGCTGCGCGACGAGGTCGAGGCGGAGGTGGCATCCATCATCGCGCTGCCGCGCGATGCCGCGAAGGTGGCCGCCGAGGCGCGGGACATGCGCCGGCTGATCGAGGAAGAGAAGCCGCCACGCGACCTGTGGGACATCAAGCTCATTTCCGGCGGGTTGATCGATCTCGAATTCCTGGCCCAGGTTGCGGTGCTCACCGGCCAGGTGGAAGGGCAGGGGCATTCGACCGGCACGGCCGAGGTCCTGCATCGCCTGGCACCGGCCTTCGCCGATGCCCAGATCCGCCAGGATCTCGTGGATGCCTACGCGCTCTATTCGGCCATTACACAGATGACGAGGCTGTGCCTCACCGGTGCGTTCGAGCGGAACGACGTTCCGCCGGGACTGTCGGACCTGCTTCTTGCGGTCACCGACCTGCCCGATTTCGGCGTGCTGGAGGCGCACCTCAAGGAGACGTCGCAAAAGGTCAGGAGTGATTTCGACCGTTTGCTACGTCCGGGGCGCAAGTGAGGCGACGAGTGGCCTCTCGCGTTCCGGTTCGCATCGGGGGTGACGATGCTCGAGCATTTTGCAGCCAGGCGGGAACGTCTGGCGCCGCACAGTGCCGATACAAGGAGACTACCCATGAGCAAATCCACCAGGTTCGCCATCGCCTTCCTCGCCCTTGCGGGAACGGCGGCGACGTCGTCGCTCGCCGCGGCGCAGAACGGCCCGCGCGGTGACGGCATGAAGGCGGCTCAACGCCTCGAAAGGGCCGACGCCGACAAGAGCGGCGACGTCACCTTCGACGAGTTCGCCGCCGCCATGAACCAGCGCTTCGCCAATGCGGATGGCAATGGCGACGGCAAGATGACGGTGGCAGAGATCGCCGACCAGATCCTGCGGATGCGCGCCGAGCGCGCAGCCCAGCGCATGGTCGCGCGCTTCGATACCGACGGGGACGGTGCACTGACCAAGGCGGAGATCGAGTCACGGCAGAAGAAGCTGTTCGCGCTGTTCGACCGCAACGACGACGGCAAGATCGCCAGGGACGAGATGCAGCGCGGGCACGGCCGGAAGTCCATGCAGTAGCAGTCTGCTCGTGGGACCGGCGGCGCATTTGTCGCCGGTCCTGAGCGCCTTACAGCGCCGCGCGTCCTTTTGGACGCGCAAAGGACGCTGTAACACTTTGAGTTTGTGCATGATCCTTTCCGCAAATCGTTTCCGATTTTCGGGGTCATGCACTAGGCGGCCTTCTGCATGGGGCGCAGCACCTTGCGCACTGGGATGCGGACGGAAACGATCGTGCCCATGCCTTCGGTCGAGCGGATCTTGAGCGCCCCGCCGTGCAATTCGGCCAGCGAGCGCGAGATCGCCAGCCCCAACCCCGAGCCTTCGTGGCTCTTCGAGAACTGGTTCTGGACCTGTTCGAACGGCCGGCCGAGCTTGGCCAGGGCGTGCTTCGGGATACCGCAGCCATTGTCTTCGATGCTGAGGGTGAGGGCGCCCGACGCATTGCGGGCGCGCATCGTGATGCGCCCGCCTTCGCCCGTGAATTTGACCGCGTTGGAGAGCAGGTTGATGGCGATCTGCTTGACCGCCCGGCGGTCGGCGAACAGCATCATCTCCTCGGCGATCTGGGTCTCGACCGTGATGGATTTCTGCGCCGCCTGCAGCGACACCACGCGTACGGTCTCGCGGATCAGCGGGCAGAGGTCGATCTCCTCGCGGTCGATCGAGAACTGGCCGGCTTCGATCTTGGACATGTCGAGGATGTCGTTGATGACGCCGAGCAGGTGCTTGCCGCTTGAGTTGATGTCGCGGGCATATTCCTCGTAGCGCGGCGACCCGAGCGGGCCGAACAGCCTGCCTTCCATGAGTTCCGAGAAGCCAATGACCGCGTTCAGCGGCGTCCGCAGCTCGTGTGACATGTTGGCGAGGAATTCCGACTTGGCGCGGTTGGCCGCCTCGGCGCGCTCGGTTTCCTTCATGTATTTGCGGTTGAGATCGACCAGTTCGCGCGAGCGGTCCTCTTCCGAGCGGCGCGCCAGGCTGAGGTCGTGGATCGTCGCCATCAGCCGGCGCTCGCTCTCCATCAGCTTGTCCTGGTGCTGCTTGATCTGGGTGATGTCGGAACCGACCGACACCGTGCCGCCGTCGCGGGTCTTGAGTTCGTTGACCTGGAGCCAGCGGCCGTCGGCGAGCTGCCTTTCATAGGTCGCGCCGGCGCGCGGGCCGTTGGCATTGGCAAGCCGCCGCTCCGAGATCAAGGCGACCATCTGGGCCTCGAGGTCCTCGCGCGCGGTGCCGGGCAGCACGTCGCGATCGCTGAGGCCATTGTCCTGCTGGTACTTCGAGTTGCACATCACCAGCCGGTCGTTGGCGTCCCAGAGGACAAAGGATTCGGTGATGTTCTCGATTGCGGTGCGCAGCCTGAGGTCGGCCGCCTCCGAACGCTGCGCGAGGTGGCGCTGCTCGGTGATGTCGACGGCGATGCCGGTCATCTGGATTTCGGGCGCCTCGGGGTCGACCACCTGCGCGCGGGCCCGCATCCAGACCCAGTGGCCGTCGGCATGGCGCATGCGGAAGATGCGGTCGATATGGTCGATCTGGCGCGCCACGACCTGGTTGGCCAGTTCGAACAGGTCGCCGTCGTCGGGATGGATGATGCGTGCGACCTCTCCAAAGGACAGCATCGCCTCGCAGGCCTCGTAGCCCAGCAACTGGTACATCGAGCGCGACCAGTACATCTTGCCCCGCACCATGTCCCAGTCCCAGAGCCCGCACTTGCCGCGCACCAGCGCGAGATCGATGCGCTCATGCGCTTCCAGGTAGATGGCATCGGCCGTCTGGGCCCGCGCCGCCTGGCTGAAATAGGCATAGAGGATGACGATCAGCACGCCTGCGGTCAGCACGAACAGCGAGACGTTGAGCGACAGCGTCTTGCGCCAGTCCGCGAATACCGCATCCTGCGCAATCAGCGCGGCGGCTGCAGCGCGCTTGCCATCGGCCAGGCTGACCGCGGCGAACCAGTCCTGCCCACCGATCCGGACGTCCATGACGCCGGCGCTTTCGCCGAACATGAACAGCGGCTGCCCACCGGTGACGATCGCGTCGAGCGACTGTCCCTGCCATCCTGTCGATTGCGGGCTCACCGCGACGATGCGGAAATTCTGGTCGGTAAGCGCGATGACGTGACTGCGGCTGATCGCGCCCTGCCTGACCGGTCCCTCGACCAGTTCCTGGCCGGCGGTGGCCAGCGCCTCGCCTTCGGCAGCGCTCAGCATCAGCGAATTGACCATGTCGTTCGCCGCGAGCGCTAGGATGGCCTTTGCGTTGCGTTCGACGTCGTCCCGCAGCGCCATCAGCGACAGGAAGCGCGTGCCGGCGACGACCAGCAGGAAGATGACGATCAGCGTCGGGATGGAGCGGCGCAGCAGCGGTTCTGCCGCGAGCAGACGGCGATAGGCGGGTTCGGCGATGAGACGTGTGTTGCCGGCCAGGCCAGCGCCACGCGCCTGCCTGCGTCGGACAACAGCAATCTCGTCGGGCGCGCCCCACGCGTCCGCCTTTGCCATAAATGGCTCCCCGCAATCCGGTTCTGATTTGACTGATCCGGCAACATCGCACTTCCGAATCGTCACTAAAGAATCAAAGCTGATTCGCCTTGTCCAGTGGGCCGGTCGAAAAAGATTAAAAGTCGCCTAAAAAGCAGCCGAAAATGGCTGCGACGTATCGCGCATGCAAAAGCGGCGGCTCCGATGCAGGAGGCCGCCGCGATTGCCTTATGCCAATGGGGGCCGGATCAGGCGAGCGTGCGCTCGACGATGTCACGGAGGTCTGCCGACAGGCCTTCCTTGGCCTGGATCGTTACCAGCGTCGCGCGCGCCTTGGCCTGCCGCTTCGGCTCCAGCGAGCGCCACGACCTCAGCGCGGTCGCAAGGCGGGCCGCGACCTGCGGATTGCGCTTTTCCACCGTCAGCACCGTCTCTGCGAAAAACTCGTAGCCGGCGCCATCGGCGCGATGGAAACCCGTCTGGTTGGCGCTGGCGAAACCGCCCACGAGCGAGCGCACGCGGTTGGGGTTGGCGATCGAGAAGGCCGGGTGCTGGGTAAGCGCCCTGACGGCGTCCACCGCTTGCGGGCCTGGCGCCGTCGCCTGGATCATGAACCACTTGTCCATGACCAGCGGATCGCCGCGGTAGCGCTTGTCGAATTCGGCCAGCGCATCCTTGGCCTCCGTGGTGCCCGCATGGCGATGCGCAAGCACGGTCAGCGCCGCGGCGCGGTCGGTCATGTTGGTCGCCGAGGTGAAATGCGCGGCCGCGAGCTTGGCGCCCTCCGGCAGGATCGCGAGATAGTCGAGCAGCGTGTTGCGCAATGCCCGGCGCCCGGCGCTCGCGGCGTCGGGCGAGAACGGCCCCGACATGCGCAAATCCTCGTAAAGCTTGGAGAAGATTCCACTATTGGCTTCCGCGATCGCCTTGGCCAGCGCCTCGCGTCCGGCGAAGATGGCGTCCGGGTCGATGTTCTTGCCGATCTCGCGGGCAATGTCGGCCTCGCTCGGCAGCGCCAGAGCGAGCGCGCGGAACGCGTGCTCCAGTCCGTCGTCGCCGGCAATGCGCCCGGCAAGCGCGGCCAGGCCCGCGTCGAATTCCGGCTTCTTGCCGCCTAGCACGTTGCGGAAGGCGGCGATGGTCGCGTCGGTCAAAAGCGTGTTGAACGCCTGCCAGCGCGAGAACGGATCGCTGTCATGCGAGGCGAGGAACGCCTGGTCCTCCGGCCGCTGCTCGACGGTCAGCGTGATCGGTGTCGAGAAGCCGCGATTGAGCGAAAGAACGGGCCGTTCGGCCACTCCGGAGAACTTCACCATGTGCTTGCGCTTGCGCACGTGGATGACGCTGTTCTCGACGGTGGCACCGTCGACGCTGTCGTAGCCCATGTCCCTGCCGTCAGGCCCGACGAGGCCGAAGGCGAGCGGGATGTGCATCAGCCGCTTGCGCGTCTCCGACGGCGTCGGCGGCACCGATTGCTCGATCTCGATGGTGAATTCGGCATTGGCCGGGCTATGCCAGGTCGTCACGCTGAGATTGGGCGTGCCGGCCTGGTGGTACCAGAGCGCGAACTGCGAGAGGTCGCGTCCCGACGCATCCTCGAACACCTTGAGGAAGTCCTCGACGGTCGCAGCGTCGCCGTCGTGGCGCTCGAAATAGAGGTCCATGCCTTTGCGGAACGTCTCCGCGCCGAGCACGGTGCGGATCATCCGGACCACCTCCGAGCCCTTCTCGTAGACGGTCGCGGTGTAGAAGTTGTTGATCTCGCGGTAGCGCCGCGGCCGCACGGGATGTGCCAGCGGCCCCTGGTCCTCGGGGAACTGGTGCGCGCGCAGTGCGCGCACCTCAGCGATGCGCTTCACCGGCCGCGAGCGCTGGTCGGCGGAGAACTCGTGGTCGCGGTAAACGGTCAGGCCTTCCTTCAGGCAAAGCTGGAACCAGTCGCGGCAAGTGATTCTGTTGCCTGTCCAATTGTGGAAATACTCGTGCGCGATGATCGCCTCGATATTGGCGAAATCCGCGTCGGTAGCGGTCTCCTCGTCGGCAAGCACATACTTGTCGTTGAAGATGTTGAGCCCCTTGTTCTCCATCGCGCCCATGTTGAAATCGGACACGGCGACGATGTTGAAGACGTCGAGGTCATACTCGCGGCCGAACACCTCCTCGTCCCACTTCATCGAGCGACGCAGGGCATCCATCGCGTAGCCGGACTGGCTCTCCTTGCCGTGCTCGACATAGATGCCGAGTTCCACCGACCTGCCCGAGGCCGTGACGAAGCGGTCCTTGATGCAGCCGAGATCGCCGGCGACCAGTGCGAACAGATACGACGGCTTCGGGAATGGATCGTGCCACACGGCGTAGTGCCAGCCGTCTGCGAGATCCCCGCTCTCGACCGGATTGCCGTTGGCGAGTAGCAGCGGTGCCTCGGAGCGCAACGCCTCGATGCGCACGGTATAGACCGACAGGATGTCGGGCCGGTCGAGGAAATAGGTGATGCGGCGGAAGCCTTCCGCCTCGCACTGGGTGCAATAGACCTTGTTGGAGCGGTAGAGCCCCATCAGGGCCTCGTTGCGTGATGGCGCGAGTTCCGTCTCGATCAGCAGGGTGAAGCGGCCGGAGGCGGGCGGATTGTGGATCACCAGCCGGTCCGGCGTGGCGTCGAAGCCCGCCGCATCGACCGCCGTCCCATCGATCTCGATGCGGCGCAATGTGAGCCCATCGCCGTCGAGTTCGAGCTGCACCGGCTTGTCTGTGCCCGTCCTTCGCTCGATGCTGAGCCTCGCAACCACGCGGGTGCTGTCTTCGCCCAGCCTGAAATCGAGTTCCGTCCGGGGGATCAGGTAGTCGCTCGGGCGGTAATCTTCGAGGCGAAACACCTGTCCGGTATCAGTGCGCATGCGGTCGGCCTTCCTGTCGTCGTCCGGCGCCAATGGGCGCTGGTAGAAAAAATATGCGGCCGCTGCTCTTTACACGAAACGACCCCTCGGCAAAACTGTTGGCCATCGCACGAATGCTGCGCCTTCTCACCAATCCTCACGGGGCCGATATGACTGTCGTCACGCCGAAATTCGGGATGGGCGCGTCCGTTTTGCGCGTCGAGGATGGAGCCTTCATCACCGGAAAGGGCCGTTACACGGACGACATCGCGCCGGCTGGCCAACTGCACGGCTACGTGCTGCGCTCGCCTGTCGCCAAGGCGAAATTCGCCATCGGACCGGTCGATGCCGCGCGCAAGGCGCCGGGCGTGCACCTTGTTCTGACCGCCGCCGACATCGCCCATCTCGGCGATCTCAAGTCCACCGTCATGCAGCGCCAGCCGGACGGCACGCGCGCGCCGACGCGCGACATCCCGATTCTGTGCCGGGATCGGGTCCATTATGTCGGTGATGCGGTCGCCTTCGTCGTCGCCGACACCCGCGCACTCGCCCAGGACGCGGCCGAACTGATCGAGGTCGACTACGACGACGAGGAAGCGGCTGCCGACACGGCAACGGCGCTCGACGACGATGCGCAGCTGGTCTGGCCTGAACTCGGATCGAACCGTGCCTTCACCTATCATCTCGGCGACAAGGCGAAGGCGGACGCCGCTTTCGCCCGCGCGGACCGCGTCACGCGCATCGAGTTCGTCAACAACCGCCTCATCTGCAATTACATGGAGCCGCGTTCGGCCATCGGCGAATGGCGTGCGGACGAGGATCGCTTCCTGCTGACCACCGGGTCTCAGGGCGTCCATTCGATGCGCAACATGCTTGCCGGCCAGGTGTTCGGCATCGGTGCTGAGAAGCTCAGGGTCGTGACGCCCGATGTCGGCGGCGGTTTCGGCACCAAGGCCTTCGTCTACCGCGAGCACGCGCTTGTCCTGGAGGCCGCCAAGCGCCTCGGCCGGCCGGTGAAGTGGGCGGGCGACCGTACCGAGCATTTCCTCTCCGATGCCCAGGGGCGCGACAATGTCGTGACCGCCGAAATGGCCATGGACAAGAACGGCCGCTTCCTTGGCCTACGCGTCCATCTGCTGTCCAATGTCGGCGCCTACATCTCCCAGTACGGACCGATCATCGCCCATATCGGCGCCAGCATGTCGACCGGCGTCTACGACATCCAGGCGCTCGATGTGACGATCGAGGGCGTCTACACCAACACCTGCCCCGTCGACGCCTACCGTGGCGCCGGGCGCCCGGAGGCAGCGCTTCTGGTCGAGAAGATGGTCGATGCCTGCGCCCGCGAACTCGGCCTGTCGACCGACGAGATCCGCCGGCGCAATTTCATCAAGCCCGAGCAGTTCCCCTATCGCACGCAGACCGGCAGGCTCTACGACGTCGGCGAGTTCGAGGCGCACATGGACCTCTCCATGCAGCGCGCCGGCTGGGCGAACTTCCCGCAACGGCTCGCCGAAGCGCAGTCGCGCGGCAAGATCCGCGGCCTCGGCATGGCGACCTACATCGAGGCCTGCGCCTTCGCCGGCTCCGAGCCGGCGCGGGTGGAGCTCAACGGCGACGGCACGGTGTCGGTCTTCATCGGCACCCAGTCGAACGGCCAGGGCCACGCCACGGCCTATGCGCAGTTCGTGGCTGAGAAGCTCAATCTGGACGTCGCCAGCATCGGCGTCCACCAGGGTGATACCGACCACCTTCCCAAGGGAGGCGGCACCGGCGGCTCGCGCTCGATCCCGCTCGGCGGTGTCTCGGCGGCCCGCGCAGGCGAGGCGCTGGCGGAGAAGCTCAAGAAGATCGCGGCGGACGAACTGGAGGCTTCGGCCGCAGACATCGAGCTCGACAATGGCGAGGCGCGCATCGTCGGCACCGACCGCACCATCGGCTTTGCGGCGCTCCACGCAGCGGCGAAAAATCCGGATGATATCAAGGCGATGGGCGAGTTCGTTCAGGAAGAGGCGACCTATCCCAACGGCACGCATATATGCGAGGTCGAGATCGACCCCGAGACCGGTGGCACCGAGGTCGTGGCCTATACGATCGTCGACGACTTCGGCGCGACGGTGAACCCGATCCTGCTCGCCGGCCAGGTGCATGGCGGCGTCGTGCAGGGCATCGGACAGGCGCTCTCGGAGGAGGCGGTTTATGGTGAGGACGGTCAGTTGCTGACGGCAAGCTTCATGGATTATGCGATGCCGCGTGCGGATACCGTGCCGTCCTTTCATTTCGAGACCCGCAACGTCCCCTCGACCACCAATGCCATGGGGATGAAAGGGGCAGGCGAGGCGGGCACGATCGGTTCGACGCCGGCGGCGCTCAATGCGGTGACGGATGCGTTATACAGGGCTTACGGAATTGACCATATCGAGATGCCGGCCACACCGGCGCGCGTCTGGGCAGCAATAAGGGCGGCCCGGCAAAAGTGAAGCATCAGGTAAGTCACGGCGTCTCGTCGCCGCTCTTTGGAATATCGCTAAAGATCGTCTCGGTTTCCATCTTCGTCGGCATGTCGACCGCCATAAAGGCGGCCGGCGAGGTGCCGGCGGGCCAGATTGTCTTCTTCCGTTCCTTCTTCGCCATCTTCCCGATCCTGCTGTTCCTTGCCTTCCGTCGCGAACTGCGCACGGCTTTCGTCACCAAGCGTCCGGGCGGCCACATCATGCGCGGGCTTGCGGGCGTCACGGCGATGGGCTTCGGCTTCTTCGCGCTCACGCAACTGCCGTTGCCGGAGGCGATCACGCTCAACTACGCCCAGCCGCTGCTCGTCGTGGTGTTCAGCGCATTGATCCTGGGCGAGAACGTGCGCATGTACCGCTGGACGGCGGTCGCGATCGGCCTGATCGGCGTGGTCATCGTCTCTTGGCCCAAGCTCACCTTGTTCACCTCCGGGGCGGGGATGAGCGACAAGGCGGCGATGGGCGTCGTGGCGGCACTGATCGCGGCGGGGTTGTCGGCCATCGCCATGCTTCTGGTGCGCAATCTCGTCCACACCGAACGCACCGCCACGATCGTGCTGTGGTTCTCGCTCAGCGCGAGCGTCATGGCACTGTTCAGCATCCCGTTCGGCTGGCAGTCATTGTCGTGGCAGCAGACGGTGCTGCTGGTCACGGGCGGCTTCGCCGGCGGTGTGGCCCAGCTTTTCATGACCGAGGCCTATAGGCATGCCGAAGCATCCACGGTCGCGCCGTTCGAATACACCTCGCTGATCCTCGGCATCATCGTCGGCTATCTGGTCTTCGGCGATCTGCCGACCATGCACACGCTGGTCGGCGGCGCCATCGTCATCGGCGCCGGCATCTTCATCATCCTGCGCGAGCGTCGCCTCGGCATCGAGCGCAAGGCGGCGAAGACGGCCGCACCGCCGCAATAGTTACTGCGCCGCCAGCGCCCTGAGCCGCGACGCGGTTTCCTCGTCGGCCGGGAAGAAGGATTCGATCGCGATCTCGGACAGCGTCACGTCGAGCGGCGTGCCGAAAACCGTGGTCGTGCTGATGAACGACAGCACCGCGTCGCCGACCCGCATCCGGAGCGGGTGGGCGATGATGTTGGCGTTGCCCTGGATCGGCCGACCCTGTCGCGGCCCGTCCGGATAGCCGAGCAACTCCTTCTCCAGCGCTTCGAGTACGGGATCGCCGGCGGTGTCGTTCTGGTGCTTCAGGCGCTCGATCAGGTGCGCCCGCCATTCATGCAGGTTGACGATCTGCGGCGCCACACCCCTGGGATGGAGGCTCAGCCTCAGCACGTTCACCGGCGGCTGGAGTAGCGAGGCGTCCTCGACGCCTGCGAGCAGCGGTGCGAGTGCTGCGTTGCCCTCGATCAGGTTCCAGTGGCGGTCGACAGCGAGCGCCGGATAGGGTTCGTGCCCCTTGAGCACCATGCGCACTGCGTCCATGGCCGGCGCGAGCGATGGGTGATCAAGCGACTTCTCGCTGAAGCAGGGTGCATATCCTGCCGCGAGCAGTATCTGGTTGCGCTGGCGCAGTGGCACGGAAAGCCTCTCGCTGAGATGCAAGATCATGTCGCGCGACGGCAGCGCGCGCCCGCTTTCCATGAAGCTCAGATGCCTCTGCGAGATCTCGGCCTCCATTGCGAGGTCGAGTTGGCTCATGCGCCGCCTTGTGCGCCATTCGCGGATGAGGTCGCCGACGGGGTTCTGCTTCGTATCCATGACCGCAGACTAGCCCGGGCGCATTCTCGTTTCTATTACTTCAAGCGTAATCGCTTCGATGCGCTTCGGATGGGATGGTCGGCATCAGGAAGGCGGTCACGGACGGCCTCTCCCCACAACCGAACCAGGAGCTTCAGCCATGTCGACTACCGTCACCCCCTTCCTCCGCAACACCCTCTTCGCCGATGCGCTGGTCAGCGGCGCGGCAGGCATCCTGATGATGCTCGGCGCCCCGCTGCTGTCGCCAATCCTCGGACTGCCCGGCGAGTTGCTGTTCTGGGCCGGTCTCGTGCTGGTGCCGTTTGTCGCGATGCTGGTGGTCATCGCCCGCCGCGCCACGGTGTCGAGGCTGGTGATGATCGATATCATCGTCATCAACGCGCTGTGGGTGGCCGGCAGCTTTGCGCTTTTGTTCTCGGGCGCGGTGGACCCGACCATGCTCGGCCTTGCCTTCGTCGCTGCCCAGGCAGTGACGGTCGCCGTGTTTGCCGAACTGCAGTTCATCGGCATACGCAGAGCTGCCGCAGTGGCAGCCTGACCGGGGCGTCAGACGCTGCCGAGTTCGCGCAGCTTCGCCTTGACCTCCAGGAAGTCCCGCCACGCAAGCTTCTTGTGGGCGGGATTTCTGAGCAGGTATGCCGGGTGCAGCGTCGGCATCACCGGAATGACGGTGCCGTCGGCGCTGGTGTGGCTCTTCCAGTTGCCGCGCAGCCTGAGGATGCCGTCGGGCGAGCCGACGAGCAGTTTGGCCGACGGTCCGCCGAGCGTGACCAGTACCTTGGGCTTCGCCAGCGCGATCTGCCGCTCGATGAAAGGACGGCAGATTTCGGTTTCGTGCGGCGTCGGCGTGCGGTTGCCCGGCGGCCGCCACGGAATGACGTTGGCGATGTAGGCCGACTTCCGGTCGAGGCCGATCGCCGCGAGGAT
>MEEF01000008.1 GCA_001724355.1 Mesorhizobium sp. SCN 65-20 | reverse complement strand
TGAAGTCCCTCACCTACCGCATCAACAAGAACCGCAAGGCGTACTACACGCTCATGGACATCACCGCTCCGTCGGCTGCTGTGAAGGAAGTCGAGCGCCAGCAGGGCCTGTCCGAAGACATCCTCCGCTTCATGACCGTCAAGGTCGAAGCGCATGAGGAAGGCGTCTCCGCCATGATGCAAAAGCGCGAAGAGCGCTCCGAGCGTGGCGACCGTGGCTTCGGCGACCGTCCGCAGCGCAGCTTCGGCGACCGCGGCGATCGTGGTCCGCGCAGCTTCGGCGACCGCGATGGCGGTGGCGATCGTGGCCCGCGCCGTCCGCGCGAAGGTGTTGAAGGGGGTGCAGAATAATGGTCGACATCAATCAGATCCCGACCCGTCGTCCTTTCCACCGCCGTCGCAAGACGTGCCCGTTCTCCGGCGCCAACGCTCCGAAGATCGACTACAAGGACGTGCGTCTGCTGCAGCGCTACATCTCCGAGCGCGGCAAGATCGTGCCGTCGCGCATCACCGCCGTCAGCCAGAAGAAGCAGCGTGAACTCGCCCAGGCGATCAAGCGCGCGCGCTTCCTCGGCCTGCTGCCCTACGTGGTGAAGTGATATCCGTTCCGGCCCGGCGGCATCTGCCCCGGGCCGGAATACTCCCTCC
The DNA here is from genome assembly GCA_001724355.1 of Mesorhizobium sp. SCN 65-20. Lineage (GTDB taxonomy): Bacteria > Pseudomonadota > Alphaproteobacteria > Rhizobiales > Rhizobiaceae > Aminobacter. The sequence continues at coordinate 63,429 of MEEF01000008.1, read as the reverse complement.
GCGACGGGCGCGGCAGGGTAGACCTCAAAATCCCGGGTTGGGTCTCCTCGGAACCCTAACTGCCGCGACAGGCAGGACAGCGACAAAGGTGCCACGCACCGCCCTTGCTTCCTTGCCCGTTGAACCCAATTCGCTGCCTTTGCAGCCAACGAAAGGACAAGGACAATGGACGTCATTCTCCTCGAACGCATTGCTCGCCTCGGCCAGATGGGCGACATCGTCAAGGTCAAGGACGGCTTCGGCCGTAACTACCTGCTGCCCAAGGGCAAGGCTCTTCGCGCCAACGAAGCCAACAAGAAGAAGTTCGAAGGCCAGCGCGCCCAGCTCGAAGCTCGCAACCTCGAGCGCAAGTCGGAAGCCCAGCAGGTCGCCGACCAGCTCGACGGCAAGACCTTCGTGGTCGTGCGCTCGGCTGGTGAAACCGGCCAGCTCTACGGTTCGGTCTCGACCCGCGACATCGCCGACATCCTGGCCGCCGAAGGCTTCACGGTTGCCCGCAACCAGGTCGAGCTGAACCAGCCGATCAAGACCATCGGCCTGACCAACGTGGCGATCGCCCTGCACGCCGAAGTCGAGGTCACCATCACCCTCAACATCGCCCGCACGGCCGACGAAGCCGAGCGCCAGTCGAAGGGCGAGACGCTCACGACCGCCGAAGCCATCTACGGCGACGACATCAACGAGAACGCCCGTCCGGACGCCTTCTTCGATCCGAACGCCGAAGAAGAAGACGAGATCTAAGCTTCTTCTTACTCCAGTCATTCTGGACCAAGCCCGGGCGGAAACGCCCGGGCTTTTTTGTGCCTGGTGGAACTTGCCAAGGCCTGCGCGATTGAACAGGATCGAGTGACAGGACTGACAAGATCGCGAGCACTGCCCATGAACGTGTTGCTCCAGCGTATCCTCGGAAGGCTTGTGCGTGTGGGAAACCTGACCGTCACCGGTCCGCGCGGCGAATCCCACCGCTTCGGCGACGGCAGCGGCCAGCCGGTACACATGCTGATCAAGACCCGCCGCGCCGAACGCGCGATTACCTTCGACGCTACCCTGGCCGTTCCCGAAGGCTACATGGACGGCGATGTGGAGATCGCCAACGGCGATGTCTTCGGACTGTTGCGCATCGCCTTCCAGAATATGCCCGACGGCATGATCGATGCCGCCTGGACACGCGCGATCGAGGGGCTGCGCATCGCCTTCCGCCGCCTCCAGCAGGTCAACACCGCCGCCAGGGCCAGGCGCAACGTCGAGCGCCACTACGACCTTTCGGGCGACCTCTACCGGCTCTTCCTCGATGACGACATGCAGTATTCCTGCGCCTATTTCACCGAGCCGGACATGACGCTGGAGGAAGCGCAGATGGCCAAGAAGGCGCATATCGCCGCCAAGCTGCGGCTCAGGCCCGGCCAGTCGGTGCTCGACATCGGGTCGGGCTGGGGAGGCCTCGGCCTCTATCTCGCGCGGACGTTCGAGGTGCAGGTGCTCGGCGTCACGCTGTCCAGCGAACAGCTCGCGGTCGCCACCGAACGCGCCCAGGCGGAAGGGCTGGAGAGCCGGGTCCATTTCGAGATCAAGGATTATCGCGATCTGGTCGAGCGGTTCGATCGTATCGTCTCGGTGGGCATGTTCGAGCATGTCGGCGTCAACCACTACCGCACGTTCTTCGATGCGGTGGCAAAGCGCCTCAAGCCCGATGGCGTCATGGTGCTGCACTCGATCGGCCGCAGCTGGCCGCCCACCGCGACGAGCGCCTTCACGCGCAAATACATCTTCCCCGGCGGCTACATCCCCGCCCTTTCCGAAGTGCTGCCGGCTATCGAAAAATCGGGCCTGGTGGTCACCGACATCGAAATCCTCAGGCTGCACTACGCGGAAACGCTGAAGCACTGGCGCGAGCGTTTCCAGGCAAACCGCGACAAGGCCAAGGCGATCTATGACGAACGCTTCTGCCGGATGTGGGAATTCTACCTGGCTGGCGCCGAGGCCTCCTTCCGCTGGCAGGACCTGATGGTGTTCCAGATACAGCTAGCCCACCGCAACGATGCGCTGCCGATCACGCGCGACTACATCGGCAAGTGCGAGAAGGCACTCGCGATGCACGAGATGGCGCACACGGCGCCCTCGGGCAAAAGCAGCCGCAAGCGAAAGGTCGCGGACAAGGACTAACCGCCACTTGCGCCTTCGGCCTCTCTCATAGGAAATGGGCCCGACTTCCGGAGCAGCCCATGACCTATCCCATCTACATTGCCGCGGCACTCGCCGAGATCGCCGGGTGCTTTGCCTTCTGGGCTTGGTGGCGGCTCGACAAATCGCCACTCTGGCTCGTTCCGGGCCTCGCTTCGCTCATCGCCTTCGCCTGGCTTCTCGCCCTCGTCGAATCGGACGCAGCCGGCCGAGCCTATGCGGCCTATGGCGGCATCTACATCGCCGCCTCGCTGGGATGGCTATGGCTCGCCGAAGGTGTCCGGCCCGACCGCTGGGACCTGGTCGGCGCGGCCATCTGCATTTTCGGGGCATCGGTCATCCTGCTCGCGCCGCGCGGTGCATAACAGAAAATATTCCTGTTTTGTTCCTTTCCCGGGCGCTAGACTCCCTGCGATTCGCGTCAACCGAAATCCGGAACGTCCGGTGCATGCCTGTGGACGAGTGTGAATCGTGGGCAGCATCGAAATAGACCCAACCGCCAGACAGCGCCCTTCTGTTAGTAAAGACGTTCGGGTTCAGAATCGGGGAAACCATTGGCCGAGGCAGCGCGCAAATTCGAAGTGGCGGAAACCCCGCTCTACCGGGAAGCCCCGAACAACATCGAGGCCGAGCAGGCGTTGCTGGGCGCTATCCTCGTCAACAACGACGCCTTCTACCGCGTCTCGGACTTTCTCAAGTCCACCCACTTCTACGAGCCGCTGCACCGCAAGATCTTCGAGGTTTCGTCCGAGCTGATCCGCATGGGCAAGATGGCGAACCCGGTCACCATCAAGACCTTCCTGCCGGCCGAGGAGAAGGTCGGCGACATGACCGTCGCCCACTATCTCGCCCGCCTCGCGGCCGAGGCCGTCACCGTCATCAACGCCTCCGATTACGGCCGCGCCATCTACGACCTCGCCACCCGTCGCGCGCTGATCACCGTCGGCGAGGACATGGTCAACGTCGCCTATGACGCACCCGTCGACATGTCGCCGGCCGAGCAGATCGAGGACGCCGAGCGGCGCCTGTTCGAACTCGCCGAAACCGGCCGCTACGACGGCGGTTTCGAGAGCTTCTCCGACGCGGTCAAGACCGCAATCGACATGGCAAGCGCCGCCTACATGCGCGACGGACACCTGTCGGGAACATCCACAGGCATGCAGGATCTCGACGCCCGCATGGGTGGCCTGCAGTCATCCGACTTGATCGTGCTCGCCGGCCGTCCCGGCATGGGCAAGACCTCGCTCGTCACCAACATCGCCTTCAACGTCGCCCATGCCTATGTGCCGGCGCAGCAGGCGGACGGCTCGTTCAAGGCCGAAAACGGCGGCGTCGTCGGCTTCTTCTCGCTCGAAATGTCGTCCGAGCAGCTGGCCACCCGTATCATTTCCGAGCAGGCCGAGGTGCCGTCGTCGAAGATCCGCCGCGGCGATCTCACCGAGTCGGACTTCGAGAAGCTCGTGGGCTGCACCCAGACGCTGCAGAAGATCCCGCTGTTCATCGACTCGACCGGTGGTATCTCCATCGCCCAGCTCGCGGCGCGTGCCCGCCGCCTCAAGCGCCAGCGCGGCCTCGACCTCATCATCATCGACTATATTCAGCTGATGCAGGGCTCGTCGGCCAAGTCGTCGCAGAACCGCGTCCAGGAAATCACCGAAATCACCACCGGCTTGAAGGCGCTGGCCAAGGAACTCAACGTCCCGATCATCGCGCTGTCGCAGCTGTCGCGTCAGGTCGAAAACCGCGACGACAAGCGCCCGCAGCTCTCCGACCTTCGTGAATCGGGCTCGATCGAGCAGGACGCCGACGTGGTGATTTTCGTGTACCGTGAGGAATATTACCTCAAGAACAAGGAGCCGAAGCTCGGCACCGACGAGTACCTGCAATGGGAAGCCAACATGAACGAAGTGCGCGGCAAGGCAGAGGTGATCATCGCCAAGCAGCGTCACGGCCCCACCGGCACCGTCAGCCTTGGCTTCCAGGGCGAATTCACCCGCTTCTTCGACCTCGCGCCCGAGCATCACCTGCCGGACAGGTTCGGCGAAGAGTAATCCCTTCATGGCCAAGACCCGCACCCAGTTCGTGTGCCAGAATTGCGGCGCAGCGCATCAGCGCTGGGCCGGCAAATGCGATTCCTGCGGCGAGTGGAACACGCTCGTCGAGGAAGGCACGGCCGGCGGCATCGGCAGCGGCCCGGCTTCGCTCAAGAGCGTGCGCAAGGGCCGTCCCGTCACGCTGACCTCGCTCGACGGCGACATCGAGGACGCGCCGCGCATCATCTCTGGCATCGGCGAACTCGACCGCGCCACCGGAGGCGGATTCGTCCGCGGTTCCGCGCTTCTGGTCGGCGGCGACCCCGGCATCGGCAAGTCGACCCTGCTCACCCAGGCGGCTGCGGCGCTCGCCCGGCAAGGCCACCGCATCGTCTACGTTTCGGGCGAAGAAGCCGTCGCTCAGATCAGGCTGCGCGCGCAGCGGCTGGGTGCAGCTTCGGCGCCGGTGGAACTCGCTGCCGAGACCAATGTCGAGGACATCATCGCCACGATCGCCGACGGCAAGCGGCCGGACCTGGTGATCATCGATTCCATCCAGACACTGTGGACTGATATCGCCGATTCCGCACCCGGCACTGTCACCCAGGTGCGCGCCTCGGCCCAGGCGATGATCCGCTACGCCAAGTCGACGGGTGCAGCCGTGGTGCTGGTTGGCCACGTCACCAAGGAAGGCCAGATCGCCGGCCCGCGCGTGGTCGAGCACATGGTTGACGGCGTGCTCTATTTCGAGGGCGAAGGCGGCCATCACTACCGCATCCTGCGCACGGTGAAGAACCGATTCGGCCCGACCGACGAGATCGGCGTCTTCGAGATGTCCGACAAGGGCCTGCGCGAGGTCGCAAATCCGTCCGAATTGTTCCTCGGCGAACGCCACGCCAAGGCGCCCGGTGCGGCAGTCTTCGCCGCGATCGAAGGCACCCGCCCCGTGCTGGTCGAGATCCAGGCGCTGGTGGCGCCCTCCACGCTCGGCACGCCGCGCCGCGCCGTCGTCGGCTGGGATTCGCCGCGGCTTTCCATGGTGCTCGCCGTGCTCGAGGCCCATTGCGGGGTCCGATTCGGCCAGCACGACGTCTATCTAAACGTCGCCGGCGGCTACCGCATCTCGGAGCCAGCTGCGGATCTCGCGGTGGCTTCCGCACTGGTTTCGTCGCTCACCGGTATTGCTCTGCCTGCGGATTGCGTCTATTTCGGCGAAATCAGCCTTTCAGGCGCCGTGAGGCCGGTTGCACACGCGCAACAGCGCCTTAAAGAGGCCGAAAAGTTGGGGTTCGGAAGGGCCGTTCTGCCCTCCGGCAGTGGGGACATCGCAGGCGGGTCAGGTGCCGTCACGTTCCAGCCGACCGAGCTTTCGGATCTGGTGGCACGGATAGCCGGCTCAAAGCGAAGCCGCGCGGAAGAGACGGACTGACAGCCGTCAGGGAGTGAGTGACACGATGCCGATTACGCTGCTCGACGGAATTCTTGTCGGCTTCACACTGGTTTCGGCGATGCTCGCCATGGTGCGCGGATTCTCGCGCGAGGTTCTGTCCATCGCCTCCTGGGCCGCGGCCGCGATCGCCGCGTTCCTGTTCTACAAGCCGGTCGTTCCCTACGTTCAGCCCTATATCGACAACGAGAAGATCGCCATGGCGGCAGCCGCCGGCATCGTCTTCATCGTCGCGCTGATCGTGGTCACCATCATCACGATGAAGATCGCCGATTTCATCATCGACAGCCGTATCGGCGCGCTCGACCGCACGCTCGGCTTCCTCTACGGCGCCGCCCGCGGCATCCTCGTGGTTGCCGTCGGCCTGCTGTTCTTCAACTGGCTGGTTGGCGAGAAGTCGCCGGCGTGGGTCGCCGAGGCCAAGTCCCGCCCGCTGCTCGAGAGCATCGGCACCTCGCTGGAAAACCTCCTGCCGGAGGATCCCGAGAACTCGATCCTCAAGCGGATCAACCCGCAGGGCCAGGACGCAGGCACTGCCACGCCGCCGGCCGAAGGCGGTGCGGAAGCACCCGCCGAGGGCGAAGCGGACGCTCCGGCCGAGCCGGCGCCAACCAACAACTGACGATCGCTCGGAGGGCGCGCAAGCTGCGTTGCCCTTCCGGCGTCCAGGCACTATATAGCGTTTTTGCGACGAGAGGCCTCGCCCCATGGCAGACGCATCGACCGCCCTTTCAGCGGAAGCAGACGATCATTTCCACGACGAATGTGGCGTGTTCGGCATATTCGGCCGGCAGGATGCCGCTGCTATCGTGACGCTGGGGCTGCACGCGCTGCAGCATCGCGGCCAGGAGGCTGCCGGCATCGTCAGCTATGACGGCACCCAGTTCCACGTCGAGCGCCATATCGGCCTGATCGGCGACACCTTCACAAAGCAATCGGTCATCGACCGGCTCAAGGGCAACCGCGCCATCGGCCATACCCGCTACGCCACCACCGGCGGCGCGGGCATGCGCAACGTGCAGCCCTTCTTCGCCGAGCTCGCCGATGGCGGCTTTGCCGTCGCCCACAACGGCAACCTCACCAACGCCATGACCGTCCAGCGCGCCTTGCAGAAACAGGGCGCGATTTTTTCATCGACTTCCGACACCGAGACGCTCCTGCACCTCGTTGCGGTGAGCAAGGAGCGTGATCTCAACGCGCGCTTCATCGACGCCGTCCGTCAGGTGGAAGGCGCGTTCTCGCTGGTCGCGCTGTCGTCCAAGAAGATGATCGGTTGCCGCGATCCGCTCGGCATTCGCCCGCTGGTGCTTGGCGATCTCGACGGTGCGTGGATCCTCGCATCGGAAACCTGTGCGCTCGACATCATCGGCGCGCGCTTCGTGCGCGACATCAAGCCGGGCGAGATGGTGGTCATCACCTCCAAGGGCGTCGAGAGCCATTTCCCGTTCGAGCCGCAGAAACCCCGCTTCTGCATCTTCGAATACGTCTATTTCGCGCGCCCGGATTCCTCGGTCGAGGGCCGCAACGTCTATGATGTGCGCAAGCGCATCGGCGCCGAGCTCGCCCGCGAAAGCCCCGTCGATGCCGACATCGTCGTGCCGGTGCCGGATTCGGGCACGCCGGCTGCGATCGGCTACAGCCAGGAGGCCGGCCTGCCGTTCGAACTCGGCATCATCCGCAACCACTATGTCGGCCGCACCTTCATCTCGCCGGGCGATTCCATCCGCCACATGGGCGTCAAGCTCAAGCACAACGCCAACCGCCGCATGATCGAGGGCAAGCGCGTGGTGCTGGTCGACGATTCGATCGTCCGCGGCACCACCAGCCAGAAGATCGTGCAGATGGTGCGCGATGCCGGCGCCCGCGAAGTGCACATGCGCATCGCCTCGCCACCCACCCGCTCCTCCTGCTTCTACGGCGTCGACACGCCCGAGAAGTCGAAGCTTCTGGCGTCGCGCATGTCGGTCGAGGAAATGGCCGAGTTCATTCGCGTCGATACACTCGGCTTCCTGTCGATGGACGGTCTCTACCGCGCCGTCGGCGAGGCGAGCCGCAACGATGAACAGCCGCAATATTGCGACGCCTGCTTCTCCGGCCAGTATCCGACCCGACTGCTCGACCATGAAGGTGCCGACAACGTGCGGTCGCTTTCGCTCCTGGCCACCGGCGGGGCGTAAGGCTCCGCTCCCACGTTTCGACGGCTTCCGCCTCAGGTCGCGGAAGCCGCTTCGTCCTTCCATATCGACCCCATCTTCAGAGCGAGCCGTTCGCCTGGTCCGTGGACCGCTGCGAAAAGCAGCCCCGCGAGGAAGGTGAAGTGGTCGACGAAGAAGCCGAATTCGGCCTGGTTGCCCTGCCAGCGCGCCGGGCCGTGGAAGGCGAAGGCCAGGAAGATCACATAGGCTCCGGCAAGAAGTGCGGCTTCCGAGAAGAAGGCGCCGGTCAGGAACGCCAGCACCAGACCGACCTCGAAGAACGCCGCCAGCCACGCCAGCGGCATCGCAAACGGAAAGCCGGCGGCGGTAATGTAGGCGGCGGTGTCGGCCATGCTGGCAAACTTGAACGTGGCCGCCATGGCAAAGACGCCGGCGAAGATCAGCCTGGCAACGAGGATTGCAACGGTCCTGCCCATGCGTATTTCTCCTGTGGCAATGGTTTCCTCCCCCGAGGACGCCTGACAGTGGCCAAAGCCGACATCCGGCCGTGTACTTTTCGCGGGGGTGCGGCACCGAGTCGGAGTCCAATCCGCCTTGCGGGGTTTTGTTTGAGGCAAAATCGTCCTATCAGGCTGCCAATCGACTAGTCCGAACTGGATGCCCGCATGACCAGCACTCCCGACCTTTCCGGCCGCATCGCCCTCGTCACCGGCGCCTCGCGCGGCATCGGCTACCACACCGCCAAGCAGCTTGCTGCCGCCGGCGCCCACGTGATTGCTGTGGCTCGCACGGTAGGCGGCCTGGAAGAACTCGACGACGAGATCAAGGCGGCCGGCGGCCAGGCCACGCTGGTGCCGCTCGACCTCACCGACATGGCCGGCATCGACCGGCTCGGCGGCGCCATCCACGAACGCTGGGGCAAGCTCGACATCCTGGTCGCCAACGCCGCGATCCTCGGCGTCATTGCGCCGATCGGCCATGTCGAGGCCAAGGTTTTCGAGAAGGTCATGGCGGTGAACGTAACCGCGACCTGGCGCGTCATCCGCTCGGTCGATCCGCTGCTGCGAAAGTCCGACGCCGGCCGCGTAGTAATCGTAAGCTCCGGCTCCGCCCATTCAGCGCGCGCCTTCTGGGCGCCCTACGCCGCTTCCAAGGCTGCCGTCGAGGCGCTGGCGCGATCCTGGGCGGACGAGACCAAGAGCCTCAAGCTGCGCATCAACATCTTCGACCCCGGCACGAGTCGCACCGCCATGCGCGCGCTGGCGGTCCCGGGTGAGAATCCGGAAACGGTCACGCATCCGTCGGAGACGGCCAGCCACATCCTCCCTATGCTCGATCCGGCGCTGACCCGCACCGGCGAGATCTACCAGATCCGCGAGCAGCGCTGGGCTTCCTACCAGAAGCCCGCCTGAGAAGCGGCGCTACAGCCTTGCACCGGCAGTCGCCGGCCGCCTGAAGACCGCCGTCCGAGCCATCCGGGGACATCCGCCGCATGACGACCGACCAGCTGATGTCACTGGCCATCATCGTCCTGATGATGGCGGCGTTCATCTGGGGCCGGTTCCGCTATGACCTCGTCGCCTGCGGCGCGCTGGTCGCTGCCGTCGCGCTCAATGTCGTGCCTACGACCGCGGCGTTCGCGGGCTTCAGCGACGACATCGTGATCATCGTGGGCTCAGCCCTGCTGGTCAGCGCCGGCGTGGCGCGGTCGGGCATCATGGAATACGCCATCCAGCGGTTCGCCCCCGACGTCTCCAGCGTCCGGGCGCAACTCGCGTTGCTCGTCATCCTGGTCACCGTGCTGTCGGCCTTCGTCAAGAACATCGGGGCGCTGGCGATCATGATCCCGATCGCCTTCCAGTTCGCCCGGCGCTCCAACACGTCCCCGTCGGTCTTCCTGATGCCGATGGCCTTTGGCTCGCTGCTCGGCGGCCTGATGACCCAGATCGGCACCTCGCCCAACATTGTGGTTTCGCGTGTGCGCCAGGAGATGACAGGCGAAACCTTCAGCATGTTCGACTTCACGCCGGTCGGCGCCAGCCTGGCTGTTGCCGGCGTGGTCTTCCTGGTGCTGTTCTACAAGCTGCTGCCGGAAAGGACGCGCGCCGCAGCGTCGATCCACGAGGCGATCGACATCGACAACTATCTCACCGAGGCTCGGATCGTCAGCGACTCGACCATCGTCGGCAAGACGCTGGCCGACCTGGTCAAGCTCGGCGGCGGAAGAGCCGTGGTGACCTCGATCCTGCGCTCGCGCGCCTTGCACGTGACGCCGTTCCCGGACGTGACGCTGCGGACGGGCGACATCCTGCTGATCGAGGGCGCCCCCGATGCGCTCGACCGCATGGTGGCCCAGGCCAAGCTCAGCGTTACCGGAGATCGGGACACCGCAGGCGGCAAGCATGCGGCGGCCGCGGTCGAGGCCATCATCGGCGAGCATTCGAGCCTGATCGGCGCGTCGGCCCGGCGGCTTTCGCTCTACGACCGCTTCAACGTCAACCTGCTCGCGGTCAGCCGCAAGGGCGAGCGCATCCAGGAGAGGCTCGGCGCCGTAACGCTGCGCATGGGCGACGTGGTGGTGCTGCAGGGCAATCCGCAGACCCTGCCCGACATCCTGCGCGAACTGGGCTGCCTGCCTCTGGCGGAACGGCCGATCCTGCTCGGCAGCGTGCGGCGCGGCATCGTGCCGGTCGCCATCCTGGTGGCTGCCATGGCCGCCACCGCCTTCGGCCTCCTGCCGGTTCCCTTCGCCTTCTTCACCGCGGCCATCGCCATGGTGGCCTTCCGGGTTATCCCCCTGCGCGAGGTGTACGGCGCGATCGACGGCCCGATCCTCGTCATGCTGGCGGCACTGATCCCGGTCAGCGACTCGCTGCGGCGGACGGGGGCGACTGATGTCATCTCCGCCTGGCTCGCCGATTTCGCCGCGGCTCTGCCACCAGCCGGCGCGCTGACCCTGATCCTGGTCGTCGCCATGGCCGTCACGCCGTTCCTCAACAACGCAGCCACGGTCCTGGTGGTGGCACCGATCGCGGCGAGCTTCGCCAGCACGCTCGGATACAGGCCCGAGGCCTTCCTGATGGCAGTCGCCATCGGCGCAGGCTGCGACTTCCTCACCCCCATCGGCCACCAGTGCAACACGCTGGTCATGGGTCCCGGCGGCTACAAGTTCTCCGACTATCCGCGCCTTGGGCTGCCGTTGTCGCTGCTCGTAATTGTCGTCGCGGTGCCGATGCTGATGCTGGTCTGGCCGATGTGAGCCGGCGCACGACGCTGTTCATGTCTTTGTTTGATCACTACTTGCGCGACACGCAAGAGTGATTGGCCGTCCGCAGCTACGAGCCCTAGCCTTTCCGCCTCAGCGTGGATCTAGGGAGGAAGCATTGATGAAACGCATTCTCGTCCTGTCTGCCGTCCTGAGCGCCGGCCTCGTCACGGCATATGCGCAGGACAACACCATGAGCTTCTTCATCACCAGCGCCGGGCCTGGAAAAGGCGCCAATCTCGGCGGGCTCGAAGGCGCCGACGCGCAATGTCAGAAACTCGCCGAGGCGGCGGGAGTCACCGGCAAGACCTGGCATGCCTATCTGTCCACCAGCACGGTCGACGCAAAGGACCGCATCGGCGCCGGCCCCTGGTACAACGCCAAGGGGCAGAAGATCGCCGACGACCTCACTGCGCTGCACAGCGACGCCAACAACATCAACAAGGAAACGGCGCTGGACGAAAAGGGCAATGTCGTCAACGGGCGCGGCGATCAACCCAACAAGCACGACATCCTGACCGGATCGAAGCCCGATGGCACGAAAATCGCCGAGCAGACCTGTGGAGACTGGACGCTCGACGGCGCCGAAGGAGCCGCGATGATGGGCCATCACGACCGCATGGGTCTCGACGATTCGGCGGCGGCCAAGTCCTGGAACTCCTCGCATGCCTCGCGAGGTGGCTGCAGCCAGGAAGCCCTGAAGGGAACGGGCGGCGACGGGCTGTTCTATTGCTTCGCCGCCAACTGAGGGTCAGCGCTCGGCCGACACCGACAGCTCGGGAGTAACCTTCAGCGTCTGGAGGACGACGCAGTATCGCTCGGTCAGCCTGACCAGGGCGTCGATGCGTTCGCGCGGCTCATCGGTGTCGAGCTTGAAGGACAGCCTGATGGCGCGGAAGCCCACGGGAGCATCCTTGGCAACGCCGAGGGTGCCCCGGAAATCGAGGTCGCCTTCCGCCGAAACCACCGCTTCGCCGAGCCGGAACTCCAGCGCGGTCGCCACGGCCTTAAGCGTGACGCCGGCGCAGGCCACCAGCGCCTCGAGCAGCATGTCACCTGAACAAAGCTCCATCCCGGTTCCCCCGGTCGCCGGATGCAGGCCCGCCGTCACGATCGCCTTGCCTGTGTCGACCTTGCACGAGATCGACTGGTCGTCGACCGCGCCCGTGGCACGTAGCGTGATCAGCGCCTTGCCCGCATCGTCGCGGTAGGCCTCCTTGAGCGGCGCCTGCAGCGCCTTCAGTCCCGCAGCATCCATGACTTCCTCCGGTTTGGCGGCCGCATGCTAGCACAGCGACAGCGCGGTGAGGCCTGTTGACGCTCGGCTTGCAGTATCGGTGGGCTAAGTCTGGCCTTCGGAGAAGCCGCGCTGGCCGGGATCCTCACAAAGTCCATCCAGTCCCACCAACTGCGTTGCTCGCCTGGCACGGCGGGCCTCCGAAGACGGAGCGGGGCCAGATTCGCCGATGCCAGCGCAAAAAGCTTCGGGGAGCATGGAACCAAACTGACCATCCCACGTTGTAGTGCCCAGGACGGGTTGCCCCATCCCCCCATCCCCTCCACCCGTCCCTTGACTTTAAGCCGGTCGAAAGACCGGCTTTTTCCTTGGGGTGACGGGTTGGGGAGACGATGCGAATTGACCTTGCGTCACCATCGTCTAGTTTTCGTTGCATGCGGTGCGCCACCGCGTGCATTGGAGGTGCGGCATGCTGCTGGCCAGTGCTGTTCTGCTTGGCGTCGCGGTCGTCTGGGCCGTCGCCGCAGGCGTGCTGATGAACGCTCTGGGCATCGGCTTCCGCCAGGCGTTGCTCTATGTCCCGTTCAAGATGGCATACCGCGTGCGCGACGAGGCCATTCGCGACGCTCGTGGGGCCCCTGCCCCGGTCATCTATGTCGTGTCGCATCAATCCAGCATCGAGCCGGCACTGATGCTGTCGCTGCTGCCCGAGGAAACCCTGCACATACTCGACGAGGCCTCCGCGCAGGCGCACTGGCTCGACCCCTGGCGGACGCTGGCGCGGACGATCGCCTTCAACGCCGAGCATGTCTTCGTCAGCCGACGGCTGGTCCGCGTGCTGCGCGGCAAGGGCCGGCTGGCCGTCTATTTTCCCGATGCCGTCGAGCCGGACGTCAAGTCGTTCCGCCTGTTCCGCGCTGTCGGCCGCATCGCCATGCAGGCCGATGCCGCGATCGTGCCGATCTTCGTCGGCGGGGCCCGCCATTTGCCCTCGTCCGTGACGCCGGCGCCGCAGGCGCCGCGCAGCCGCTTCCCGCGGCTGTCGATAGCAGCACTCCCGCCCATGACAGTCGCCGAGCTTTCCGAGCGAGCCGGCATGGCGAACACCACATACGCAAACGCATTCTTCGACCGGTTCGCCGAAGCACGCCTCGCCGCGACCGAGCTGGACCGCGGCCTCTTCCATGCGATGTGCGACGCGGCCGACCGCTATGGCCCGTCGCGGACGATCGTCGAGGATGTGATCAGCGGCGCGCTGAGCTATCGCACGCTGATGACCGGCGCCCGCGTCATAGGCCAGCGCCTGGCGGCGGTCACAGCACCCGGAGAGGCCGTGGGCATCCTCCTGCCCAACGCCAACGGCCTCGTGATCACGCTGATGGGGCTCGCGTCGGCCGCGCGCGTCGCGGCGATGGTCAACTACACCGCAGGCCCCGCCAACGTCACTTCCGCGGTGAAGACGGCCGAAATCAAGGTCGTGGTCTCCTCGCGGGCATTCATCGAAAAGGCAAGTCTCGCAGACGTGGTCGCCGCGATCGAACTGGCCGGAGCGCGCATGGTCTGGCTGGAGGAGTTGCGCGAAGGCGTGTCGGCCCTCGACAAGGCCACAGCCGCGCTGCAGTGGCATCGCCCGCTGGAGGTGCAGGATGCGTCGAAGCCGGCCGTCATCCTGTTCACATCCGGGTCAGAAGGCACGCCGAAGGCGGTCGTGCTCTCCCACCGCAACCTCATCGCCAACGCCATGCAGGCTGAGGCACGCATCAGCATCTCGCCCGCAGACAAGCTGCTCAACGTGTTGCCGGCCTTCCATTCCTTCGGGCTGACCGGCGGGACGATCCTGCCGCTACTCACCGGAGTCCGGCTTTTCCTCTATCCGTCGCCGCTGCACTACAAGCTGATCCCCGACGTGGCGCGGAAGGCGCGCCCGACCATCATGTTCGGCACGGATACATTCCTATCCGCCTATGCCCGGACGGCCGAGGACGCCGACTTCTCCAGCCTGCGCTTCGTCGTCGCCGGTGCCGAGCCCGTGCGGCAGGAGACGCGGCGGGTCTGGCGCGAACGGTTCGGGGCCGAAATCATCGAAGGTTACGGCCTTACCGAGGCCGCGCCCGTCGTTGCGGTCAACACCGCGACCCACAACAGGGACGGAACGGTCGGCCGCCTGCTGCCCGGAATCCGAATGCGGCTCGAACCGGTCGAGGGCGTGAGCGAAGGCGGGCGCCTCTGGCTCTCCGGCCCAAACCTGATGATGGGCTACATGACCGCGGACCGGCCAGGTGAATTGCAGCCGCTCGAGGGCTGGTACGACACCGGTGACATCGTCTCGGTCGACCGGGAGGGGTTCGTCACGATCCAGGGCCGCGCCAAGCGCTTCGCCAAGATCGCGGGCGAGATGGTTTCCCTCGGCGCGGTCGAGATGCTCGTCCAGGCGCTATGGCCCGAGGAGCACCATGCGGCGGTGGCCGTGCCGGACAAGCGCAAGGGCGAACGCATCGTGCTGGTGACCACCGCCACCAACGCCGATCCCGAGCAGTTGCGGCTCTACGGCAAGCAGGCCGGGGTGGCCGACCTGATGGTGCCGCACGACATCGTCAAAGTCAGCGAACTGCCAGTGCTGGGCTCGGGCAAGACCGACTATGTGACGGCCCGGCGCATGGCGATCGACCAGCTTGGGCTCGAGGCTGCCTAGGATTCCGGCGAGATCTCCGGCGTATCGGCGGCGAGCTCGGCGGCCGCCGCCGCTTCAGCCGCAGCCTTTTCACCCTCGATCTTGGCCCGCCGCGCATAGGCGCTGGCGCTCAGCGGCAGGAACAGGAGGTAAGCCGCGACGGAAGCCGTCAGCGTCTGCCAAGGGAAAACGGTCAGGAGCAGTATGTAGAACACCGCCGCCAGCATGACCGGCAGCAGATATTCGCGCCTGATCCGCAGCGTCTTGCCGGAATAGACGGGCAGCCGGCTGACCAGAAGGAATGCGATCAGAATGGCGAAGGCGGTGCCGGCAAAAGCCATAGTACGGGTCGGTTCGAACCCGAGAAACGACACGTACATCGGCGCGAGCACGACAATAGCACCGGCCGGCGCGGGCACGCCGACGAAATAGTCCGCCTGCCAAGCCGGCCGCTCCAGGTCCTCGTCGAGGACATTGAAGCGGGCAAGCCGCAGGCCGCAGGCAATCGCGAACAGCAGTGCCGCGATCCAGCCAAGGGAGCCCGCCCTGTCGAGCAGGAAAGCGTAGAGCACCAGCGCCGGCACCACGCCGAAATTGACGATGTCGGCGAGCGAATCCATCTGCGCGCCGAATTTCGACGTCGCCTTCAGCATGCGCGCGAGGCGCCCGTCGATGCCGTCCAGGAAGGCCGCGACCAGCACCATCACGACCGCCGATTCGAAGCGCCCCTCGAAGGCGAGCCTGATTCCCGACAGCCCGGCGCAAATGGCGAGCACCGTGATCAGGTTGGGAAGCACGAGCCGGAGCGGTATTTCGCGGATGCGCGGGCCGCCCCGGCCATGCGGCTCGAAGGGTTTGAAGGGCGCGACCATGGTCAGGAAACCCGAACGAGCGGCGCGTGCGCCGTGCCGTCGAATTCGGCAAGCACTGTCTCGCCCGCTACGGCCGTCTGGCCGACGGCGACGCGCGGAACCGCGCCCGCGGGCAGGAACACGTCGACGCGCGAGCCGAAGCGGATCAGGCCGAAGCGCTCGCCGACGGCAATGTTGCCGCCGACATCCGCCCAGCAGACGATGCGACGCGCCACAAGGCCCGCGATCTGCACGGCGGCAACCAGCCCGTTGGGGCTGTCGATGACGACGCCGTTGCGTTCGTTCTCCTGGCTCGCCTTGTCCAGTTCCGCGTTGAGGAACTTGCCCGGGCGGTGCTCGATGCGGACGATCTTGCCGCGCACAGGGGCGCGGTTCACATGCACCGAAAAGACGTTCATGAACACCGAGATGCGCGTCATCTCGGCATTTCCGAGGCCGAGTTCGCGCGGCGGCACGGCCGGGCCTACTGCCGACACAACACCGTCGGCCGGACTCACCACGAGCCTGTCGTCGAGCGGGGTCACGCGCTCCGGATCACGATAGAAATAGGCGCACCAGGCGGTGAGGATCGCGCCGATCCAGAACAGCGAGGTCGAGAACAGGCCGAGCAGCACCGCAACAGCCGCAAATCCGGCTATGAAGGGATACCCCTCGCGATGAACCGGAACAAAGACGTTACGGATCGTGTCTGCTAAGCTCATGAAGGGGTCGGCCATGCTGTTTGAGTTCCGGAGTGCTTACCGGAAACGGCCGGTCGCCGCAACGCGACATTGCCGCGGCGCCCCTCCCCTCCCCAATCACGCGTCTTCCGCGACCTCCGGCGTGCGGCGGCGGGTGACGACGCCGAATTCGTCGTCCTCGCGCGCCTTGCGCAGTCTTTCCTCGGCCTCGGTCGCCTCGCGCTGGCGATCCCACATCCGGGCGTAGAGCCCGCGATGCCTGAGCAACTCGGCATGGGTCCCTCGCTCGGCTATCCTGCCGTCCTCGAGCACGATGATCTCGTCGGCGGAGATCACCGTCGACAGCCGGTGGGCGATCACCAGTGTGGTACGGCCCTTGCTGACCAGGTCGAGCGCGCTCTGGATCTCCTGCTCGGTATGGGTGTCGAGCGCGGAGGTCGCCTCGTCCAGCATCAGGATCGGCGGCGCCTTGAGAATGGTGCGGGCAATCGCCACGCGCTGCTTCTCACCGCCGGAAAGCTTCAGGCCGCGCTCGCCTACCATCGACTTGTAGCCCTCGGGCATGCGCTCGATGAAGCCCGAGATCTGGGCGAGTTCCGCCGCCTTGCGCACGTCTTCCTCGTCCGCATTCATGCGGCCGTAGCGGATGTTGTAGGCGATGGTGTCGTTGAACAGCACGGTGTCCTGCGGCACCATGCCGATCACACCGCGCAGGCTTTCCTGCGTCACGTCGCGCACGTCCTGCCCGTCGATCAGGATCGCGCCCTGCTGGATGTCGTAGAAGCGGAAGAGCAGCCGCGAGATGGTCGACTTTCCGGCGCCCGAAGGGCCGACGATCGCCACCGTCTTGCCGGCAGGCACCTCGAAGCTCACGCCCTTCAGGATCTGGCGGTTCTTGTCGTAGGCGAAATGCACGTCGCGGAACTCGACCCGGCCGGAGCCGACGACCAGCGCCTGGGCGCCGGGCTTGTCCACCACCTCCTGGGGAACGTCGAGCAGATCGAACATCTTCTCAATGTCGGTGAGGCCCTGGCGGATTTCGCGGTAGATCATGCCGATGAAATTGAGCGGCACCGAAAGCTGCATCAGCATGGCGTTGACGAAGACGAAGTCGCCGACCGTCTGGGTGCCGGCCATCACCTCCCTTGCCGACATCCACATGACGACGGTCATGCCGAGGCCGAAGATGACGCCCTGGCCGAAGTTGAGCCAGCCGAGCGAGGTCCAGGTCTTGGTCGCGGCGCTCTCGTAGCGGGCCATCGAGCGGTCGAAGCGCTCGGCCTCCATGCGCTCGTTGTTGAAGTACTTCACCGTCTCGAAGTTGAGCAGCGAATCGATCGCCTTGGTGTTGGCGTCGGTGTCGGAATCGTTCATCTCGCGACGGATGGCGATGCGCCAGTCGCTGGCCCGCACCGTGAACCAGACATAGATCCAGACGGTGACGGCCACGACAGCCACATATTGCCAGCCATAGGCGAAGGCGAAGATGCCGGCCGTCAGCGCGAATTCCAGAATGGTCGGCGCGGTGTTGAGGATGGTGAAGCGGACGATCGTCTCGATGCCCTTGGTGCCGCGCTCGATGATGCGCGAAAGCCCGCCGGTGCGGCGCTCGAGGTGGAAGCGCAGCGACAGCTGGTGCATGTGCACAAAGGTGCGGTGGGCAAGCTGGCGAACCGCATATTGGCCGACGCTGGCAAACAGCGCGTCGCGCAGCTGGTTGAAGCCAAGCTGGACTATGCGCACCACGTTGTAAGCGATGACCAGCATGACCGGTGCAAGCAAGAACGCAGGCAGCGCCAGCGGCGAACGCTGGTCTCCGGCCAGCGCATCGGTCGCCCATTTGAAGAAGTAGGGGCCGGCGACCAGCGTCAGCTTGGCGACGAACAGGAACACCGTCGCCCACACGACGCGCGCCCTGAGGTCCGGCCTGTCCTGCGGCCACATGTAGGGCCAAAGGTTCTTGATCGTGCTGAAAGTCGAGCCACGTTCGGCGGATACGGTCTTGTTAGCCACTGGACTTGCCTTGATTAGCTATCGGCGCCGTCGAGCGCGCAGCAGGAATTGACGAGGGCGGCAACCGATGCCGACACCGCCGCCAGCGCCGCTTCATCGATCTGGTAACGGGATCGCTGCCGCTCCGGCGCGTAACGCACCAGCCCGGCCTCGACGAGGATCTTGAGATGCTGGGACACGGTCGACTGCGCGAGGTCGAGATGCTCGACCACTTCCTTGCAGCAGCAGGACCTGCCGCCGCCGAGGCGCCTGAGGATTTCGAGCCGCGCCGGATGCGAGAGCGCCGCAAGCTTGTGCGCGACATCGTCGCTCGAAGCGCTATCGTTCGCCGTTCTTGAGAATGAATTCATCGTCCATCGACGATAGACGATGAATTATGTTCGTGCAACCGACCTGTCGGGGAATCCTACTGCTTGGGCGCGGGCATCGCCTGCTCGCCCATGGCATCCAGGTTTGCCGGCTCGCCTTCCTTCGATGTCTCCGGCACGCGGAAAACCTGCCCCGGCCAGATGCGATCGGGATCGCGGATCTGGTCCTGGTTGGCGAGATAGATGGTCGAGTAGCGCACGCCCTGGCCGTAGACGCGCCGCGAGATGCGCCACAGCGAGTCGCCACGACGGATGATCACCGCGCTGTTGACCGGCTGCAGCTTCGGCGCGGTCGCTTCAGGCACCTCGCCTGCTGCTGCGGCCGGCGCAGACGCCGTCTCGGCCGGCTTTTCGGATGCTGTCCCGGCCGGCGCCTGGGCCGTTTCTGCGGGAGCGCCGGTCGCCGAAGCCTGGGTCTCGCCAGCCTGCGGCGCTGGCGTGGCCGCGGTCTCGACGGACTGTGCGGGCGCCACGGCGGCGATCGCCTCGCCCGGCTCGCGCGTGAACGGAACCGCGGCACGCCCGGCAACCTTCACCCCGTCGGGCTCAAGCGCATCGACGCGGACGATATAGTCGCCCACCGGCAGCTCACGCTCAGCCTCGATGAGGAATCGGCCCTCTGGCGAGGCCTGGGCTTCGCCGATCAGTATCTCGTTGGCGTAGGCGCGCACCTTGCGGCCCGCGTCGGCACTGCCGGCGATGAAGATCTTCTTGCCCTCGATCTCGACCGCCTCGACGGCGACGTTGACCTTGGGAGCTGTTGCCACGGGTGCTGCGGCTGCGGGCTGTTGTGCCGCCGGGGCTTCGGTCGCGGCGCCTGCCGCAGGCTGCTCCGTTGCGGGCGCTGACGGCGTCGCCGGCGCCTTGGCCGGCTCGGGCACGGTGATCAGCTGGGCGGGCTTGCCAGGTTCCTCAACAAGCGCGAGCACCTGGCCGCCAGGCTGCTCGGGAACCGACACCACCGCCGTTTCCGTCGACGTCGCCACCACACTGTCGGGCGCGGTGGAGCGAAGCACGATCTGGTAGTCGCCGGGCTTGAGCGGCTTGTCGAGCACGATGGCGAAGTCGCCGTCCGTCCCGGCGGTGGCCGATCCGATGACCTGCGAGCCGGTCACGATCTCGACCTTGGCGCTGCCGGTGGCCTTGCCCGCGACCACCAGAGCGCCGTTGTCCTCGACGCGGACGACGTCGAACGACGGCGGCACCACCGCAGGTGCCGGCTGGGCGGGTGCCTGGGCTTCGGTCGGCGTCGGCTTGGCGGATTCGGGTGCCTTGGGCGCGGCGGGCGCCGCAGGGGTCGGAGTTGCCGGCGCTTGCAGGCTTGCCACGGCCGGCTGCGGGGCAAGGAACGGATCCAGTGCCCCAGACACATATGCCACCCCGGCTGCAGCGGCAGAACCGCCCGCAGCCAAAAGGAGAATCTTCAACGGATTGATCGTCATTCTTGTCCCAGCCCCTTGCCGCGCAACGGGTCTATCTTGTTTTGCCGGCACCGACAAGAAAAAGACCGGTGCGGGCTTGACCCCGCCCACAGACGCAATACCCATTCAGGTATGAACACGATTCGATCCATCTGCGTCTATTGCGGCTCGTCGCCGGGCCGCGATGATGTGTACATCAAGGCTGGCCATTTGCTCGGCCGCTCCATCGCCAAGGCCGGCCTTCGGCTCATCTACGGCGGCGGTACCAAGGGCGTCATGGGCGCCGTCGCCGATGGCGCGCTGCGCGCCGGCGGCAAGGTCACTGGCATCATACCGCGATTCTTGATGAACAAGGAAGCAACCGAGAGCGCGTTGACCCGCCTCGACGAATTGCAGATCACCGACAACATGCATCAGCGCAAGCACGCGATGTTCGAGAAGTCGGACGCGTTCGTGGCACTTCCCGGCGGCATCGGCACGGTCGAGGAGATCGTGGAGATCATGACCTGGGCTCAGCTCGGGCATCACCGCAAGCCGATCGTCTACGCCAACGTCAACGGTTTCTGGGACCCGATGCTGTCGCTCATCGACCACATGCGGGCCGAGGGCTTCGTGCACACCTCGCATCTGGTGCAGCCGCTGGTGGTCGAAGACCCCGAGGCCATCGTCGCCGCGATCATGGTCGCGGCAGGCGCAGACGCAACGCCGACCGAAGGCGTCCAGTCGCTTATCGACAAGATGTAGGCGCGCCCTCAGGTGCGGGCGCGCAGATCCTGCGTGACCGTGCCCGACGCCTCGATTTCGTCCTCGTGGGGCTTGTCGCGCCAGGTTTCGGCGAGCGCTGCGGCATACCATTCGCGCATCGCCGCAGTCGCAAGCATGGTCGCCACGTAGTCACCGGCACGGCCGCCGAAATCGAGCCCGTATGTCAGCGCCCGGAACACGACCGGGGCGAAATACGCATCCGCGGCGGTGAACTTCGCTCCCGCAAGGAACGGGCCGCCGAAGCGGTCGAGCCCCTGGTTCCAGAGTTCGCCCATTCGCGCAACGTCGCGCTCCAGCTCCGCGGGCCGCTCGCGCAGTGCCACGCGCACGCCGCAACTCATACCGCAGATGTTGCGCAGGCTGCGGAAGCCGGAATGCATCTCGGCTGCGGCCGAGCGCGCCCAGGCGCGCGCGGCGGCATCTTCCGGCCAGATGCCCGGGTGGCGCTCGGCCAAGTATTCGACGATCGCCAGCGAATCCCACACCGTCAGATCGCCGTCGACGAGGACGGGAACGCTGGCGGTCGGCGAAAACGAGCGGTAGTCCGGCTGTCCCGGAAGGTTTCCGAACGGCACCTGCCGCTCGACGAACGCTATGCCCTGCTCGCGCATGAGCACCCAGGGCCGCAGCGACCAGGACGAGTAGTTCTTGTTGGCGATGTAGAGCTGGTACATGCGCTTGCTCCTCAGCGGTTCCTGGATCGATCATAGAACATCGACCAGGTGTAGACGGCGAGCGCCGCCCAGATCAGGGCGAAGGCGACGGCACGTTCGCTCGAGAACGGCTCCTTGAAGATGAAGATCGCGATGAAGAAGATGATCGTAGGCGCAATGTACTGCATGATACCGATGGTCGACATGCGCAGCAGCTTGGCGCCGTTGGCGAACAGGATCAGCGGAATGGCGGTGACGAGGCCGCAGCCCAGCAGCAGCCACACGTCGATCATGCCGGTTGTGCCGAAATGGCCGACGCCGGTCGCCTGCAGGTAGACGATGTAGAACATCGCCGGGATACCGAGGATCAGCACCTCGAGCAGGAAGCCCTGGGCCGGACCGATCGGCAGCGTCTTCTTGAACAGTGCATAGAAGCCCCAGGTCAGCGCCAAGGCGATGGACACCCAGGGCAGGCCGCCGGTCTCCCAGGTCAGGAGCGCGACCGCAAGCACCGCCAGCGCAATCGCCACCAGTTGGCCCCGGCTGAGCTCCTCGCCCAGCACGACGGCGCCGAGGAAGATGCTGAACAGCGGGTTGATGTAGTAGCCGAGCGCTGTCTCCAAGGCACGGTCGTTGCCGATCGCCCAGACGTAGATGCCCCAGTTCACGGTGATCAGCGCGGCCGTCAGCGCGCCATTCGCCAGCGTGCGCTTGTTGCGCAGCGCCACCTTGATGTCGGCGGTGCGGCCCATCCACAGAAGCAGCAGGCCGGCCACGGGGATCGACCAGACGATGCGATGCGCGACCACTTCGGGCGCGGGAATGTGGGCCACCGCCTTCATGTAGAACGGCAGCACGCCCCACATCAGGTAGACGGTCAGGGCATAGATGAAGCCGCGGGTGGCGTCTTCACGGGAAATGGCGGGTGCTTGTGTGCTCATGGCGGTGAGCTATGCGCCGGAGCGCCGGCGCAAGCCATTTCAAAATTGTGATGGTCCACCCGCTTTTCGCTGATGGATCAACGCACCGCTACTCCGCCGCCACCAGCCCGGCCATCTCGCGGTTCTTCATCAGCTTGTAGATGATCGAATCCATCAGCGCCTGGAACGAGGCGTCGATGATGTTTTCCGACACCCCGACGGTCCACCAGCGCGCGCCGGTTCCGTCGTGCGATTCTATCAGGACGCGCGTGATCGCCTCGGTGCCGCCGTTGAGGATACGCACCTTGAAGTCTGCCAGCTCGAGATCGCCGATCTCGTTCTGGAACTTGCCGAGATCCTTGCGCAGCGCGATGTCGAGCGCGTTGACCGGGCCGTGCCCCTCGGCCACCGACATCTTCTCCTCGCCGTCGACCACCACCTTCACGATCGCCTCGGAGACGGTCTTGAGGATACCGTTGGCGTCGAAGCGGCGCTCGACCATGCATCGGAAGCTGGTGACGCCGAAGAATTCGGGCAGGCCGTGCAGCATCTTGCGGGCCAGAAGTTCGAAGCTGGCGTCGGCGCCCTCATAGGCATAGCCTTCGGCCTCGCGCTCCTTGACCACCGCGATCAGCGCGTCCAGCCGGTTGTCGTCCTTCGGCACGTCGATGCCGCGCCGCCTGAGCTCCGCGATGAAGTTGGCCTTGCCGCCCTGGTCGGACACCATCACCTTGCGGCGGTTGCCCACGGCCTCCGGCGGCACGTGCTCGTAGGTCTTCGGTTCCTTAGCGATGGCCGAGGCATGGATGCCGGCCTTGGTCGCGAAGGCGGAAGAGCCGACATAGGGCGACTGTGCCTCGGGCGCGCGATTCAACAGTTCGTCGAAGGCGCGGGAGAGCCGCGAAATGCCTGCCAGGGCATCGGCGGAGACACCCGTTTCGAAGCGGTCAGCGAAATGCGGCTTGAGCGCGAGCGTCGGCACGATCGTGACCAGGTTGGCGTTGCCACAGCGCTCGCCGATGCCGTTGATGGTGCCCTGGACCTGGCGCACTCCCGCTTCCACCGCCGCCAGCGAGTTGGCGACCGCCTGGCCGGTGTCGTCATGGGCGTGGATGCCGAGATTGGCGCCCGGGATGCCCGATGCGATGACCTTGGCCACGATCTCGCGCACCTCGGCCGGCTGGGTGCCGCCATTGGTGTCGCACAGCACGATCCAGCGCGCACCGGCCTCGTAGGCGGTCCGCGCACAGGCCAGCGCGTAGTCGGGGTTGGCCTTGAAGCCGTCGAAGAAATGCTCGCAGTCGACCATCGGCTCCTTGCCGGCGGCGCGCGCCGCCTCGACCGAAGCGCGGATGCTGTCTAGATTTTCCTCGTTGGTGACGCCGAGCGCCACGCGCACGTGGTAGTCCCAGCTCTTGGCAACGAAGCAGATGGCGTCCGACTTCGCCTGCACGAGCGCGGCAAGGCCGGGGTCGTTGGAAGCCGAAACCCCTGCCCGCTTGGTCATGCCGAAGGCCACGAAGCGCGCACGCTTCGTCCGCGTCTGCGAGAAGAAGGCGGTGTCCGTTGGGTTGGCCCCTGGATAGCCGCCCTCGACATAGTCGAGGCCGAATTCGTCGAGCATGCCGGCAATCGCGATCTTGTCCTCGACGGAAAAGTCGATGCCCGGCGTCTGCTGGCCGTCACGCAGCGTCGTGTCGAAGAGATAGATGCGTTCTTTCATAGCAACACCTTGGAGGCATCTGCTCTATGGCGCCCCCCTCTGTCCTGCCGGACATCTCCCCCACAAGGGGGGAGATTGGCAGTGTTTTCGCCTCGCTTTGTCCTGCACCGCCGGCGACTAGCCACGACAGGCGCGCCAGCCGATCTCCCCCCTTGTGGGGGAGATGTCCGGCAGGACAGAGGGGGGCAACGTAGGGCGGATGCGTTCACGAACTTTTCCCCGCGAACCTGTCGGTCGCCCTGACCAGCTGGTCCAAAATGCCCGGCTCGGAATAGGCGTGGCCGGCGCCTTCGATCAGGTGGAACTCCGCCTGCGGCCAGGCCTTGTGCAGTTCCCAGGCGTACCGCGCCGGGCACGGCATGTCGTAGCGTCCGTGCACGATGACGCCGGGAATGCCATGCAGCCTGTGGGCGTCGCGGATGAGCTGCCCCTCCTCCAGCCAGCCGGCATGGACGAAATAGTGGTTCTCGATGCGGGCAAAGGCTATGGCGAACTCGTCCTCGCCGAACTTGCCGCTGGTGTCGGGATCGGGCAGCAGCGTGATCGTCTCGCCTTCCCAGGTGCTCCAGGCGAGCGCCGCCTCGAGCTGCGCCTTGCGGTCGTCGCCCACGAGCCGCTTGCGGTAGGCGGCCATCATGTCGCCGCGCTCGGCCTCGGGGATCGGCGCCTGGAAACGCTCCCACTTGTCGGGGAACATCTCCGAGACGCCGAACTGGTAGTACCATTCAAGTTCGGGGCGGGTCAGCGTGTAGACGCCGCGAACGACAAGTTCGCTGACGCGGTCGGGATGGGTCTCGGCATAGGCGAGCGCCAGCGTCGAGCCCCAGGAGCCGCCAAACACCAGCCATTTTTCGAAGCCGGCCATCTCGCGCAGCCGCTCGATGTCGGCCACCAGATGCCAGGTGGTGTTGGCGTCCAGCGAGGCGTGCGGCACCGATTTGCCGCAGCCGCGCTGGTCGAAAAGGATGATGTCGTAGAGCTTCGGGTCGAACTGTCGCCGGTGCTTGGGCGAGAAGCCTCCGCCGGGGCCGCCATGCAGGAACACCGCCGGCTTGGCGCCCTTGGTGCCGCAACGCTCCCAATAGATCCGGTGGCCGTCGCCGACATCCAGCATGCCGCTGTCGAAGGGTTCGATCTCGGGATAGAGGCCGCGCAGTTCGTTGCTCATAGTTTCAGTCCATGCTCTGGCCAGTTGGCCGTCTCTTCGCCGGGATGCTGGAAGGAGATGATCTGCTCCTGCCGCCGATAATAGTCGGGATTTTCGTGAGCGGACGTCTCGAAGATCGCCTCGATCCAGGGCAGCCGAGCCGCATGGTTGATCTGGACCTTCGGCGCGAGATCCGAGCGGTCGTCGAAGGAACCGATCGAGATTTCGAGGCCTTCCGGATGCTTGTAGGTCATCGGCGTGCCGCAGCGCGGGCAGAAACCGCGGGCGATGTTGACCGAGGACTGGAAGTAGGCCGGCTCCTCCCGCACCCACTCGACGCCGTCCTTGGGTGCGGTGACGAAGGCGCCGAAGAGCGAGCCGAACTGCTTCTGGCACATGCGGCAGTGGCAAATCGACGGATGCCCGAGTTCTCCGTGGATGCGAAAGCGCACCGCACCGCACTGGCAGCCACCGGTTCTGGGCTTGTCGGTCATGATCTCTCCTCTGGCGGCCATGTGGTGGTGTCGTGGTCGGGATGCTGGTAGGAAACGATGTCGTTGACGAAATCCGCCGCATCCGGATCGTCTTCCGTCGTGTGGCCGGGCAGTTCGTGGATGTGGTCGACATAGGGCAGCTTGCCCTCGAGCCCCCACTGCACGGTCGGCGCGATCTCCTCCGGATCGTCGAAGGCTGCGATGGCGAGTGCCACCCCATCCGGCGCCTCGTAGGTCAGCGGCGTGCCGCAGTCGGCGCAGAAGCCGCGCTGGGCGAAGTTCGACGAGCGGAACCTCTTCGGTTCTCCGCGCGTCCAGGCTAGCTTCGCCTGCCGCACGGATACTAGCGGCGCGTAGAAATTGCCGAAGGCCTTCTGGCACATGCGGCAATGGCAGACGGACGCGTCCCCCAGCGCGCCTTCGACATGGAAGCGCACGGCGCCGCACTGGCACCCGCCCGAATACATCGGCCTGTTGTCGAGGCTCATCGATCCGCCCTCTCACGCCGGCGCATGGCACACCGCCTCGATGTTGTTGCCGTCCGGATCGAAGACGAAGGCGGCATAATAATCGGGGTGGTAGTGCGGCCGCGGTCCCGGCCCGCCATTGTCCTTGCCCCCGGCAGCAATCGCCGCCGCATAGAAGGCGTCGACCTCGGCCCGGCTGCGTGCCGAAAAGGCATAGTGACGACCGGGACCAGCCGGCGCCTCGTGCAGCCAGAACACGGGCCGCTCGCGCCCGTACCCGCCGACCTTGACGCCGCCCGTATGCTCCGGCGGCACCATCATCAGCAGACTGGCACCGAGCGGCGCGAAAGCCTTGTCGTAGAAGGCCTTCGCCTTGTCGAAATCGGCTACCGAAATGCCCGTATGGTCGATCATTGCACGAACTCCTCCTTCATGCCTGCACCATCCTTCTAGGCTACCGCTTCACTTCCCACGTCGTCACGCGCTCGCCGGTGGCGGGATCCTTGCCGTCCTTGAGTTGCACGCCCTGCGCCAGCAGTTCGTCGCGGATACGGTCCGCCTCGGCCCAGTTCTTGGCCTTGATGAACTCCAGCCGGCGCGCGATGGTCGCTGCGACCTCCGCCTCGTCCACTTCGGCCGCGTCGAGCGTGAAGCCGAGGAACAGCAGCGCCGCCTTGAGCTCGGCTGCAGCCTCAATGCTCCCACCCGCCTCGGCCGCCAGTTGCGACAGGCCATGGAACGCGGCTGCCGTGGCGAGGTCGTCGCTCAGTGCCGCGACGAGCGACGCAGGCAACGCCGCTTCGGCGTCGCCGGCAGCGTCCGCCGCGCGTTTCCATTTGCGCAGCGTGTTCTCAGCCTCCTCCAGCTTGCGCACCGAGAAGTCGATCGGCTCGCGGTAGTGCGTCATCAGCATGGCCAGCCGCAGCACCTCGCCCGGCCATTTGCGGCCGCCGAAGGTCTCGGTCTCGAGCAGTTCGTGGATCGAGAAGAAGTTGCCCAGGCTCTTTGACATCTTCTGGCCCTCGACCTGAAGGAAGCCGTTGTGCAGCCAGTAATTGGCCATGACCTCGGTGCCCTGGGCGCAGCGCGACTGGGCGATCTCGTTCTCGTGGTGCGGGAAGATCAGGTCGAGCCCGCCGCCATGGATGTCGAAGACCTCGCCGAGATAGGCCGAAGCCATCGCCGAGCACTCGATGTGCCAGCCCGGCCTGCCGCGGCCCCAGGGGCTGTCCCAGCCCGGCTCTTCGGGCGACGACTGCTTCCACAAGACGAAATCGCCGGGACTTTTCTTGTGCGCTTCGACCTCGATGCGGGCACCGGCCTGCTGCTCGTCGAGATTGCGCTTCGAAAGCTGGCCGTAGTCCTGCATCGAGCCGGTGTCGAACAGCACCTCGCCCTCGGCCACATAGGCATGGCCGCGTTCGATGAGGCGTTCGATCAGGGTGATCATGTCGGCGCGGCCGTCGGTGCGAGGCTGCACGAACTCTGTCGCGCGCGGCTCGACCGTCGGCTCCAGGCAGCCGAGAGCCTTGACGTCGGCATGGAATTGGTCCGCCGTCTTCTCGGTCACGCGCCGGATCGCCTCGTTGAGCGGCAACTGCGGAAAGTCGCGCAGGGCGCGCGCGTTGATCTTGTCGTCGACGTCGGTGATGTTGCGCACGTAGGTGACGTGATCCCCGCCATAGAGATGGCGCAGCAGGCGGAACAGCACGTCGAAGACGATCACCGGACGGGCATTGCCGATATGGGCGAAGTCGTAGACGGTCGGGCCGCAGACATACATCCGCACGTTTTGCGGATCGATCGGCACGAAGTCTTCCTTCGTGCGGGTCAGCGTGTTGGTGAGCCGCAAGCCCTTGAATGCCTCGGACTTCATCGATGCTTCAGACACAAAAAACTCCCGTCTGCATGACCCCGAAAATCTCCGATTTTCGGAAAGGATCATGCACCCTTCTTAAGTTTCACGGCGTCCTTTTGCGCGTCCGAATGGACGCGCGGCGCCGTGGCCTGCTGGCCTGGGCGTTTGACCTGTCTTTGGTGAAGAGGAGGCGAAAACGTCCTGACCAGCGCGAACGCTAGCCAATAATGCAAATGCCGGAAATGGCGAAAGACGTTTTCATCGGCCGCTTTATCGCCTCCTGACATGTGGCCGTCAAGACGCAGCGTCATCAAACGTTACCTGAAAATGGGAACGGACCAACAATCGAAACAATTTATTAAATATCCCGGCACCGTAATGAAACATTCGCCGGGTAGAAGGCGCGCAATGCCACGAATTCGACCAAATCGATGAGCATTTGCAGCCGCTCTCAGCAGAGTTGACGTTAGGGAAGAGACCGATGAAACGCAAACCAGCCGAAGCAGACCAAGCGCGAAGGCAGTACGCCGAACTCGCCAAGCACTACCGGGCCATCGGCCCCGCAGCGATCGTTGCAGCACTGCTCTGCGCGCGCAAGAAGGACAAGGCTTCGCCGAAGAAGGCAGCCTAGACGCGGCTCACTAGGCTGAGACCGATCGCGGTCATCACCATGCCGATCAGTAGATCGAGCACGCGCCAAGCGGCAGGCCGGGCAAACACCGGCTCCAGAAGCCGGGCGCCGTAGCCGAGCCCGAAGAACCACACGAAAGACGCGGTCATGGCGCCTAAGCCGTAGGCAAGGCGCGCCTGCCCCTCGTATGCCGCCGACAGCCCGCCGAGCAACACCACCGTGTCGAGATAGACATGCGGGTTGAGGAAGGTGAAGGCCAGGCAGGCAGCCACCGCCGGCCCGAGCCGCGCCTCGCCGGATTTCGCTGCCTTGAGCACGTCGGGCTTGAGCGCGCGCCTGAAGGCGATGATCGCGTAGGTGAACAGGAACAGCGCCCCGCCGATGGTGACGGCCATGATCAGGTTCGGCGAGCGCGAGATCAGCGTGCCGAGGCCCGCGACGCCTGCCGCGATCAACAGCGCATCCGAGAGCGCGCAGATCAGCGCGAGCACGAAGACATGCTGGCGCAACAGGCCCTGGCGCAGGATGAACGCGTTCTGCGCGCCGATCGCAATGATCAGCGACGCACCGAGCAGGAATCCGGAAATTGCGGCGGAAAATACTGAAGCGGACACGCCGCCCTTCTAGTGCATCGGCCCGAAAATCGAAATCGATTTTCGGAAAGCACGACGCAGGACTTGTAGTGCCAGGTCATCCGAGTGGACGCGCGGTCCTGTGCGGTCAGAACAGTTTCATCTGGCCGTCGTCGACAGCCTTGCGCTTCTCCGGCTTAGCCTTCGGCGGCTTCTCCGGAGCGGCCTCCGGCAGCGGCTCGACGCGCTCCTGGATCTCCGGCCCCATGTTGGTGACCTTGTTGACCAGTTCCGAAACCGGGATCTGCTCGAAGAAGTCGGGCTGTGCGGGACGCATGAGCTCGGCGACGTCGCGCGGCTCCTGGGTGCGGCAGTCGAGCCAGCGCGCAAAATCCTCCGGCTGGATCACCACCGGCATGCGGTCGTGGATGTGCCTGATGTCGGCGCTGGCATCGGTGGTCAGGATCGCGGCGGTATCGATCTCCGAGCCGCCGGGCTCGCTCCACGTCTCCATCAGCCCGGCGAGCGCCACCAGCCCGCCCTTCTTCGGCCTCAGCCAGTAGGGCTGTCGTCTGTTGCCCGGCAACTTCTTCCATTCGTAGAAGCCGGAGACCGGAACCAGGGCCCGGCGATGGCGCATGGCGTTTCGGAAGGCGGCCTTCTCGATCGCCGATTCGGAACGCGCATTGATCAGCAGCGGCATGTCGGACGGGTTCTTGGCCCAGGCCGGAATGAGCCCCCAGCGCGCCAGCATCGCCATCCTGTCGGGCAGGTTAGAGCCGGGCGGGCGCTGCGGCCCGGCCATGACGACCAGAATCGGCTGGGTCGGGGCGACGTTGTAGCGGGGCGGAAAGCTCTCCAGTTCGCCGACGCCGACAAAGGCCGCCGTCTCCTCCGGCGAGGCAATCACCGCTATCCGTCCGCACATGGGGCAAGGTCCTCGTTCCGCCACAAAGTGGAGATGGATCGCGCCCACCGCAACCGCTAAAGCAGTTCCATCGGCGCGACGCCGGACATGGCGAAGGAAATGAACGAACAGAACATAGTCCCCGCTGTCTCGGTGGCCGTATTGCGCAACCGCTCCATCATGCTCGTCCGGCGCGGCCGGGCGCCTTCCAAGGGGCTCTACGCATTCCCCGGTGGCCGCGTCGAGAAGGGGGAAACCCTGGAAGAGGCCGCGCGCCGCGAACTGGCTGAGGAAACCGGCGTCGAGGTCGGCGCACTGGCGCAGTTACGCGAAATCCTCATCGACAGCCGCGGTGACGGCGGTTCGTTCTACCGCCTGACCGTCTTCGGCGCACGTCACCTGCGCGGCGAACCCGCCGCCGACGACGACGCCGACGAAGCCGCCTTCTTCAGTCTCGCCGAGATCGAGCGCCTGCCGCTGACCGATTCGACGCTGGAGATCGTGCTCGAACTGCTCGACGGCAGCGCAATTCTGCCGGGATAGAGCGGCCGGCCGCCTTGCGGCAGACAATTTGTTTCGCCACAAAAGCGCATGCGCCGCGCTCCGACCCTCGTTCTTGCCCTGACGCTCGTTGCGAGCAGCATCACTGCTGTTCCCGCGCGCGCCGTCGAGGCTCCGTTCGAACCCGGCCTGCTCCGGCTCGCCGAGGTGCTGGGATCGCTCCACTTCCTGCGCAACCTCTGCGGCGAGAAGGGAACCCAGTGGCGCGAGCAGATGGAGAATCTGCTGAAGGCCGAGAACCCCTCACCCGAGCGCAAGGCCCGCTTCATCGCCAGCTTCAATCGCGGCTACCGCTCCTTCGAGGGCACCTACACCGCCTGCACGGCCTCCGCGACCGAGGCTATCGACCGCTACATGAAGGAGGGCGAGACGCTCAGCCGAGATATCGCCTCGCGCTTTGGTAATTAACAGGCTATTTACTTTCTCGGCATTGCCGACCGTACATGGACGGTCGATTGTGCTAGGTGTCTTAACGGGACATTAAAGGGATGGTTCAAGTTGCACCGAATCATCGGGCCGCTTGAAAGGGTGAAAGACCGAAATGGAACAAAGCGTTAGCGACATCGACGCACTGGTCAGGGAAGAGAAGCGCCTGACCGCTGTCGAGAGCCACAACGAGGCATGGGCGGAAGGCCTTTCCGCCGGCATCGAGCCAGAGATCATCGCCGAGGCAGCCCTTGCGACCGCCTTTGCGGAGATCGTCGCCGCCAACGGCGAGCGCGCAGCACTTGCATTGCTCGACAGGATGCGCGCAAGGGTAGAGGCTGGCGAGTTCGAGCCCCACAGCCTGCGGCATTGAGCCGTCGCCCCCGTTCTTTGACTAGCCGTAACCGTTTCGGCATCATGCCGGCCGTTACGAGGAAATACCGGAGCCTTGCTTTTGATGCGGCCTAAGACGACTTTTGTGCCCCGCGCCGCGTTGCGAGCAGCGGCTCTCGCGCTTGCTACCGCACTGGCCACCGTGCCGCTCCATGCCTCCACTGCGTTCGCGCTGAGCGAAATCAAGCGCGAGGACCTGCCAGCCCCGGCCCCGGCAACGCCGGGCGACCAAGACATGGCTCCCGAAAACTCGGTGCCGATGCCGGACCCGCTCCAGAGCGCGCCGCCCGCCGATTCGGAGGAGCCCCCGCAGGACCAGCAGAACGAGCCGACGGACGAAGCCCCCGCCGAGCCGGGTGATGCCTCCAACCCGGCCATGCCGCATGTCGATCCCGAAGCGCCGCTGCCCGAGGTCATCTACGATCTCAGCCGCCTGCCCGAGCCGGTGGCTCGCATGCGCAACCTGCTCGTCGAGGCAGCCAAGAGCGGCGACATCGAAAAACTGCGGCCGCTCGTCGGCCAGGGCGAATCCATGCCCCAATTGTCCTTCGGCGACGTCGAGGGTGATCCGATCGCCTTCCTCAAGAGCCTTTCCGGCGACAGCGAGGGCGCGGAAATCCTGGCGATCATGGAAGAAGTGCTCAATGCGGGCTACGTCCATCTCGGCGAAGGCACGGACGAGGACCTCTATGTCTGGCCTTATTTCTTCGGCTTGCCGCTCGACAAGCTCGATCCGCGCCAGAAGGTCGAGCTGTTCAAGATCGTCACCGCGGGCGACTATGAAGACATGCAGCAATACGGCACATACGTCTTCTACCGCCTCGGCATCACGCCCGAGGGCCGCTGGGCCTTCTTCGTCGCCGGCGATTGATTCTTTTTCCTTCTCCCCGCCTGCGGGGAGAAGCGGCGCGACCTGCCCAAAATCCTCATGGTGAGCCTGTCGAACCACGGGCGAGCCAGGGAGCGCGCTCGCTACAACCTAGCGCCCTCGGGGTTCGACAGGCTCACCATGAGGGCTACTGAGGCGCTGCAGCAAATCTGCCGTGGCGCTACCGCACCACGGCTTCCGAAAATTCCACCGCCCTGCCCTGCGACGGCGTGGTGACCTCCGCCTCCCACATCACGCGGATGCCGCGGACGATCGTGCCGACCGGCCAGCCGGTGACCTTCTTGCCGTCATAGGGCGTCCAGCCGGCCTTGGAGCCGGCCTGGGCGTTGGTGATGGTCTCGGTGCGCTTCATGTCGACGACGGTGAAGTCGGCGTCGTAGCCGGCGGCGATGCGGCCCTTGCGCGCCATGCCGAAGATGCGGTTCGGGCCGTGGCTCGAAAGGTCCACGAAGCGCTCCAGCGTCAGCCGGCCCGCGTTCACATGGTCGAGCATGATCGGCACCAGCGTCTGCACGCCGGTCATGCCCGAAGGCGAAGCCGGATAGGGTTTTGCCTTTTCGGCCAGCGTGTGCGGGGCGTGGTCGGAACCGAGCACATCGACGACGCCCTGGCCGATGCCGTGCCAGATGCCGTCGCGGTGGCGCGCCGAGCGCACCGGCGGGTTCATCTGCAAGAGCGTGCCGAGACGGGCGTAGTCGTCCGAGGTCATGGTCAAATGGTGCGGCGTCGCCTCGCAGGTGGCGACGTCCTTGTGGTGCTCGAGGAAGGCGATCTCCTCTGCCGTCGAGATGTGCAGCACGTGGATGCGCGCGCGCACCTCGCGGGCGATGCGCACCAGGCGCTCGGTGCACTGGAGTGCGGCGATCTCGTCGCGCCAGACCGGATGCGAGGACGGGTCGTTATCGACGCGCAGGTTCTGGCGCTCGCGCAGGCGGAATTCGTCCTCGGAGTGGAAGGCGGCACGACGGCGCGTGTTGCGCAGGATGGAGGCGACGCCCTCGTCGTCCTCGACCAGAAGATCGCCGGTCGACGAGCCCATGAACACCTTGATGCCGGCCGCACCCGGCAGGCGCTCGAGTTCGGCCACGTCCTTGGCGTTGTCGCGCGTCCCGCCGACCCAGAAGGCGAAGTCGCAGTGCATGCGTGCGGTCGCCCGGCTCACCTTGTCGGCCAGCGTCGCCTCGCTCGTCGTCAGCGGGTTGGTGTTGGGCATCTCGAAGACGGCGGTGACGCCGCCGAGCACCGCCGCGCGCGAACCCGTCTCCAGGTCTTCCTTGTGCTCGAGGCCCGGCTCGCGGAAATGCACCTGGCTGTCGACCACGCCCGGCAGGATGTGCAGGCCGCGACAGTCGATGGTCTCGCCGGCCGATGCGGTGCCGAGGTCACCGATGGCAGCGATCCGACCGTTGGTGACGCCGACGTCGCGGACGCCGATGCCGTCGTGGTTGACGACCGTCCCGCCCTTGAGGATGAGATCGAAGGTGGTAGCCATCGCAGGTGCCCTTGTCTGGAAATTGCCTGCGGCTTACGTAATGGCTCTCCGAAATGCAAGATCAGGTCCATGCCGACAGCCATTCTCGCCGACCGCGCAATTATCGATGTCTCCGGTCCCGACGCCGAGCATTTCCTGCAGAACATCCTGACCGTCGACTTGGCCGTGCTCGGCCAGGGCGAGGCAAAGCCCGGCGCCCTGCTCGCGCCGCAGGGCAAGATCATGTTCGACTTCCTGGTCTCGCGCAGCGGCGAGAACGCGCTGCGGCTCGAATGCCGCGCCGACATTGCGGACGACTTCGTCCGCCGCCTGACGCTCTATCGGCTGCGCGCCAAGGCCGACATTTCCAAGCAGGATCAGCCGGTTGTCGCGGTTTCGTGGCAATCCGATTCAGCTTCCTCGCAAGCCGATTCAACGGCTTCGCAAACTGAATCAACGGTGCGCGACAGCCGCTTCCAGTCGCCAGTCCTTCGCCACTACGGCGCGGCCCCATCGGCAGATGCCACGGCGGCCGACTGGCACGCCTTCCGCATCGCTAACGGCGTCGCGGAGAGCGGCCCCGACTATGCGCTGAGCGACGCCTTCCCGCACGACGTGCTGCT
The DNA here is from genome assembly GCA_001724355.1 of Mesorhizobium sp. SCN 65-20. Classification (GTDB taxonomy): domain Bacteria; phylum Pseudomonadota; class Alphaproteobacteria; order Rhizobiales; family Rhizobiaceae; genus Aminobacter. The sequence continues at coordinate 28,585 of MEEF01000008.1, read as the reverse complement.
CGACCTGCTCGGTGGCGTCGGCTTCAAGAAAGGCTGCTTCATCGGCCAGGAGGTCGTCTCGCGCATGCAGCACCGCGGCACCGCCCGCCGCCGAGTGCTCCTGATCTCCGCCGCCTCCGACCTCCCCGCCCCGGGCACCGACCTCGTCTCCGCCGGCAAGGTGGTGGGCACGCTCGGCTCGGTCTCGGGCGGCCACGGCCTCGCAATCGCCCGCATCGACAGGGTCAAGGCGGCGCTCGACGCTGGCGCCGAGATCACTACCGGAGACGTCCCGGTCACGCCGGCGATCCCCACTTGGGCGTCGTTCACCTATCCCGAGGCCACAAGCGCGGAAGACGCCTGATGGCCGATCGCCCCGGCGCCCCGCCGCGCGCCTGGCAGCGCATGTTGTCGGGCCGCCGCCTCGACCTGCTCGACCCCTCGCCGCTCGACGTCGAGATCATCGACATCGCCCACGGCCTCGCCCGCGTCGCGCGCTGGAACGGCCAGACCTCGGGCGACCACGCCTTTTCGGTGGCGCAGCACTCACTTCTGGTCGAGGCGATCTTCCGCCGGATCGTGCCGGCCGCTTCGCCCGAGGCACAACTCGCGGCGCTGCTGCACGACGCGCCCGAATATGTCATCGGCGACATGATCTCGCCGTTCAAGTCGGTGGTCGGTGGCGGCTACAAGTCCTGCGAGGAACGGCTGCAGCATGCCATCCATCTGCGCTTCGGTCTGCCCGCCGCTATCGCCCAGGGGCTCAAGAAGGACATCAAGCGCGCCGACCAGATCGCCGCCTATTTTGAAGCAACTGAGCTCGCGGGTTTCTCGGTTCAGGAGGCGACGCAGTATTTCGGCCGGCCGCGCGGCCTCTCGGCCGACGGGCTCGACCTCGCTCCCCAGCCGGCCAAGCGCGTCCAGAAGGCTTTCGTCGACCGCTTTCAGGCCATCGAGGTCATGCGCCGGGAGTAACCGCCGCGCGAGCGAGCGCCAGCAGCGCAAGCCTCACCAAGGCGTTTCGTCGTTCGCTCGAATCACGAAGACGCTCTATCTCTCGGAATTGCGCTAGTCGCTGAGCATCTCAAGCACGGGACAGATCGGCGCTTTGTCGCCCGCACACTGGTCGACAGTTGTTGCCAGGATGCGCTCGAGACGAGACAGGTCCGCGATTTTACGTCGTACGTCGCCAAGGTGCGTCGTGGTGAGTTCGCGGACTGCAGAGCAGGAGGCATGCCCTGGCTCGGCCAGCGCCAGCAGCATCCTGACCTCTTGGACGCCGAAGCCGAGTTCCCGCGCCCGCCGGATGAAGGACAGCCTGCGCACATGTTCGACGCCATAGCTCCGGTAGCCGCCCGCGGTCCTGCCGGGTTCGGGCATCAGGCCAATGCGTTCGTAATATCGGATGGTTTCAAGATGGACGCCAGTTGCGTCCGCCAGCTTGCCAATGGTCATCCCGCGCATGATCGCCCAGTTTTTCTTCCTTGAGCCCGTAGTCACTACAGGGTCCAGCTTAGTGCTTTCTCATTAGGGATGGAACTGGTGACACTTTTGCAACCTCCCCCGACACCGCCTGCGGCTAACGCTCCGGCGACGCGCGCTAGCGTCAGCGGAGATGTGCTGGCCATCGCAGGCGCAAGCGTCAGCATCGTCGGTGTCCTCGGCACCGCGATCACGGCGATGGGCTGGCCCTATGTCGAGCCCAGCTTGCTGCAACTGGAGCAACTCGCATGATCAAACTGACTTCGACCCTGACATGCCCGATCTGCGGTCACCGAAGCACTGAACGCATGCCCACCGATGCGTGCCAGTATTTCTACGATTGCAAGAGCTGCGGCACGTTGCTCAAGCCGAAGGCGGGAGACTGCTGCGTGTTCTGCTCATACGGCGACGTACCGTGCCCTCCGATCCAGGCAGGCGAGGCGAAAGACTGTGCCGCGCCCTGCTGTAGCGGCGCATAACAGGACGAATGCAGCGATCACGGTGTGGCTTGTCAGAGTCTCAAGCGGGCGGGATGAATTCCTGGCTGATTTCCTGGAACACGGGCATCGCCTCGAGCCTGGTCGACAGGGCGGCAAGCGCAGGAAATTCCCCCATCGCCACCAGACCGGCATGCGCATCGTTGATGAAGCGCAGCACGCAGGCCACGCCGATGTCGGCATGGCCGATGCTGTCGCCGAACCAGTAGTCGCTGTCCCTGCCGGCGCGCTCGATCTCCAGCACGCCCAGCACGTCGGTGATCTGCTTGCGGCAGCGCTCCACCCAGACCTCCGACACGCGCTCGTGCAGCCGCCGTTCGTAGAACAGGCTCACCGCCTTGTCGCCCAGCCCCATCGCCAGCGCCGAAACCTTGAGCGCCTGGTGGCGCGCCGGCTCGGTGCCCGGGAACATCGCCTTCCCCTCCGGCGCGAGGCTGTCGAGATAGTCGAGGATGATGTGGCTTTCGATCAGCACCTCGCCATTGTCGAGCACCAGCGTCGGCACCCTGGTCAATGGGTTGTAGCGGCGGATCTTGTCGGCATCGCCGAAGGCCGACCAGGGCTCGTGGGTGAAGGGAATGCCATAAAGCCTGAGCGCTATGCCGACGCGGCGGACGAAGGGGCTGTCATACTGGCCGATAAGAATCATGTCGTGCTTCCGGGGAATCAAACCTTCCCCGATGGTACACGAGCATCCATCGCGTTCCAGAAGCCTAGGCGCGGCGGCTCTTCGGCCACCATCCTCAGTGCGCGTGGTGCGTGCCGGGCCGTCCCCGCAGTTCGAGATAGGCCACCAGAACCATCACCACCGTTGTTGCAGCGCCTATCGCCAACGGCGACATGTGGCCGGCGAACGGCACCATCGCCGCCAGTATGGCGAGGCCGATGATATGCGACAGCGGCACGCGGCCGACGACATAGAACTTGAACAGCAGGTTGCCGGCCAGATAAAGCGCCGAGCCGCCGATCGAGGTCCAGAGCAACGCCGGCTCGGCGTGACCCAGCGGATGGGCGAGCACCAGCTCGTCAGAGACCGCCAGCACGATGATGCCCGCCACCAGAAGCACCGGAATGTAGGTGTAGGCGACACGCGCGATCTGCCCGGTGTCGGCGGCCTCGGCGATCTTGTGGTGGGCCTGTTCCTGCCCGACGTTGAAATAGACCAGCCACATCGCCACCGAGGCGAAGAAGGTGGTGAGGAACGCAGCCAGGTTGACCCAGCTCCATTCCAGTTCGGCGAAGGTCGCGCCCGACACCAGGATCGACTCGCCAAGTGCTATGATGATGAACAGGGCCGAGCGCTCGGCCATGTGGCCGCCCTCGACGTCCCAGCCGGCCGTCGACGAGGCGCCGTGCCAGGGCGTCCAGAAGCCAAGCGCCGGCGAGACCAGCTCGATCAGGAGTGCGACTGCCCACAACGCGAAGCGGTACTCCGGCTCCGCCAGGCCGCCGGCGATCCAGAACACGCCCGACAGCGCCAGCCACAGGACGATGCGGACGAAGTTGAGGTAATTGTCCGGATTGTGCTTCCTGAGCGCCCACATCACGAACAAGGTGCGGCCGACCTGCATCGCGACATAGGCGAGCGCGAATTGCAGGCCGCGCCCCTCGAACGCCTCGGGGATGGAGGTCGAGAGCATCAGCCCGACCAGCATCAGGGCAAACAACATGCCGCGCACTGGCGCCTTGCCGGGGTCGAGCCAGTTGGTCACCCAGGCGGTGTAGTTCCACACCCACCAGACGGCGACGAGCATGAGCAGGCTTTCCAGCGCGCCGCCTAGGCTCAGGTCTCGCAACAGGAAATGCGAAAGCTGGGTCACTGCGAAGACGAACACCAGGTCGAAGAACAGCTCGACGAACTCGACCCTGGCGCTTTCGCCCGGCCGCCGCTTGCGCTGGTAGTCGTGGCTTGCCCCGATCAGTGCCATGCGCGTCCCCCTCTGCTCTGGGGGCAGAATTCATGGCGGCGGGGCCGCGCGTCAAGCAAACAGCGCGACGGCGGCCACACCTGCTGCCAACTCGCACAGGCAGCGCGGCTCAGAGATGCGGTGCCAAACCCGCCGCCGTGTCCTTGCTCGTCGCCACCGGCACGATCTCGAAGCCGACGAGATCGGCCCATTCCACCACCCAGCGCTGCAGCAGCGTCACGTCGTCGGCCTCTACCAGCATGAAGCAGCGGCTCATGTCGGCTGCGATCCAGCTGTAGTGGACGACGAAGCCTTCCGGCGCCAGCCTCCCCTTGTCGCGGAAGCGGCGATAGATCGCCTTGGGATCGCGCCCGCGAAAATCCTCGATCACGAAGAACTGCATGAACCTCCCTCCCCCAAAAAGACGCCTGCACGAACCTACTTTCCGTTCCGCTCGAGGCGATCGAGGAACCATTGTGTCAGGCGCACCCAGACCTCGTCCTTCTCGCCGGAATCCTCGACCCCGTGGTCGAGATTCGGGTTGTCGTTGACCTCGATGACGAAGACCCCGTCCTTGGTCTCCTTGAGGTCGACGCCATAGAGCCCATCGCCGATGCAGCGAGCGGCCTTCACGGCGGTCTCGACGACATGGGCCGGGGCGTGCTTCAGGGTGAAGGTCTTGATACCTCCCTCGACCGGCTTGCCCTTGCCCTCGTGATTGACGATCTGCCAGTGCTTCTTGGCCATCAGGTAGTGGATGGCGAACAGCGGCTGGCCGCCGAGCACGCCGATGCGCCAGTCATATTGCGTCGGCATGTATTTCTGGGCGATCAGGAGGTCGGAATCCTCCATCCATGCCGACGCCAGCGCCTTCAGCTCCTCGAAGCTGTGCGCCTTCTTCACGCCGCGGGAGAACGAGCTGTCCGGGATCTTGAGCACCAGCGGAAAGCCCAGCGTGTCGGCCGCCACCTGCAGGTCAGCGGGGCTCGCGATCATCACCGTCGGTGGCACCGGCACGTTGTTGTAGGTCATCAGCTCGTTCAGATAGACCTTGTTGGTGCAGCGGATCATCGACAGTGGATCGTCGATGACGGGCATGCCCTCCTGCTGGGCGCGTCGCGCGAAACGGTAGGTGTGGTTGGAGATCGACGTGGTCTCGCGGATGAACAGCGCATCGTAGTTGGCGAGCTTGGCGAGGTCCTTTTTCGTGATCGGCTCGACCTCGACGCCCATCTTCTCGGCGATGCGGGCCCAGTGGCGCAGGGACGAGATCGCCGAGGGCGGCAGTTGCTCGTGCGGATCGATCAGCGTCGCGAAGGTAAAGCGCGAGGGCGTGCGCGCCTTGGTGTCGCGCCACTCGCGACTGGTGTAGGTTTCGAGGGCAGCGACGAAGCGCTTCTTGTCGGCATCCTCGAGCCGGCCGAGTGCCGCAAAGCCTATTCTGTGAATCGAAGCCCACTCGCCGTCCTTGATGGTGACCTCCAGGGCGGGCGCCCGGAACCAGTCGAACAACAGCTTGGCGAAACGGTCCCAGGCCTTGGAGGGGCCGATGCCGAAGAAGATCGATACCTTCGCGGGAAAGCTGCCGCCGAGGTCCTTGCGGCACTTGTTGAGCGCGAGTTCGAGCTCGGGCAGCGCGTTCTCGTAGAGCTTGCGCTCGGACAGGTCGATCATTGTCTCGACCGAGGGGATCACCTTGTGGCCGCGAGACCCCGCCAGCAGCGAGGCGTAATAGCCTCGGCTCTGGTAGTCGTAGCGGTTGGACAGGTTGATGACCTTCGGCCGCTGCCCGCGAAACAGCGACGGATGGGCGAGATAGTCGCGATTGGTGATGATCTTGTGCGGCGTGGCGGTCTGGTCGAGATCGCTCTGCCGGCCGGTAAGGATGACCCAGGTCATGTGGTGGCGGACTTTCCGAGGATGATGGCTGCGCGCAGGCCGTCGGCGCCGAACTGGGCCATGCGCATGAAGATGTCATAGGGAACGGGGATGTTGGCCGCGTCGGCCGCGGTTTCGCGCTGTTCGTCCTCTATCCAGGGGTCATGGATCAAAATGTGGCCGCCGTCGTCGCCGATGGCGAGCACCCAGTGCGGCACCTTCTTGCCGAACATGATGAAGCCGGAGATCAGCACCAGCGCCAGCTTCCCCTCGCCCAGTCTCGCCCTGATGTCGTCGATCCCGAACGGGCGATAGGTCACGGGGATTGCGTATTTGTCGGCCCGCGAGCGGAAATCGGCCTGCGCCAGCTCCATGACCCGGCGCTTCTCGGCGCTGCGCACCGACTGCAGGAACAGAGCGCCTTCGGCCGACACGAGAATCTCGGTGCCGAGGCCGGCTTCATGCGCTGCTACCGCCAGCCCGAAGGGTTCGCAGCCGCCCGGCCCGGACATCATGAAGATGGTCGTCGCCTCGCGCCACAGCCTGATCTCCGTCACCGGATCGGGGACGAAGGCCTGGTCGAAATTGGCCATCGCCATCATCAGGCAGCAAGGGCCGCAGGTGAAATCGCAGGTCTGGGCGTAGAACGGCACGCTGGTCGTGATCGGCAGGTCGCCGCGCAGCGTTTTCTCGTAGCGCAGGGCGGTGGCGCCGTCCTCGTAGTAGTCGGCCTCCATACCTATCCCGCGGTAGCCGTTCTTCTCGTAGAGCGTGATTGCGCGGGCATTGTCCTCGCGCACTTCGAGCCGCAGCATCATGCGGCCGTGCTCATAGGCCACGCGTTCGGCTGCATCGAGCAGCCCGCGGCCTACGCCGCGACCACCGAACTCGGGTCCGATCGCGAAGGAATAGAGGCGCGCCACGCCGCTGCCCTTGCGGAACAGCACCATGGCATAGCCCGCAAGCCGGCCGTCGCTTTCAGCGACAAGCGTCTCGGCGGTCTCGCGTTCGATGAGCTGGCGGAAGGACCGGCGCGAGATCCTGTCGCCTTCAAACACGGCGTTCTCGATGGCGACGAGCGCATCGACATCTTCAGCGCGGGCCGTACGAATGTCGGCTGCCATGCGGACCCTGAGAACCTCGCTTGGGCGGGAATATTGCCCCTGAAGGAAACGTCCCTGCGAAGCAGTCACCGGCCCGCATCGCCTGCGCAGTCACGCTTCGATTCGGGCCTTATTGTGACACGCGGCAAGGCCCCGCGGCATATGAATCTCATAGGAAAGGAAGGCTCGATTCCACCGAGGCCGCCTAGGATCTGACGATGCCGGCGCCTGCCAGCAACTGCTTGTAGGCGTCCCGTGCAACCGCGCTCAGCCGCTCCTGGGGAAGGTCCCCCACGATGGCGCAGGCATAGCCCTGGTCGAGCCAGTAGACGGCGCGGGCGCCGCCATCCTCCGGACCATAGGTCCCTCGCGAGCGGGCACCGCCCTCGGCCGTGACATAGACCGAGATGCGTTCCCCCTGGGCATCCTCATAGAGCATCAGGGCAGCCGTTCCGTGCTTGGCGGGCAGGACACGCCCGCCCACGAGCTTGAAGCCGCTGGCCGCAAGGTCCGGCGCGACCAGTTTCAGCCCGGTCCGCTTGGAGAGCCAGCCCATCAGATAGTCCGGGTTCTCGCCGCTCACTTCGACCGGATGCGCGGCATCCGCGATGTAGGTGACGTGGGCCGCCAGGGCGTCCTCCGCGACGCGGTCGTCGTCGTGGGCGGCAAAGCCGAGATTGCCCGTGCCGAGCAGGAAGCCCCCCAGACCTACCGTGGCAAGAAGTGCCGCGGCAGCCGCCATCCGCCACCACTGCAAGATCGGCTTGCGCCTGGGAGGCGCCTCGCCGTTGACGACGGCGGTCAGCCGCGAAGGCACCTCTTCGTCGAGCACGCCGGCAAAGGCGTTGCGGAGCGCGAACTGGTCCGCGGAATAGCGCAGGCTCTTGGCCTTCATGTCCGGGTTGGCGTCGAGCCAGGCCTGGAAGGCGGCGCGTTCGTCTTCGGGCAGCTCCCCGTCGAGCGCCAGGTGGATGTCGCGTTCGGTGAAGGTGCGCGCGCTCATTTCTCGACGATCCTTATCGTCCGGCGCCGGGTCTGGTCGTCCAGCAACGCGCGCAGTTCCTCGCGCCCCCGCGCGATGCGCGACATCAGCGTGCCGGCCGGCACGCCGAGCATGGTCGCGGCCTCCGCGTAGGAGAACCCTTCGATCGCCACCAGCACGAGAGCGGCGCGCCGATCGGGGCTGATCGCCTGCAGCGCATCGATGATCTCGCGCGATGCCATGCTCTCCGCCTGCATGGCCGGCGTCGACAGCGCCTCGCTGGTATCGAGCGGCAGCAACGCGGCTTCGCCGCGCCGGGCCACCTTGCGCACCTGGTCTATGAACAGATGGTGCATGATCGTAAACAGCCACCTCCTGGGGCTTTCTCCGGTACGCCAGTTGTCCATGCGGACGAGCGCCCGCTCCAGACTGTCCTGAACCAGGTCGTCGGCCGCATCGCGGTCGCGCAGGAGTGCACGCGCGTATCGACGCAGACGGGGGATTTCCGCAAGAATCGCTGCCTTCTTTTCGTCCATGACCGCGGTTCGCAAGCCCTTTTGAACACACCGATTGAACGCGCGTTGCGCGCGCCGTGCAAGCGGCAGAGACCAAGGTGGCCCGCGTCCCCGGTCACCCAAGCACGCAACTAACGCTTGTCCGCGCCCGTCTATTCCCGAAGCATCAGCTTTCTTGAAGCATTGACCTAAACCAATTGATTTTGCGGATCGGGCCGGTTCCGGTAGAAACGTTCCCCTCACGGGAGAAGCGACGATGGCGACAGCGGCGATCAACACCAGGTCAGGCTCGAGCGTGCCCTGGCTCATCATCATCTGCGGCTGCCTGATCGCCGCCCTGACCTTCGGCCCGCGTTCGGCGATGGGCTTCTTCCAGCTTCCGATGCTCGCGGACAAGGGCTGGGACCGCACCACCTTCGGCCTCGCCATGGCGATCCAGAACCTGTTCTGGGGGCTGGGACAGCCGATCTTCGGCGCGCTCGCAGACCGCTTCGGCAGCTGGCGCGTGCTGTCGCTCGGCGCAGTGCTCTACGCGCTCGGCCTCTACCTGATGGCCAGCGCCGACAGCGCCACGATGCTCTACATCAGCGGCGGCGTGCTGGTCGGCCTGGGCGTCGCTGCCGGCTCGTTCAGCATCGTGCTCGCGGCTTTCGCCCGCAACACCAAGCCGCAGAACCGCAGCCTCGTCTTCGGCATCGGCACCGCCGCCGGCTCGGCCGGCATGTTCATCTTCGCCCCGATCAGCCAGGGCCTCATCGACGCCTATGGCTGGTCGGACACGCTGGTCTTCATGGCGATCGCGATGCTCGTCATTCCGGTGCTCGCAATTCCCCTTGTCGGCAACGCAAAATCCGGCAAGGTTTCGGCGACCGAGATCGACCAGACGCTCGGCCAGGCGCTGTCCGAAGCCTTCGCCCACAAGAGCTACCTGCTGCTGGTCTCCGGCTTCTTCGTCTGCGGCTTCCAGGTGGCGTTTATCACCGCGCATTTTCCTGCCTATATCCGCGACATCGGCATCGACGCCCGCTATGCGGTGATCGCGCTGGCGCTCATCGGCTTCTTCAACATCATCGGTTCGCTGCTGTCGGGCATCATCGGCCAGCGCTACTCCAAGCCGATCTTCCTCGCCTGGATCTACCTGGCCCGTTCAGCCCTGGTGACGGCCTTCCTGCTGTTGCCGCAGACGCCGACCAGCGTGATCGTCTTCGCCACCATCATGGGCTTGTTGTGGCTTTCCACCGTGCCGCCGACCAACGGGCTGGTCGCCGTCATGTTCGGCACGCGCCACCTCGGCATGCTCGGGGGCATCGTCTTCTTCTCGCACCAGATCGGCTCGTTCCTCGGCGTCTGGCTGGGCGGATACCTCTACGACCACTTCGGCACCTACGACCCGGTCTGGTGGCTCGGCGTGGTGCTCGGCCTGTTCGCAGCCGCGGTGCATTGGCCGATCAAGGAGCGCCCGGTTGTGCGGCCCGCAGCACTTGTGGCGGCCGAGTAGAATTGAAGGCAGGCCCAAGGGCCTGCCTTCAGTCGCAAGGTTGCTGCTCAGAACCTGTAGTTCACGCCCAGCTTGAGGGTCTGACTGGAGAGTTCCTTGGAACTGCGTCCGACACCCGCCACCGTCGACGTGACCTTGCCGTAGTCGACATGGTTGTACTCGGCCTTGGCCGAGAGCTTCTCGCCGAGCGCCTGCTCGACGCCGGCGCCGAGGAGGAGGCCGCCTTCCCAATTGTCGCCGGACGTCACGTTGCGCTTGGGATCGAACTTGGTGACGCCGTAGCCGGCCGTGCCGTAGACCAGCGTGCGGTCGAGCGCCACGCCGGCGCGGACCTTGGCCGCCGCATCCCAGTTACGCTCGAGCTTGGCGCCATTGCCGATATTGTAGGTGGCACCGTTAGAATAGCTGCCCTCGAGCTCGCCGCCATAGACGAACATGCCCGACTGGAAGTTGATGCCGGTCTGGGCGCCGATCTGCCAGCCGGTCTTGTCCGAGAACGGGTTGGGAAAGCCGTCCTTGGTGATGCCGCCATGGGCGCCGGCATAGGTGCCCGACCAGTCGTAGCCGGCCGAGGATTCCTGCGGCGCGTAGTAGTTGGACGCGACGTCCGCAGCCATGGCTGCAGGCATGCTGAAGGGCGCTAGGCCAGCGAAGAGAACGAGAAACAGGTTTCGCTTGGTCATGATTGGTATGCTCCGACATTTTCTGGGGCCGCGAAGCCAAAGGCTCCGCAGCCCGTTGACGGGCATCGGCACAGCGGTAACGGGGATGAAATCGCAAGCCAAGTCCCGTGCGCCGATCTTTGGCGCGACCGGGAAATTGTCTTCGATCCATTGCCGAAACATTGCGCCAAACAGATAAAAGGCAATATAAGCCGGCAATCTTCAAGTAAGCTTAACCGATCGTTACCTGCCGTTTTCTTGCGCGGTGCGCGTCAGCAAGCGCTGGTAGAACAGGCCGATGCCGATGAGCACCGCCCCCAGGCCGATGAACGACAAGGCCCTGAGCACGCCCTCCAGCTCGGACATGTCGAACAGGAAGACCTTGGCGACCGCGATCGAGATCAGCGCTGCCGAGGCTATGCGCAGCACCTGCGATCCGAATCTCACCCCGGCGACCAGCAGCCCCACCCCCATGGCAAGCCACAGCGCCGAATAGGAATAGGTCTCCAGTTGCCCGAGCCCGGCCCAAAGGCCGAGATGCTCGCCCTGGAACAGCCGGCGCACCGAAAGCGTGGCATAGGCAAAGGCGAGCAGTGCCGCGACCAGCGCCAGCATGGCCGAATACCAACGTGGCCGCTTGTCGCGCGCGTAATAGGCCAGCGCCGCCGCGGCGAGCGCCGGCAGCAGGTAGGCGAGGAAGAGCAGGTTGAAGAACGGTATCCCGCCCGTGGCCTCGTCGGTGACGAGAGGGTTGAGCACGATGAAATGCTGGGCGGCCACGAAGAGCACCGACAGCACGCCGATCGCCAGCGAGCCGTAGCGCAGCACCGGGCTCGGCGAACGCATGTCGAGCGCCGTCAGTATGCCGCCGCCGCCAATCGCGATCAGCGTGTAGATCGCCTGTTCGGCCAGCGTCGGGGCGCCCGCATCGATGACGCCGCCATTCATCGCATGGCGGACCAGCATCGCCACAGTGAGCAACGAAAACAGCGCAGCCACGGCTTCCATGGCGAGCCGCGGCCGGCCGTTTGTGGTCCGCGCCAACTGCCAGGCGGCGTAACCGAAGGCGAGTGCCGGGATGCCGTACCCGGCCAGCAACCAGTTGAACACGGGCGTCGTGCCGAGCCTGTCCGGCCCGACGATGGTCGGATCGAAGGCCACGCGCGCCAGGACCGCGAGTGCTGCCGCAACGCTCAGCCAGCCCAGCACCGGATAGCTGCGCCACCGCGTCGCCAGCGCCGGCAGGGCCGCCGCCAGCCCCAGCAACACTGTCGTCAGGCCCGAACCGAAACCCATGTGCAGGGCCAGGAGCAAGGCCACGCCCGCGCCACCTAAGGCAAAGGATACGGCCGGCCCGCCTTGCAACGGAGGCTCCTCGCCCCTGGCAAGCCATTCGCCTCCCGCCACGAAAGCCGCAAACGCAGCAATCGCGATGAGCGCACGAAGCAGGTCGCGGTCCGGGTTGCCGTAGGCGAACCAGAGCGAGAACAGCACCGCCAGCGGCACCGTGACGCCCCATCCGGCCCATGAGGCAGCGCGCCACGGCGCCGAAACCACGAGCCGTCGGGCGATCCAGAAGCCGACACCTGCGAAGACGAGCCCGAGGCCCCAGCCAATGCGGGTGAGCCTGACCCCGGCGATCTCGATCGGCAGGCCCTCGACCGTCAGGCCGCCGAGCGGCAGGTCGATCTCGAGGGTCCCGCCCAACGCGTTGCGGAGATAGACGAGAACGATGGCCACACCCGCCGCGAACAGCAACGCGAGCGCTGCCGGGCGATAGGCCGCTACGCCAAGAAGTGCGAGCAAAAGGACCATTCCGACCAGCGGCCCGCCGAGCGCGGCGTAGGTCGGATGGATGAACAGCACCAACGCGGTGACCGCGACGAAAAAGGCCGGCACGATCGATGGCCAGTCGAGTTCGGCCCCGTCGTCCCTGCGCCCGAGCCACAGGAACGCCAGCGCGGCCAGCGTGACGGCACTGATGAACAGCACGATCGAAAGGTCTGCCGCCGGCGCGTCGGCGAGATAGAGCAGCGTCCACAGGCCCGTGCCGACGAAACCTGCCCCCATCAGCAACGTCCAGCGGCGGATGCGCGCAACCGCGGCGGTCGACACCAGCACGACGGCCAGGTAGCCAAACAGGACCCAGAAATTGGGGGCCGTCGAGGAGATCAGCGCAGGCGTCACCATGGCGCCGAGCAGGCCGAGCCCGGCGAGCGCCTGGCCGTGTGCAAGTGCGGCCGCGATGGTCGCGACGCCGACGATGCCCAAGAGCACGAAGGCAGGGCCGGCGCCGATGAAACCGTAGAGCCCGTGCGCGGCGTAGATCGTGCCGAACAGGGTGAATGCGCCCGCCGCCGTCAGGATCGCCGGGATATAGGCGCTGGCGCCGCTCTCGACCGGCACGCGATAGCCGGTGCGGCGGATGAATTCGCCGCCGCCGACCAGGACGAGGCCGAGGAGTGCGGCGAGCGTCAGCCTCGCGGCAGGGCCGAAGAGGCCGGATTCGATCGAATAGCGGATCAGGAACACAGCGCCGAAGGCCAAAGCCAGCCCGCCGACCCACACGGCCCAGCGCGTGCCGAGCGCCGTTTCGATGTCGGGCCGTCTTGCCGCTTCAGCCTGCGGCTCTGCGGCCGGCTGCGCCACTTCCGGCGTGGCCGGACCCTGCGCCTCGGCCGTCTCGGCAGCTTCCAGCGCCGCCGCTGGCAAGGCCTCTTCGATGGCCGGCTCGGCCTCCTGTGGAGCCGTTTCGAGTGCCGCCTCCGGCAAGGATTCGCCAGCAGGCAGCGGCGTCTCCGCCTTTGCAGGCATCGGCGCCGCGCCCGAAAGCACGAGGCTGCGCAGAGCGCGCAGTTCGCGCTCGAGCAGGTTCAGCCGCGACTGCTGTTTCGAGGCGATGATGATCAGCGCGACGACGGCAATGACGCCCAGAAGGCTCTCGAGCATGGCCTGTTCCCCCTCAGATTGGCCGGATAACGATCAGCGCGCCGCGAGATTGGCGACCGGAAAGATCGAACACGTTTCGGTGCCAAAGGCGAGCAGCTTGCCGCTGCCGTCCTTCAGCGTGGCCTCGGACACGGCCAGCGTCCTGCCCTTGTGGATCACCCTGCCCTCGCACACCACCTCGCCCGTGGCGGGCGTGATCGGCCGTGTCAGGTTCACCTTGAATTCGGCCGTCGTATAGGCCTCGCCCCTGGCGAGCGTGCTGTGCACGGCGCAGCCGAGCGCCGAGTCGAGCAGCGTGGCTGCCCAGCCGCCATGCACCGAGCCGAGCGGATTGAGATGGCGTTCGCCGGGCAGCCCGCGGAACACCGCTCGCCCTTCCTCGACTTCCGTCAGGTTGAAATTGAGCAGGCCCGCGATCGGCGGCGCCGGATAGAGACCGTCGACCACGCGCTGCAAGAGTTCCCGACCGGAATAGAGGTGCACGTCCTCATGCGGGATCGTGCCCAGGCCAAGCGGAGAAAAGTGGCCCGGGAACAATTCGACTTGGCTCATGCGGCAGTGTCTCCGTGGGAGATGGATCGGGCGGCATAGAACTTGCGCAGCGCAATCACCAGGCCGCCGCGCGCGTCGGGAGCCTCGATGCCGCGCGGCTCGTAGACATGCCGCGCAAAGAAGAAGGCGGTGAGCCGGAATGCATCCTCGACCGCAGCGAGATCCGCGCCCTGCCGCGCCCCGCGCTGAAGGAACGCCGGCAGCGGCAGCAGCTTGTCGCGCCAGGGTTGGCCGGCCTCGCGCGACACGGCGCGGCCGGATTTCGGCGAGACATAGGTCAACTCCTCGCGCACGCCGGTCGCAGCACATTCCGTCAGGTCGAGACCGAAGCCCAACTCTTCCAGCACGAGCAGTTCGAAACGGACGACGAGCTCGCCGACGCTGTCGGCATCGGCCAGATGGTCGATCAATATCGCCAGCGTCTCGTAGAGGCCCGCATGGGGGTCACGCTCGGGCAGGAGTCTGAGGTGGGCGGCCAGCGTCTGCAGTGCGTAGACAGCAACCGCGCTGTCGATCAGCCGAGCGGCGTTGAGTTCGATCGGCTCCGCCTGGAACGTACCAAGATGCTCGTCGAGCCGCGCCCGCCAGATCAGGTCGACGCGGTTGCCCGCCTGCAGCACCGGCTGCTGCTTGCGCGAGCGGCCGCCACGCACGAGTCCGAGATGGCGGCCATGGGCGCGCGTCATCACCTCGAGCACGGCGGAGGTTTCGCCGTGCTTCCTGGTGCCGAGGATGATTCCTTCGTCGCGCCACTCCATGGCCGGACCATCAGCCGGTTGCGCGGCGAAATCAAGGACAATGCCGGGGTCGCGTCAGCCCTGGCGCGGCCACTGCGGGTGGAGTTCGTCGATGACGAAGCCATGGGCGTGCCGATGCCCGAGCCGATGGCCGCCCTCGGCCCAGTGCGGGTCGTCGTCGGCAAGCCCGTGATGGTGGTGATCGACGACATCCGGGTCGGAAGACGGCCAGAAACGCAATGCCGCCGCAACCGCCGCAGTCGCGATCACCGCCATGACGACGAAGGTGCCGGCCAGGCCCACCGTCGCGCCGAGCCAACCCGCCAGAGGATAGGTGATCAACCAGCAGGCATGCGAAAGCGCGAACTGCGCCGCAAACAGCGCCGGCCTGTCCTCGGCACGCGACGAGCGCCTGAGCAGCCTGCCCCCGGGGGTCTGAGCGATCGAGTAGCCGAGGCCAAGCACAAACCACAGCGGAATGAGCGATTCGAAGTCCCGTACCAGGGGTCCAGAAACGAGACCGAGCGCCAGCAGGCAGATGCCGGCCAGCATGATCGAGCGGTCCTGGACCCGATCGAGGATCCTGGGCAGCATCAGCGCCGCCATCATCGATCCGCCGCCATAGGCGGCCAGGGCGATTGCCGTCGACCGCTGCGTCAGGCCGAACTCGCCCTGCACGATGACCACCGTGTTGACGATCACCATCGCGCCGGAAGCGGCGACCGCCATGCCGACCGCGAGCAGGCCCCGCAGCCGGGGGGTGGCCAGATAGATGCGCAGGCCGCGCGTGGTCCGCTCATAGATGCCGCGCGGGGCGGAAGCGTGCGGAGTGGGTAGCGTTACCGAAACCACCAGCGCCGCGGAGGCCAGGAAGCCGACGACGGTACCGGCAAACAGCTCGTGAAAGCCGACCACCGTCAGCAGGGCTGCCGCCAGGATGGGACTGACCAGGCTCTCGAGGTCATAGGCCAGCCGGCTCAGCGACAGCGCCCGCGTGTAGTCCTTCTCGTCGGGCAAGACGTCGGGAATGGTCGCCTGGAATGCCGGGGTGAAGCCCGCCGAGGCCGATTGCAGGACGAAGATCAGCACATAGATCTGCCACACCTCGGTGACGAACGGCAGAAGCAACACCACCGCCGCCCGCACCATGTCGAGGCAGACGAGCATCGCCCGCCTCGGAAGCCGCTCGGCGAATGCGGCTGCCACCGGCGCGACGAGGACAAAGGCGATCATCTTGATCGCAAGAGCCGTGCCGAGAACCACGCCCGCATCCGGCCCGGCCAGTTCATAGGCCAGGAGGCCGAGCGCGACGGTCGCAAGTCCGGTGCCGATCAGCGCGATCAGCTGGGCCGCAAACAGGTGGCGATAGGTTCGGTTGGACAGTATCCCAAGCATCGGTCAGGCTCCGGCGGTGTTCGTTGATCCCGGGCCAAGGCGTCGTGCGGCGCGGGCGAGAGCCTGCAAGGGCCGCTATTGCGCCCGCCCTAGAGGTATTTGGTGATTTCCTTGAACTCGTCGATCGACTGGCGCTGCTCGCGCGGCAGGGTCCCGACCGCGTCCTCGAGGCAGTGGTCGAGATGGTCCTGGATCAGCGTGCGCTTGGCCTGGCCGACCGCCTTTTCGACGGCATGAAGCTGCTGGGCGATGTCGAGGCACGGCCTGCCCGCCTCGATCATGGCGATGATGCCGCGCAGATGGCCCTCCGCCCGTTTCAGGCGCTTGACCGTATCGGGCTGGGACGCGTGGGAGTGCGCTTGTTCTGTCATGCCTGATTGCTATCCCCCCGGAGGGGACAGGGTCAAGTGGAGTAACAGGCAGTCCGACGCAGGTCGCGCCGCTCGCAGCAAAGGCGCGCCTGATCAGCGATACCCTGTCGTGTCGGCCGGCTTGCCGGCATCCTGTACCTCGACGACATAGGGCCAGGCGTTCGGACGGGAGCCGTCGAGGTCGGTGAAGCCATAGACTTGCGCGAGGCCGCCGCTCGATAGCGACTGGCCGTTCCAGCGCGCCACATTTGGGTCGGCGGCAAGAGCCGCGACAGCGCGGCCGACGAAGCGCGGCGTCTCGGAGATGGCGAAATGCGGGATGTTCCTGGTCGCGTCGCGCCAGTTGGCTTCGGTGACGCCGAAATGCTCCAGCATCATCTCCGAGCGCAGCCAGCCGGGCGTGATCGCCACCGAGGTCGCGCCATGCGGAGCGAGATCCTTGGCATGGGCCCAGGCCATGCGCAGCACCGCTGACTTACACAGGTCGTAGAAGGGCGACAGACGGTAATTGACCGCGTTGTACTCGGCCGTGCCGTCGGTCACTTCGACCAGAAGCCCGCCCGGCTTCTCGATCATCAGCGGCAGGGCGTGATGGGCGGTGATCAGGTGCGTGTCGATGGAAAGCCTCAGCATCCTGAGGCCGTTGTCGAGATTGTGGTCCCACACCGGCTTGTTCCACTCGAACAGCTTTTCGCCGCCCCAGATGTCGTTGACGAGGATGTCGAGCCGGCCCTCATCCTTGCGGATGCGGGCGACGAGGTCGCGCACCTCGTCGGAGACGAGATGATCGACGCGCACCGCAATGCCCTTGCCGCCGAGCGCGTCGATGGCCTCGGCGGTTTCCTCGATCGTCTCCGGCCGCTGGTATTCGGACTGCCGGTCGCGGGTCGTCCGGCCTGTCACGTAGACGGTGGCGCCCGCCGCGCCCAGTTCCATGGCGATGCCCCTGCCCGCGCCGCGGCTGCCGCCGGCGACGAGCGCCACTTTTCCTTGCAGTGTCATCGTTCTCTCCCGAGTGTGCTCCTGTCGGAGGCTGGTCATCGGCTTCGAAGTTATATATAAATGAATATTCGTTTATAAAAAAGGTCAAGATGCCCCGACGCAAAACCCTCTCCAACGAAGAGGTCCTGGCCGCCGCCTCGCGCCTCCTGCACGGCCACGGCCCCGACGCACTCACCTTCGAAAGCCTGGGGCGCGCCTGCGGCCTGTCGCCGGCGACGCTGGTGCAGCGCTTCAGGACAAAGGCCAACCTCAAGCAGGCAACGCTCTTGCATGCGTGGGACGGGCTCGATGCCAAGACCGCCGCACTTGCCGCCTCGACGCCCAGGACGCCCGCAGGTGCCGTCGAGCTGCTCGTCGGCCTGTCGGACTACGGCGGCATCGAAACCTATGCCGAAGGCCTCCTGGTGCTGCGCGAGGATCTGCGCGATCCCGTACTCAGGGCGCGCGGCGCGGCCTGGAAGGCGGCGCTGTCCTCAGCCCTCGACGAGCGCTTCAATGGTGTGGCCGGCGCCCCCCGGGGTATCGGCCTCTTGATGGCCTCGCAATGGCAAGGCTCGCTTCTGTGGTGGGGCTTCGACCCGCAAGGACGGATCGAAGATTTCGTTGCCGCCAGCCTGCGCGAATTCGTCTCCGCATTGCTTACCGAGCCCGCGCCGGCCGGCTGATCCGATCAGCCGCTACTTGTCGCCGGGCTTCTTCTTGCCGCTGAGCAACGCATAGACCGCCATCGAATGGCCGTGGCCGAGGCCGAACTCGTCGCGCAGCCATTCGACGATCTGGCCCGCCTTCACGCCGGGCTTCAGCTTGCCGGCGTCGGAAAATCCCTTGTCGTCCGCAAGCGCCAAGAGTTCCTCCGGCCCCTTGCCGGTCTTGGTCTTGATGGTGTCGAGGTAAGCCTGGAAGGACATTATTCTTTCTCCTCGTTAGGTTTGGTTTGATCAGGCGCGCCGGCGATTGGCCAGCACGCCGCCGGCAATGATCGCGGCCAGGCCGGCGACAGACAGCGTGGTCAGCACGTCGTTGAACAGGATCGCCGCCAGCACCACGCCGAAGCCGGTGCCCCAGTAGCCGAGCTGGCTGAAGAACACCGGCCCACCGATCTCCTGCAGGCGGAAGTTGAGCAGATAGGACGAGGCCGAGGTGGCGACCATGCAGCCGATCCAGAACAGGACGTCGCGGTCGAAGAAGACCCAGCTCGACGGCGCCTCGAAGAACGGCGCCACCAGCGCCACCATCAAGCTGGAACTCAGCAGGATGCCGCAGGAAAAGGCGAGCGCCGACGAGCCCTTGGGCCAGTAGGCCGAGCGGATGATGTTGCCGGCTGCGGCGCAGGCCGGGATGGTGATGCCGAGCAGCACCCAGATCGTCTGCGAGAAGTCGATTTCGGCCACCTGCTGCTGCACAAGGGCGGCCATGCCGGCAAGGCCGATCAGGATGCCGGCGAAGCGCCTCAAATACATGCGCTCGATGCCGAGTCCGGCGGCAAAACTCATCGTCAGAAGCGGCGACAGCGAATAGACGGTCGAGGTGTAGGCCGGCCCGACTCGGTCGACGATGTAGTAGCCGAGCACGGTCGGCACGGTGAAGCTGATGATGCCGAGCACCAGGTAGAGCACGATGTGGCTGCGCTCGCGCGGGATGCCCTGCCCCGATGCGGCGAGCAGCGGCAGCAGCACCAGGCCGGCGCCGACATTGGCGACCAGCGCGAGTTGGAACGGCTGCATGCCGGCATTCAGCGCAGCTTTCGAGATCATGATGCGGGTGGCGAAGACCAGGCCGCACAACGCCAGAAGGATCAGCGGCGAGCGCGCGGCATAGGACACCGGCAGACGGAGGACTTCCTGTTGCGTCATGGCGAAGCTCCAGATATCTTAGCGCTAAGATAAATGATGGAACTATCTTAGTGTCAAGACATCTCGACGAAAATATTGGGGAGTCGGCCGATGACGGCCTGCACGACGGCATCGACGCGCGCCGGGCGCAATGGGCCAGAGAACTGCCCGATCTCGACACGCGCGGCATGGCGATCCTCGGCCGCGCCCGCTGGATCACGCTGGCAGCGCGGCCCAAGATCGAGGCGATCTTCGCCTCCTACGGGCTCGACACCGGCGAGGCGGACGTGCTGTTCACGCTGCTGCGCTCGGGCCCGCCCTACCGGCTGCGCCCGACCGAACTCTACAAGTCGATGATGATTTCGTCGGGCGGCGTCACCAACCGCATCGCCAAGCTGCTCAAGTCAGGCCTGGTCAGGCAGGTCGCCTCCGAAGGCGACGGCCGCAGCCTGCCGGTCGAACTGACCGAGCAAGGCCTCATCCGCGCCCGCGAAGCTTTCGAAGCCGACATGGCGGTCGAGAGCCTGATGCTCGAAGGCCTGAGTGGGGATGAACAGGACCATCTCGCCCGCCTGCTGCGCAAGCTGGCCCTGTCGCTCGGCAGTTCGCCGTCGATGGAGTGAGGCGCTGCGAACGCCTACGCCCGCTCCTCCCAGACCCTGGCGAGTTCCACGATCGTCCGGACCGCCTTTTCCATGTCCTGCCGGCTCACCCATTCGAGCGGCGAGTGGAAGGCGTGGCCGCCGGCGAAGATGTTGGGGCACGGCAAGCCCATGAACGACAGGCGCGAGCCGTCGGTGCCGCCGCGGATGCTGCCGCGCACCGGCTCCATGCCGGCGCGGCGGATCGCCTCGATGGCGTGCTCGACGATCTCGGGATGGCGGTCGAGCACGACCTTCATGTTGCGGTACTGCTCCTTCACCTCGAAGCCGTAGCTCGAGCCGGGGAAGCCTTTCAGCACGTCCTTGACGATCGCCTCCAGCATCGCCTCCTTGTCGGCCAGGCCCTCGTCGCGGAAGTCGCGCACGATCAGGCTGATCGTCGCTTTCTCCATCGAACCGGTCACCCCGGTCGGATGCACGAAGCCCTGTCGCCCGTCGGTCGTCTCGGGCGCCTGGTCCTTCGGCAGGCGGTCGATGATGGCGCCGGCGATCTTGATGGCGTTCTCCATGCGGCCCTTGGCGAAGCCGGGATGCATCGCCACGCCCTGGATGGTGATCTCGACGCCGTCGGCCGAGAACGTCTCGTCCTCGATGGTACCGGCGGTCTCGCCGTCCATCGTGTAGGCGAAGGTGGCGCCGAGCTTGGCAAAGTCGACCTTGTCGACGCCGCGGCCGATCTCCTCGTCCGGCGTGAAAAGGATCTTGATGGTGCCGTGCCGGATGTCCGGGTTGGCTACCAGCACCTGCGCCGCCGCCATGATCTCGGCCACACCCGCCTTGTCGTCGGCGCCCAGAAGCGTGGTGCCGTCGGTGGTGACGATGTCGTTGCCGATCTGGTTCCTGAGTTCCGGATGCTCGCTGACGCGGATGATGCGCGAGCGATCGCCGGGAAGCACGATGTCGCCGCCCGCGTAATTCCTGATGAGCTGCGGCTTCACGCCGGTGCCGGTGAAGTCGGGCGCGGTGTCCATGTGCGAGCAGAAGCAGATGACCGGCACTGGCTTGTCGCTGTTCGACGGGATCGTCGCATAGACATAGCCGTGCTCGTCGAGATGCGCGTCGGAGATGCCCATCGCCAGCAGTTCTTCCACCAGCACGCGGCCGAGGTTCTTCTGCTTTTCGGTGGACGGCTGCGCCTTCGACTTCGGGTCCGATTGGGTGTCGATGACGACGTAGCGGAGGAAACGGTCGAGCACGGTGTCGGTCATGGCAATATCCCAATGCAGCTTTCGGTCCGCCTGCTATAGCCGCCCCGCCAGCCGCCGTGAATGCCTTTCGCCATCGGCGCCTTTGGAGCAGACGCATCTGAAGTCAGCCCCCTAGGCAGATTGTCGGCGCCTTAAACCACAACCTTTGGACGTACTGGCCTTGCAGGAATTGGATAGCCGCCTGATGCTGGCGCCACTAGTCTGACTGCAAGATGGCTGCCGCGGGTTGCTGCGGCCTCGCCTTTGCAGCCAGGCTCGGAAAGTGGGGTGCGGACAGTCCGTCGTCCTGCGTTTGGAGGCGATCGCACTGCTGACTTGGTTAGACTTGCAAGTTCAATCAACGTGGAGGCAAGCAATGTACTCGACCAGTATGGGCGGCACAGGCAAGCTGCTGCTGAACTTCTGCCGGCTAGGCGTCATGACGGCCACCGTCGCATTCGCTCAAATGGCAGGTGCCGCCGAAACGATCAGCCAGGACGAGGCCCACGCGATCGGCGTGGACGCGTATGTCTATTTCTATCCGCTGATCACGATGGACATCACGCGCAAGCAACTCACCAACGCCGAAGCCAAGGCCGGCGCGATCGGCGGTCCTCCCAATGCATTCAACAACATCCGGGAATTCCCGCCGGCGGACATGAAGGTCGTCGTGCGTCCGAATTTCGACACGCTCTATTCGAGCGCCTGGCTCGACCTGACCAAGGAACCGGTGGTGGTTTCGGCGCCCGACACGCAGGGACGTTACTACCTGCTGCCCATGCTCGACATGTGGACGGACGTGTTTGCCTCGCCCGGGTGGCGCACGACGGGGACGGCAGCGGGTCATTTCCTGGTCGCCCCTCCCGGCTGGCGGCCTGAGCTTCGGGAGAAGTTCGACGAATACAAGCTGCCTGAAGGGACGCAAAGGATCGACGCGCCAACCCCCTATGTCTGGGTCATCGGGCGCACCAAGACCGACGGCCCCTCGGACTACGCGGCCGTGAACAAGATCCAGGACGGCTACAAGGTCACGCCGCTGTCGGAATGGGGCCAGGAAGCCAAGACGGCCGAGGTGAAGATCGATCCGTCGATCGACATGAAGACGCCGCCCAAGACCCAGGTCGACACCATGCCGGCCGACAAATACTTCGCCTATGCCGCCGAACTCCTGAAGGTCCATGCCCCGCATATGACCGATCAGCCAATCCTTGCCCGGCTGAAGCAGATAGGATTCGAGCCGGGCAAGAGCTTCGACCTCACCAAGGCGGGCGATGCCGTCCAACAGGGCTTCAAGACCGTGCCGCAGAATGCGCAGGCGCTGATGGCCTGGAAGGTCAAGACGCTCGCGCGGGTTGCGAACGGATGGTCGATGAACACCGATACGATGGGTGTCTACGGCAACTACTATCTCAAGCGTGCCATCGTCGCCCAGCAAGGGCTCGGCGCCAACCTGCCGGAAGACGCCATCTACCCGCTCAACCTCGCCGACGAGCAGGGACAGCCGCTGGACGGCAGGGCCAACTATGCCATCCACTTCGAAAAGGACCAGATCCCGCCTGCCGGCGCATTCTGGTCCATCACCCTGTACGACAAGGACGGCTTCCAGGTGGCCAACGCGCTGAACAGGTTCGCGGTCAGCAGCTGGATGCCCTTCCAGCACAATGCCGACGGCTCGCTCGACCTCTACTTCCAGAACGAGAGCCCCGGCAAGGACAAGGAGGCAAACTGGCTTCCGGCTCCCGACGGGCCCTACAACCTGACGATGCGCCTCTACGCGCCCAAGGCCGCCGCCTTGACCGGGAAATGGAACCCACCGCCCGTCGTCAAGGCCAGCGCTCTGCCTGCAATTGCCGCCCAGTAGGACGGCTACTGGCTGAACGAAACGGATGAAGAGGCCCGGCTGGAACCCCAGCCGGGCCTTCATCTCATACGGGCCCAGGCGCGATTGGGGCTCTCGACCGCCCCCAACGCCTTGGCGAGCGTCACGGAAGGCAATTCTCCGAATTGACGGACATACTCGGCGGAGAAGTGGCCGAAATGCAGGAATCCGAAGCGCGCGGCAACCGCTGTGACAGTGCGTTCGACTTCGGGATTGGTGAGCGCACGGCGCGCCGCGTTGAGGCGCAACTCCAGCAGCAGCCTTTTGGGCGGCCTGCCGAACGCCTCGACGCAGCTCAGGAAGAGCGTTCGCTCCCGGACCCCGAGGCTCTCGCACATCGCGGTTATGCTCACCGGCGCTTCCACGCTGCCGAGAAGCATGTCACGCAATTTCATCGCCGTACGGGCACGGCGGTGCAACGGCTCGGCCACCTCCGACGACGGGACCATGCCCAGCACGGTATCGACCAGCGCTCCCTCGATCGCTCCGAGCACGTTCTGATGGATGTCCGCCTTGGCGCTCCTGAGCAGCGATCCGAGCAACCTCAGAAGTGTCGCCCCACGCCGGGCAATTTCGGCCTCGGCTACAGTCCAGGCGCGGTCCAGGTACTTGCGATCGATGCTCGTCGCACCGCGCCTCGTCCACATCCAGCGCTCGATCTGCTCGACCGGGATGGCGACAAGCGCCAGATCGGTCGCACCATTGGCAGTGAACGCGATGTCGGCGCAAGGCCCAACGACGAGCGGTTGCCCCGCCGCGACCTGACGTCCCCTCAGATGCAGCGAGCCCTCGACCGAGATCGGCAGCCCGATTGCCCAGGAGCCGGTTGGCGCACTGCCCCGCTGCATGATCCCCGGCCGGTAGACGACGCGGCCGACCTGCAATGTGTTGAGCACGACCTGCGTGATGCGCCCGTCGAAACTGCCTCGGCCGATGTGGTCGTATTTCTGGTCCCAGGCGACCGGGCTGCCGGCCATGGTATCGAAATCAGAGAAATACGAATCCAAGGCTGCGAGTATCTCTACCCGACGCGCACTCGCGGCAGCCGCACTCTCCACGGAACCCCTCCGTGCCGTTACGAGAAGCCATGAGATATACAGGCGGGGTTGTCAGTCAAGAACTTGCGACAACCCCTGGTGCAATCGTGTAGATCACCACTTTGGCAACTTCGGCAACCTCGGAGCCATCCTAGCTGGCGGCGCGGGGCGCGGCACCGGCCTCGCCCAAGCTGCCGCGAGCGCGAAAAATGATCGCGGCGAACATCAGCACTCCGGCGAACACGACCAGGGATGACCCTGCAACGACTGGCTCTGCCGACGGGGTTCCCGTCAGCAGCAAGTAGAGTGCCGGCGTCATCATGAGCACGCCGCCGGTGTAAACGTAATACTGCACTTTCGCCAATCGAGTTTCGGCACCGCGGGGATTGAGTGCGTGAAACGTCCCGAAGATCGACATCGTCACCCAGCCGAGCAGATTTATGTGGGCGTGCGCGCCAGTTGGGGCGAAATCACGCGTCATCGACATATGCAAGCCGACCAGAATTCCGGCCACGAGAAAGCAGATAGCGGTCATGAAATACATCTTGGAAATAACCGGCATGATTTATCTCTGTGTTTTTGATCTTCGAAAATTTTGGGACGCTAAGGCAATCGGATGAGGCGTCGGGTCGTCCTGCCCGGATCGAAATGACGCGCCTGCGTCATAGACAACCATGAACGCGCCACGAGGCGGGCCCGACGCATCGGCCCTCAGGGGTCGTGTCGCCCGGCATCCGATCCCTTCCAGCCGCCGAGCATGTCCAAAGCCTCCAATCCGTCAGGTCGCTGACCATGGCCGTGGAGTGGCCGGGCAAGCGCGAAGAACTCCCATATTTTGCCCAGTGCCCCGCCCAGATACGAAGACGGTGGGTGATGGGGCTGCCCCACCAGCGCTTCTCCGACCTGCCCCGTCTGGACGGCTTCTTCCGGCATGTTCGTGCCCTCCCTGGCGCGCTGATCCCATGCATGCAGGACCCGCAGGTCTCCGCAGGCGAAGAGGCCGACGCAACGCAGGTGGATGTGATACGCGCGCCGGCCACCGGCAGAGCATTTGTTGAACTGCCTTCGCAGAATTCGCACCGCTATTCTGCGTTGTCACCGCCCCCGACGGGCCGACCGAACATATTGGGATGTTCGGTCATCAAGATGAGACGCGCAATCAAGGCGCCGAATGATCTTCTCATGCTACGGACTCGAATATTCAAACATGAGAATATCGAGGAAAGCCTTGAGAACATTTGCCAGAATTACTGTCGTTTCTTCCGTTATTATCCTGGGACTGAACTCGGCGCAGGCGGCCGACGTGATCAGCGAGCCCTCTCCGGCGCCGGTTGCGGAACGCTTCGCATATGACTGGAGCGGCCCTTACATTGGCGTCCATGGCGGTCTCGGCGGCGGCAAATTTGACCGTTCCTACACCATTGAAACTGAGTTTGGCCTGGATGGCTACAACATCAGCGACAGGGCATTCGGCGCCTTCGGCGGCGCCCAGATCGGTTACAACTACCAACTCGCCCCGAACTGGGTCGCTGGCGTCGAGGCGGATATCTCCGCGTCCGGGATCAAGGCCGAACATAGCGAGTCCTATCTCGACGGCTACAGTTCTCGCTATGCGATCGAGATCGACTGGTTCGGTACGCTGCGCGGCCGTTTGGGCTACGCGCAAGACAATGTCCTGTTCTACGGCACGGGCGGCGGCGCCTATGGCAGGACTGCGTATTCCAGAAGCAATAGCGACGGACGCGACGAAGCGCTTGCCGACACCAATCTGGGCTGGACCGCCGGCGCGGGCGTCGAATACGGCATCACCGACAAGGTCACCCTGAAGACCGAATATCTCTATGTTGATCTCGGCGGCCTGAAAGCGACGGATCTTGTCTTCACCGGTGATAGGATCGAGATGGATGCTGCCTTCCATACGCTCAAGGCTGGCTTGAACTACAAGTTCTGATCTGAGTGCATCGCGTGAAGGCGGCAGTCGTAAGGCCGCCTTCGTCCGGTGCAGGGTTCGCTGCGAGGTTGCAGCGAGGTCACCAGACTCCTCAAAGCTTTCAGGCTCGAGCCGCCGCGAGCCAGGCTTCGACGATCGCTCCGCCGTTTCCGCCGCCTTGCTTCAGCAACGTCTCATACGCCTCTCTCCGCAGTGAATCTCCGGCGAGCGTGCGGACGGAACTCGGGCTGATCTGATATCGCTTCTGAAAGGCGCGGCTGAAATGCGCCTCGCTACGAAACCCATGATTGCGGGCGATGGCGGCTATCTTGCAATCCGGTGTAGAGCGCAGGATGCCCTGCAAGCTTGCCCTCAGTCGTTCGGCGAGCATCCAGCGCTGTACGCCGCCATGAGGCTCGAACAAGCGAAAAAGCTTGGATCGGGAAACACCCAGCGCCGAGACCAACTCATTGGGACCGAAATCGGGATCGGACAAACTCTGTCGCGCGGCCGACGAAGCACGTTGGAAGAGGAAGCGCCTATCACGCCGTTCCCGTGCCGCGGGCGTTGCAAAGGCGGCCGCGGCAAAGCGCAGGATGCCATCGACCGTCACCTGGCTCTGGTGAACACTGAGACCGTCAATATGCTCCACGAGTGCCTTGATCTGGGCCCCGAGCATGGCGCCGGCATGCTCCTTCGCCATCAGCACGAGGCCGTGAGCGTGGTTCTGGAACTCGGTCGGCATGCTGGCCTTGTCCAAGGTCAGCGTGATCGCCTCGAAGCCCGACGTCCGGCTCTCATAAGGCAACGAATAGTCGACGACGACGATGTCTCCGGGCTCATGCTCCTGAACCAATCCGTCATAGTTGCTCGTTACCCGCCCTTCCAGAAGCATAAACAGCACCATATGCGGGGCCGGCCGCTCGTCTATGACCTGCTGCGTCCGCGACATCGCCATCGCCGAACCGCCGCTCATGTGCAGAAAGGCCCCCGGCAGCTGCCAACTGCTGCCGTGGAAATCAAAAAGCGTGGGGTCTGCATCCTCGGGAATGGAACAGTCGACCAGCAGAGAGATCGCTTTCTTCCAGGCGGCCAAGCACTGTTCGCCGGGCGGAAATGGCCACTCTTCTCGCTGTGACGCTGCCATGCCGAACATCTCGCCCTTGCCCACCGGACAATCGCTGTTTGCTTCTACTGTCCTTCACCGATCGAGCGATATGAGTGATCTGTACTTGCCACGCCAGTCAAGAGCTTTGGACGCGTGGTCAAGCAGTTGGGACGGACAGTCATGGTCCCGACTGCGTCTGCCAGGAGGCCAGAACGTTTGCGCCGATCTGCTCGGTCGAGGGAGCGCTTCCAAGCATAAAAGGCCGCTTTCGGCGCAAACCTCATCGTCAGTTCGAGAGGGTCGAGCGGGCTCGACGCGAGGGATAGACCGTCCATCCATCCCGTGTTGCCGTCGCAGATCCCCCGCCCTCGCTGCACGACCGGGGCAGGTAATGCGACGTTGAGTCAGGAATTGAGCCGAAACAAAGAGATGGAAAGTGGCCGCGATTCGAGAGAGTTGAAGGCTCCCCTAACGCGGGAAGTCCAGCCCCATCTCGCGGTAGCGCTCGGGATCGTCGCCCCAGTTCTCGCGCACCTTCACGAACAGGAACAGGTGCACGGTCTGCTCGAGGATGTCGCCGATCTCCTTGCGCGCGGCCTGGCCGATGGCGCGGATGGTCTCGCCCTTGTGGCCGAGGACGATCTTCTTCTGGCTGTCGCGCTCGACATAGATGACCTGCTCGATGCGCACCGAGCCGTCCTTCTTTTCTTCCCACTTCTCGGTCTCGACATGGGACGAATAGGGCAGTTCCTGGTGCAGGCGCAGATAGAGCTTCTCGCGCGTGATCTCAGCCGCGAGCTGGCGCATCGGCAGGTCCGAGATCTGGTCTTCAGGATAATACCAGGGGCCTTCCGGCAGGCGTTTTGCCAGGAAATCGAGCAGGTCCTTGCAACCCGAACCGGTCAGCGCCGACACCATGAAGGTGCGCTCGAAGTCCACGCGCTCGTTAGCGGTCGCGGTCAGCTTCAGCAGCTTTTCCGGATCGACACGATCGACCTTGTTGAGGATCAGCACCTTGGGCTGGCGAGTGTCCTTGAGGTGGTCGAGGATCGCGTCGGCGTCGCCCTTGATGCCGCGTTCGGCGTCGATCAGGACCAGGACCAGGTCGGCGTCCTTGGCGCCGCCCCAGGCGGTGGTCACCATCGCCGTGTCCAGCCGGCGGCGCGGCTTGAAGATTCCGGGCGTGTCGATGAAGACGATCTGGGCGTTGTCGTGGGTGGCGATGCCGCGCACGATGGCGCGCGTGGTCTGCACCTTGTGGGTGACGATCGACACCTTGGCGCCGACCAGTTGGTTGACGAGCGTCGACTTGCCGGCATTGGGGGCGCCGATCAGCGCGACGAAGCCGGAGTGCGTCGGCGCGCCGGATGGGGTGTTTTCGGGGGCATCGGTCACGATGCGGTCTCCTCGTTCTTCCACACGCCCTCGCGCAACAGCACGG